>CACZST010000001.1 GCA_902783895.1 uncultured Erysipelotrichaceae bacterium
AAAAAAAAAAAAAAAAAAAAAAACAAGTAATATTTTCCTCTAATCAAAAATAATTATTTAAGCAAAAAAAATATCTTACCTCTGACATAGGTAAATCAAATATAACATGTCAATATTGTTTAACCTGTTGAAATTTACATAACCTATTATATTTATCATTCCAAGAAAGACGATAAACATTATTTATATCAAGGTCAATCTCATTTATCCATTTTCTAATAACATCTTATTATTTATTAATATCATCAGATGAAATTAAAAGAAGTCATCTTCTCCTTATTTAATCTTTTAACATTTTTTAAATTATTAATAATTTAACTTAAATCTTTCTTAGGAAAATAAAATCTTACCTCGTACTTCATATTTTATACCTCCCTCATAAAACAATATTATAAAAAGTAAAAAAAAATCATTTTTCAATGATTTGATCTTCTAATATACTAGGGTCAGTAAGAATTTTATCTAATCTATCAATAACTGGAAATCCTTTATATTCCATTTCTAAATCAAATTTAATTCCATATCCGCCTTGCTGTTTCCACTCAATTAAATTTTGTGTATAATCATCTATTAAAATAGAATCCTTAACATTAACCATTTGAGTTTTAGATATAGATTTTGGAACTGAAATTATAGTTATATTTGGAAAATGTCTCATAATAAAATCAACTTTTGATTCAATTTCTCCAATTGAATTAACATGAGTTAAGAAAGCAACATTAAATTTTCCGCTATCAATAATCTTTTGAATACAATTAATTGAATCATTAATAATATGACACCTTTCAAACACTTCATTCCAATCAAGTTTTTGATAAAATGGTTCACAAATTTCCTTATCTCTATAATCTAATCCCATTTCTTCAAGCATTTTGTAAGTAATATCAATAGTATCACAAACAACACCATCAAAATCTAAATATAAATTTCTCAAAATTAACACCTCCAAGAAAAAAAGAATATTCTATTTTAAAGCATCTAATAATTCAGCTTTTTTCATTGTAGAATATCCTTTAATATCCTTTTCTTTAGCCATTTCTCTAAGCTCAGCAACAGTCATTTTTGATAAATCTGTGCTTTTTGATTCAGTTTTTTCTGAAGCTTTTTTAGTTTCTTTTACTTCTTCCTTAACTTCTACTTTTTTACCTTCTAAAGCTGCTTTAGCTGCATTAACAATATTAGTAAAAGTCTTTGGATCATCAATAGCTATTTCTGAAAGCATTTTTCTATTGATTTCAATACCAGCTTTATCTAAACCATTAATGAATTTTGAATAACTGATTTCGTTTTGACGGCAAGCCGCATTAATACGAGTAATCCATAACTTTCTAAAATCTCTTTTTCTATTTCTTCTATCTCTATAAGCATATTTTTCTGAATGCATTACTTGCTCTTGGGCAGTTTTATATAATCTATGTTTACTACCAAAGTATCCTTTTGCTGCTTTTAGTGCCTTTTTACGATGTGCACGATGAATTGTACCATTTTTAGCTCTCATATTATAAATCCTCCTTCAATTACTTGTTTATTAAACTTTTTAATCTTCTAGTATCTGATACAGACATACCTGAATCTTGATGTCTTCTTCTTCTAGATTGATTACTCTTATGAGTTAACTTATGATTTTTGTTAGCTGGTTGGAATTTAACTGAACCACTTTTTCTAACAATTGTAACTTTTTTTAAACCCTTATGAGTTTTTGCTTTAACTTTATTAGCCATGTAAATCCTCCTATTTTTCCTTAATTGGTGCAAGTACCAAGAACATAATTCGACCATCTAATTTTGGCATAGTTTCAATAGTTGCAATTTCTTTAACTTCATCTGCAAATCTCATTAAAACATCCTTACCTAAATTAGCGTGAGAAATTTCTCTACCCTTAAATCTAATACTTACTCTTATCTTATGACCCTTTTCTAAATACTTAATAGCATTCTTAAGCTTTGTATTAAAATCATGAACATCAATAGTAACAGATAATTTGTACTCTTTCATTTCCAAATTAGATTCTCTTTGTTTCTTAAGATTTTCTTTCTGTTTCTTTTTATTTTCATATTTATAACGATTATAATCCATTATCTTACAAACTGGTGGTTTTCCACCTGGATTCATAAGTACTAAATCAAAACCAGCATAATTTGCTAAAGTAAGAGCATCTTTAATAGATTTAACTCCTAATTGTTCCCCACTAGGTCCAATAACCATTACTTCTTTGGCCCTTATTTGTTCATTGATATATAAATCTCTTTCTCTTGCGATACTAGACACCTCCATAAAAAAGTGAATACAAAAGTATCCACTAAACCTATCATTATTAATATTGGCCTATACCCATTGCCTATAAGCAATCAGGTGAGAAGTGGACACTTCTTCTTTCCCTTTTCAAATTTACAAAATCAATTATACATATTAATAATACGTTTGTCAAGCATTTTAATGACAAAATCCGTTTATTCCATTAAAAATAAGCATAAATAACAAAAAACACATTATTCATGCAACTTAGAAATCGTCTCTTCAATCCTCATACCATATTCAATAGATTCATCATAAATAAACTTAAGTTCAGGAATTTGTCTAATATCAATTCTTTCTCTAAGCTCATGTCTAATAAATCCACTAGCTTCTTTTAAAGCATCTAATGTTTGTTTACGCTTCTCGTTATCTAAAACCGTAAAATAAACCTTCGCACTTCCTAAATCACTGGCCGTCTTAACCCCAGTAATTGTTACAAATTTAATATCAGGATTTTTTACCTCAGTTGCCAAAATATAACTAATTTGTTCTTGCAAACTACTATTTATTCTTTCTATCTTAACTTGATTCATATATCATTCCTCTTCTCTTTAATTATTATACCAAAAGGTTTAAGAAATAATCAACCTTCATAAAAAAAATAAGCCTAAGCTTATCTCTTTACTTCTACCATTTCATATGCTTCTATTACATCGCCAATTCTAATATCATTAAAACCATCAATCGTAATTCCACATTCAAAGCCTTTCTTAACTTCTTTAACAGTATCTTTTTCCCTTTGTAAAGATCCAATTTTACCATCATATATTACAACACCATCACGAATAACTCGTGCTTTAGCGTCACGTGTAATTACACCTTCAGTAACTCCACATCCAGCAATATTACCAACCTTAGAAAATTTAAATATTTGTCTAATATCAGCTGTACCTAAAATCTTCTCTTCATATTCAGGATCAAGCATACCCTTCATTGCAGCTTCCATCTCTTCAACCACTTTATATATAATGTCATATAAACGAATCTCTACACCAGATTCTTTAGCTTTATCTTTTATTCTTGAAGAAGGTCTAACATTAAATCCAATAATAATCGCATTAGAAGCTTGAGCTAAAACAATATCACTTTCAGTAATTGCCCCAACACCACTTCTAACAACATTAATTCTAACACCTTCAACATCAATCTTAGCTAAACTATTGCGGACAGCTTCACTACTTCCATTAACATCAGCTTTAATAATAACATTAATTTCTTTTAAACCTTCACCTATTTTACTAAATAAATCATCTAAAGTAACAGAAGATTTAATACTATTTTGTCTAATTCTTTCTTGATTTTTTCTCTCAGAAGCAATATTTTTAGCTTCTTTTTCTGATTCAAAAGCCATAAATCTATCACCAGCTGATGGAACTTCATTAAGACCAGTAATTGAAACCGGCTGTGAAACTAAAGCCTGAGTAATCTCTTCACCTTTATCATTTTTAATGGATCTAATTTTACCAAAAGCAGTTCCAACAACCACAGGATCACCCAATCTTAAAGTACCATTTTGAACTAAAAGAGTTACAACAGGTCCAACATGTGGATTAAGTTGTGATTCTAAAACACTACCCATCGCATAACGATTTGGATTAGCCTTATAATCATTTAAATCAGCAACAAGTAAAATATTTTCAAGTAAATCATTAATACCTTCACCAGTAACAGCCGAAATATTTGTAAATAAAGTATCTCCACCCCATGATTCAGGCATTAAACCATATTCAGCTAAATCAGTCATAACTTTTTCTGGATTAGCACCTGGTTTATCCATTTTATTAATAGCAACTATAATTGGTACACCAGCTGCTTTAGCATGATCAATTGCTTCCTTAGTTTGTGGCATAACACCATCATCAGCCGCAACAATAATAATTACTATATCAGTAACACTCGCACCACGCGCTCTCATTTCAGTAAAAGCTGCATGCCCTGGAGTATCAATAAATGTGATCAACTCATCATTATATTTAACTTGATATGCGGATATTGCCTGAGTAATACCACCAGCTTCTAAAGATGCAACCGCTGTTTTTCTAATTGTATCAAGAAGAGTTGTTTTACCATGATCAACATGTCCCATTATTGTTACAACAGGAGGTCTTTTAACTAAATCCTTCTCATCATCAACTACCTCAAATTCTTCGAAATTAGAAACATCAGCAGTTTCCTCTTTTTTTAGTTCTTTACCATAATCTAAAACTAAAATTTCAGCATTTTCAAATGATATAGAACTATTAATATTAACCATTAAACCTAATGAAAATAATTTTTTAACAAGTTCAGCAGCTGATACAGAAAGCTCATTAGCAAGTTCACCAATTGTCATACCTTCCTTATATAAAACTACCTTATCATTGTTTACTGGAGCATTACTTTGTAATTTTTCTTTACTCTTATACATTTCTTTTTTCTTTAAAGCCAATGTATTTTTCTTACTAGTTTTATCACTATTTTTACCTTTCTTAGGTTTACTTTTTTTAACCTCTTTTTCGGTAGCTTCTACCTCTTCCTCAAGATTAATTTCATCAAGTGACTCATCAAAGCCATTATCTAAAAGGATAATCGCATCCTCATCAAGCATATCATCTTGTGAATTTACCTCAATCTCAAGTTCACGACATTTATCTAAAACCTCTTCTACAGTTTTATCAATATCTAACGCATAATCTAATACACTCATCATTTTATGCACCTCATTTCTATAAAATATTATTAAGTTCATCAAAGAAATTATCAGGTATATCAGTTTCTAAATATTTATTCAACACCTTACTTTTCTTTGCTTTTAAAAGCACATCCTTATCTTTTTTTAAATAAGCACCATGACCATTAACCTTACCGGTTAAATCATAAATAACACCATCATCTGTCTTAACAATTCTTATAAGTTCACCCTTAGGTAACTTTTCTTTAGTTACCACACATGTTCTCATCGGAATTTTTCTAGTTTTCATTATTCAACAATACTAATTCCATGCTCTCTAGCTTGTTCAATAGTCTCAACATCAATATTAAAATGTGTAAGTCTTGAAGCTAAACGAACATTTAATCCCTTTCTACCAATTGCTAAAGACAAATTTTCTTGATTAACAATAGCTAAAGCTTGTTTCTTCTTTTCATCCATTACAAATATATGTAAATCCTTGGCTGGACTAAGAGCATTTTCAATAAACTTAGCATCGTCATTTACATAAGGAATAACATCAATTTTTTCACCATTAAGTTCATCTATAATTCTATTAATCCTGCTTCCATTTGGACCAATACAAGAACCAACAGCATCAACATTAGGATTTTCAGAATAAACTGCAATCTTAGTTCTTACACCTGCTTCTCTAGCCACACTATAAACTAAAATAATACCCTCACTAATTTCTGGGATTTCAAGTTCAAATAATCTTTTAACAAAACCATAATGTTTTCTTGAAAGTAAAATTAAAGGACCCTTTGAATTATTATCAACCTTAGTAATATATACCTTAATACTAGAACCCATCTTAATAGTCTCACCAGGTATAATTTCACTTTTTGGTAAAATACCTTGAGTTTTACCTAAATCAATATAATAATTACGTTGATCTTCCATAGCAACAAGCCCAGTAACCATCTCATCTTGCTTATCAGCAAACTCCTCATTAATTATTTCTCTTTCAGCTTCTCTTATTTTTTGAACAACAACTTGTTTAGCAGTTGCAGCAGCAACTCTACCAAAATCCTTTGGTGTTACTTCATTTTCAATTGTCTCATCAATATTAATACCAGGAACAATCTTTCTAGCTTCATCTAAAGTAATATGAATTCTTGGGTCATAATAAAATTCTTTCTCAACCTCTTCTTCATTACCTTCTTCATCAGTAATAATTTCTTTTTCAATTACTCCATCAGCTTTTTCAAATTCTTCATTAAAAACAACTGTTCTATAAGAATAAATCTTTATATCACCAGTTTCTCTATTAATATCAACCCTAACATTTGAAAGTGAATTATAGTTTTTCTTATATGCACTTGTAAGTGCAAGTTCCATTGCATCATATATTTTCTCTTTATCAATCCCTTTTTCCTTTGATAAAGCATCTACAGCTTTCTTAAACTCTGCAGCTTTCATTTTTAAACACTTCCTTTCTCTTTTGAACAAACATCTAAAACATAACTCTCACTGATTGGATCATTCTCGTCTAAAATTGGATTTACAATATCATTTACCTTCACACAATCATTAATATTAATAAATCCATCCTTATCAATAACAAGTCTCAAACAATTTGAAGAACCATCCTTACCATAATATACCTCATCTAAAATATATCCAGCCTCATTAATTGGCCCTTCTAGTAACTTTCTAATTTTCTCTTCCACAAAGCACCTCCTAATTTACATTAAAGAGTGGGATAGCCCACTCTTTTTTCAAAACCACCTAGATTATACCATAAATTGTAGGTTTTATAAACCCCTTTACTTAAATATATTATTTTTAAACCAAAATTATTATAATTAAAACAAATATCTGCTATAATTAAAATGGTGATTTAAATGAATAATAAAACATTAACAAATATTTTAAAAGGACTTGCAGGAATCATTATTTATTTTTCAGTAAGTATTTTTAAATCAGTTCCCCTATATGCCTTAGGAATTAATCCTGCAAAATTACCCTTAACCGTTCAAAATATATATAGTATATTTATGGAACTTTTAATTATCATATCAATATATATGATGTTTAGAAAAGATATACATAGATGTATTAAAGACATAAAGAAAAATAATCTAAAATATTTTACCAAATATCTAAAAGTATATATACTCGCCCTTATTGTTATGATGGTGTCAAATGTTATAATAAACACTCTCGGTGGAGGTGCCTCAGAAAACGAAGCAATCATTAGAGAAACATTTAAACAAATTCCAATATTCACATTTATTTCAGCCGTTTTCTTAGCTCCTGTATTAGAAGAACTAGTATTTAGAAAATGTTTTAGAGCCATATTCCAAAATAATTTCTTATTTATTACCATATCAAGTTTAGTTTTTGGTGGACTTCACTTAATCGGCATGCCTTTTGATGAATTATTCCCACTTTATTTAATATCTTATTGCTCATGCGGTGTTGCCTTTGCCTACATGTATGTAAAAACAAACAATATATTTGTTTCCATGGGATTCCACTTCATGCATAACGGAATACTAATGGCTATGCAAACATTTTTACTAATGTTTACTTAAAAAAATAATTTCTTTTTTTTACCCAAAATTAAATAAATTTATTATAATAAACATTAAAATTACTAATCAAAAAAGTAAAGTACATAAAATTTAAAAAAATTAAATCTTTATGTTAACCAATATACGTGGTAAAATTAACATAGGTGAAAAATTATGGAAAAGAAAAAACATCCAATAATAAAATTTTTTATATTAATAATTATAATCATTATATCTGTCATTGCTTACGCTCATTTTATCGCCCCAAGAATGATGACAGTTCATGAATATAAAATTACAGATAAAAATATTACTGATAATTTTAATGGTTTTAAAATAGTTCAGATATCTGATATCCATTATGGAAGAGTATTTGATAAAAAAAGTCTAGATAAACTAGTAAAAAGCATAAATGAACAAAAACCAGATATCGTTGTTCTAACAGGAGACCTCATTGACAAAAATACAAACATGACAACAACCATGGCCAAAGAACTAAGTGATGGATTAAAAAAAATAATCGCAACTGACAAATATGCGATTACTGGAAACCATGATTATAAATTCGATGAATGGGAATATATAATCCAAAATGGTGGTTTTAAAAACTTAAATAATTCTTATGATACAATATATAAAGATGGTTATAATGATATTTTAATCGCTGGCGTTTCTACTGCCGAAGATAAACAAAGCATAAACGATAAATTAACTGAAACAATAAATTACTTAAATTCATTTCAACAAAATGGACCAATTTATAATATATTACTAATACATGAACCAGATATAATCGATGATTTAAAAATAAATAAATTCAATTTAATATTAGCCGGACATACACATAATGGTCAAGTAAGAGTTCCTGGCTTGCCACCTATTATTCTCCCACCTAATGGTCAAAAATATCCTGGACCTTATTATAAAATTGGTCAAAGCGATATGTATGTATCAAATGGTCTTGGTGTTTCAACTATTGACTTTAGATTATTTAACACTCCATCATATAATATATATCGTTTAACAAATAAATAAAGCTGCAGTAATGCAGTTTTTATGTACAAAAAAAGTGATTTAACTCACTTTTTTATTATATGTTCTTACTATAAAGTTTTAAAGCAAAATCAAACTCTTCATCATTATCAAGTCCTACTAGTAAATGAAGTTCATTATTATAAATTTTTTTTCTTATACAAAATTTATCTGGATTATCTACATTACTTAAATAAACGTAAACATTACCATTACTACTAATTTCATCTACTATTACATATTCAAGACCATCATTTAAAGTAACAATTTCTTTTTCCATAATTATTTAGCCTTTCCTTTTTCTCTTTCCATAAGTTCCATCGCAGCTTGTGCATTATATTTATCTAAATCAATATTACCATTTTCATCAACCAAGCCTTTGCTTTTTAAATAATCACTAAAGCTTGCATAGCCTTCATCAGTATATAAATTACATTTAGAAAATACTTCATCCATACTACCTTCAACATTAACTCTATTTTCTTTAAACCTATAATAAACACCATAAACATTATCTTCAAAATCATCAGTATTTACTATATCTCTAGCAATTGCCGATGTATCATAAAAATATGCGCCCGGATTAGCAGGATCATGTGCATCAATAGTATGTTCTGAAGCAGATATATAACCAACTGTATCTTTAACAGCATCATCTAATTTATAACTGTCAACTGTATTTGTTACAAGCACACCACCAGCAATAGCAATAGATAAACCTGCAAATACTGTCGCCACAATTTTCTTACTTCTAACTTGATACTTAGGATCAATTATAATTCTTTTTGCATAATGGCTAACCTTTTCAACTCCAACTGAAGCTTTCTTAGCCGCCTCATAATTCTCATAACTTCGTCTATCTCCAACTTCCATTTTTTGAGCATCAATTTTTGTACCATTAATTACACCATCTATAAAATCTTGTTTAAGCCAATCTACATTACCCGCATCAACCATTCTTTTATTATCCTCAAATCTTTTATTTAACTCATCATCATTATTCATATCGTTACCTCCAAATCCATTATACCGCAAAGCCTTAATTTATGTCAAAAATCATTACATTAAAACGTTTAGTTTACATCTATCTAATTATAAGTTACATATTTTAAACCAATCTTCTTATAAACATCAACCGCATTAGGTAAATCAAATACATGAGAAAAAACTAAATTATATACCTCATCAAACAAAACAATAATAAGTAAAACTAAGCAAACCCAAGCAAAAAATCTTTTATCAACACTTTTAGCTATTTTAAAAGTAAACGGTATAACTATATACATCAAAAATAAACTCGATATACCAAAGAAAAGAAGACTCCTTAGACAAATAAATCCATCAATATTACCAAAATTAAGTATTTCATTATTATAATCCCAGTATCTTTTTCCAAGTAAAACATATATACCAAGACCAGAAATATATTCAAGGACTCCACAAGAAACAAAACTTATCAAAAAAACAAGCCAAGGTTTCTTTCTAAATTTATAAGTCAAAAAATAAATCATTACAGCCCCTATCGCATATATATTAATCCATGGTAAGAAATTACCACCCTGCATATAAAATTGTTTCATTCCACCATTAAAATAATAAAATATAAATTCATAAATCCAACCAAAAAATCCTGAAAACACAATTAAAAAACTAAATATACCAGTCCAAGTTAAATTATCAAATTTAACATCCTCATTTAAATATTTCTTAAAACTTTCTCTCATACAGCACCCTTCTTATATAAAATTAATTATCTCTTTTAAGTAAACATACATTTAACACATATTAACATTTTTGCACAAAAAAAGCAATTTATATTGTGCAATTTTGTAAATGAAAAATAACAATATAAATAACTAAACATTTCTTTATCATTTTTAAATAAGTTATAGCATTTCAATATACTAATGACAAGTTTATTTCTCCTTCTTATATAAAATTAATTATCTCTTTTAAGTAAACATACATTTTCTACATGGGTTGTATCAGTGTCAGTGCTAAGTGCTCTAACCTTGTTTCAGTATTAGGAATATTTCCCAAATATGAAACTACCTTGGTTGTTTGCGTATTAGGAATAAGTACTAATTACTATCTTTTTTTATAACAAGTTTTATTCCAAAATAAATTATTAATAATCCTACAATAATATTCAATACTTTTGATATTGTTTCAGGAATAAATGATGATAGAATTATTCCTAGTATAGCCACAAATGTTAAAAAGAAAAGTGTTGCCGAAACTAGGCCAATAGAAAAAACAACTAATTCTTTTTTCTTTAATCCATCATCTATTATTTTTGTGGTTAATACACTACCCCAAAATACTATTGTTATTGGATTTGATAATGTTAAAATTAATCCTTGAATAAATATATTTGTTGTATTTGGTTTTAGGTTTAAACCTGGAATTATATTTATATTAAAAACATTTAGTA
>CACZST010000002.1 GCA_902783895.1 uncultured Erysipelotrichaceae bacterium
AAATATTGAAAGCGCAAAAAATAATTTTTTCATATATTTAATCCTCCTACCTTACAATACCATTTTATCAAAAAAAAAAAAAAAAAAACAAGGTAATATTTTCCTTCAATCAAATTACTTACTTTAGCAAGTCACTTTGTTTACATACAAAAAAAGCTACTAATTAGCTTCATATTTTTTAAAAGAATCTGTATAAGAAACATCCCCATTTTTTTGCCATAAAGCAGCCGCATCATAACTTTTAATAAAGCCTCTACCTTCCTCTTCATTCATTAAAAATAATGTTTGAGCAAGCATTGTTGCAGTTAAATTATCATTAGCAATAACAGTTACACTATCAAAATTATCTGAAACACTACTTGTCTTAGGATTAATCATATAACTATTAATTGAATCAGTTTTATTAACGGTTGCCATACTCTTGCCTTCCAAATTAACAATTGTTAAAACATCACCTTTATATTTATTAATTGATATTCTAAACTTACCATTATCATAATGTTTTCCTACAGTAATATTCCCATTTTCATTTATTATATAACTTGATATATCATTTTGCCTAAAATAATCAATAACCTCACTAGTCGCATAACTACTAATTATCAAATCAAAATTATTTTTATCATAATTTTCATTAATTTTCGTTTTAAAGTCTAAACTTTCACCATGCTTTAAAGCATAATCCAAACTAGTATCAGTTATATCAATATAACCTAAAGATTTTTTATAAAGAAGTTTCCCATAAGCAATTAAATCTTCATCACCTTTGCCAGATTCATATTTTTTATAAATATCATTAATAGTTTTAGTTATCTTATTACTATCAACTTTATCATAAATTTTAACTGTTATAACTTTATTAAAATAATTAAAACTTTTAATATAAATTTGTTTTTTTCCTCCTAAATTAAAAACAATAAAACATATAAGTAAAATAATAATTAATAAAATTATATAATTCCTTTTTTCAATTAAAAATTTCATTTAAATCACCAAACTGAATATATCATAAAAAGTAATTAATTACAAATTAAAAGCCATTCATTTGAATGACTAATTTTTTAAAACATATTCATATATTTCTTTAAGTTTTTCACCTATTTTTTTAATATCTCTATCTACCGCAACTTGATATCCTTCCTCTGTTAAATCTGGAAGTTCATTATTAATTATTTTTTTAATTTTTTCTTCAAACTCATCAACATCTGAAGCTTTATAAATGTTTTCTCCATCTATAAGCCATTCATCATAAATAGGAATATCACTAACCAAAGTTTTACTTTTCATCGCTAAAGATTCTAAAAGCACAATTCCTTCCGTTTCTTCCTTAGTTGGGAAAATATAAACATCACATCCCGCATAAGCATCCCTTAAATCTTCACTAGGAACATAACCAGGCATAAAAACATTATCCGTCTTATTTTTAATTGCTTCATTAATTTTAATTGGAATGAGTGATGGTTTTGTATAGCCAAACCATATAAATTTATAATCAGGCATCCTTCTTGCAAGTTCTAAAAATTCTAATATACCTTTTCTTTCAATATAAAGACCAACTGCCATTACTATTTTATCATCATCTTTAAAGCCATACTTATCTCTAAATCTTTTACCATCACCTAATTTAACATCGAAAAATTCCAAATCAATACCATTAGATATTGGAATAATTTCCTTATCTAAACCATATTTTTCCAAAACCTTTTTAGCATAAGGAGTTGGCGTTAAAACTAAATCAGCTGTTCCATAACACATCTTAAGCCATTTTCTAAAAATAGGTGCCACCTCATTTGAAAATTTAAAAGAATTTTTAAAATCTTCTTCAGTTGAATGAGCATGAAAAATAACTTTTTTACCTTTATTCTTACACTTTTTTGCAAGTCTATAAGACTCTGGAAAAATTGTATTTATATGGACAATATCAAAATCATCATTAATATCTGTTGTATAAGAAACACCAGCATAATCTAAAGCTTTTCTTTGATGAACAATAGCCCTTCCAACACCACTAGCTGCCACATCTTTCATCTTACCAGTATGTAATAATATTTTCATATACCGCTCCTAACTACCTACATTAACTAGTATAACATCTTTCCCAATCTTGTCAATCATATCCCATTTAATTTTAAATACCCCACCTGAAAAAAATAGAAATTTCTTTTTTTGAACTGAAAGCTCTTTCACACTACCCTTATCATCAACTAAAATATCAATAATTGAACCTATTTTTTTACCATCAATTAAATTAATGATATCTTTATCTTGTAAATCAGAAAGCATCATATTATCACCTATTTAATTATATAGATAAATCAAAAATTAATGCTTATTTAAAATAGCTTCTTTAACAAGTTCTTCAAATAAAACTAAATTCTTATCCTCAATCTCTGGATGAAATTGAACCCCAACTATCCAGTTATCATTTATAGATTCTAAAACTTCGGTAGTACCATCAAACGCTCTTCCAGTAATCTTAAAATATTTATTTTTAATAACTCTTTCATCTACCGCAAAATCATGAACTGAAGGCACATACAAAACATCTTCTTTATAAACATCATAAATTTTAGAATATTTATCCAAATAAATCTTATGTTTAAAAAGATCTAATTTAGAAAGTTCAAAATTTTGAGCATTATGTCCATCCACCTTTATAAGAGTCTCATTTGAAGTTTCATTTTCATATTCACCCATCGCCTGCACACCCAAACAAATACCAAGTAATGGTTTATTATTTTTAAATGCATAATCTAAAACCTTTAAATAATCATCATTAATATCCAAACCACCTTGTAAAATAAAACCATCACATAAACTTAAATTATCATCATTTATATCTTCAAAAAGACCTATAGGAATACCACCAGCCTCTCTAACTCTTTTACCATAATTACTAACAAATTTTGTATAAGCTAAAAATGGATTTTCCTCATTTATAAGCTTTACTCCAATAATTCCAATAATCGGTTTATTCATATATATCACCCCTACCATATTATATTTTTTTAAAATAATTTATGAATAAAATTTTTAAAAATTTCTCATAACATAAGTGAAAGGAGATTTTTATGGCACGTCATAAAGTAGAAATTTGTGGCGTGAATACTGCGAATATTAAAGTTTTAACACAAGAAGAGCAAACAAACCTTTTCTTAAAATTAAAAGACGGTGATAAAAGTGCCAAAGAAGAACTTATTAATGGTAATTTAAAATTAGTCTTATCAATATTAAAAAACTTCTCTGGTAGATGTGATAATATGGATGACTTATTTCAAGTCGGATGTATCGGATTAATTAAAGCAATTGATAATTTTGACCTTTCTCATGAAGTCAAATTTTCAACCTATGCTGTCCCAATGATTTTAGGAGAAGTTAAAAGACATTTAAGAGATTTTACCTCTGTTAGAATATCTAGAAGTATCAAAGACACCGCCTATAAAGCATTACAAATGAAAGAAAAACTATTAAATGAAAAAAATAAAGACATTTCAAATGCCGAAATAGCCAAAGCAATGGGTATAACTGAATTTGAAGTTAATGAAGCTTTAAACTCTCTAAAAGATACAATTAGTATGTTTGAACCAATTTATAATGATGGTGGTGATGTCATATACCTAGCCGATCAAATAGGAAATAAAGAAGAAAATTATGATTTAGAAACAAAAATATCCCTAAATAAAGCCTTAGATAAATTAAAGGATAAAGAAAAATACATTATCACCCAAAGATACTTAGTAGGTAAAACCCAAATGGAATTAGCCGAAGAAATTGGTATAAGCCAAGCTCAAATATCCAGACTTGAAAAAAATGGTTTACTAAATATTAAAAAAATGATTACTTAATCATTTTGCATATTAATGCTTCCTGTGATATACTATCACCAAAAAGGAGGCTTTTTTATGGATGTTAAAAAAAATAAAAAAGAAATAATGTTAATAATATTATATACAGTAACGTTAATATTTGCTTTCATACATATAAAAGAAATATTTAATTTTGTCATGTATATTATCGCCATCTCATCGCCATTTATTATCGGTTTAATGATTGCTTTTGTTTTAAATGTTTTATTAAATTTAGTTGAAAATAAATTACTTAAAAAATTAGGTAAAAAACATAAAAAATTAAAAAGACCACTTTCTTTAACCATCACATTTTTAATCATCATTGGTGTTATATCATTAGTTTTAGGATTAGTAATTCCTCAAATGAATAATACAGTTTCGATTTTCAAAGATAATATTGATAATTATAAAACCGAAACATTAAATTTCCTTAATAATATTGGTATAGATAAAAACAAAATTGAAGATATAAATAACTACATGGTTGATGTAAAAAATAACGTAACTAAATATGTTCAAAATAATAGTCAAAGTATTATGAAACAAACATTAGGCGTCGCAAGTAGTATTTTAGGTACATTTACAACCATAACCCTAGCAATTATTTTCGCATGTTATGTCTTAGCTAAAAAAGAAGACTTATCAAGACAAATAAAAGAAATAATGAAAGCATATCTTTCTAAAAAAGATCAAAAGAAAATTACTGATATTGCAAACTTATCATCAAATGTCTTTGGTAATTTCATATCAGGTCAATTCACTGAAGCTATTATAATTGGTGTATTATGTTTTATTGGTATGTTAATCCTGCAAATACCTTATGCTCCAACAATATCAGTTTTAGTTGGATTTACCGCATTAATTCCTATATTTGGAGCATTTATTGGAACAGGTATTGGAGCGTTCCTAATCTTTATGATAGACCCATTAAAAGCATTAATATTTATTATATTTATAATTGTTCTTCAGCAAGTCGAAGGTAACTTTATTTATCCAAAAGTAGTTGGTAAATCTGTAGGTCTTCCAAGCATATGGGTAATGGTTGCTGTAACATTCGGAGCAAGTATATATGGTATCTTTGGAATGATTATAAGTGTTCCACTAGCATCAGTTTTATATAGTATTATAAGAACTAATGTAAAAGAAAAAATACGAGAATAAAATCTCGTTTTTTTTAATATTTAAAATTAATTAAATTATGCAAAATCATAAATACCTTTTCATATTTACCCAATACAAACTTCTAAAATTTGTTCATATATAAAAATATATTTATCATTATCATCTAACACATCCATATTTTAAAAAATATAAGACAAACTATCTAAAATTATTTTCTTTCTTTTTTCTATTTTCTTCTCTTAAATTTTCAACATAATTAATATGATTTTTTCTTTTTAATTCAAAACGCACAGGGTCAAACAAATTTATTAAATCATATAAATCTTCATATTTTTGATCCAAATAATTTAAGTCATTATTCATTTGATCTAAGAAATCATCAGTCATATCATTATTATTTAACATATTACTAATACGCTTGATTAAATCATTAATTAAAATAATATCATGGTCATATTGCTTATTATTTGATAGATTTTTCAAAATATATAACATTTTATTTAAACTTTCTTTAATGATAAATATCACCCCTTAAAAAATTATACTTGTCAAGTATATTTATTTTTTCAGCTCACCATTTTCATATATATAGATGTCTCCTATATACTTAACATTTCCATTTGAAATAATAATAGCAGATTCATTTGGTAAACCAATTATTTTAATTTTCTTTGAAAAACTCATAATTTCACTTACTTGATCTTCATTATCAATATCAAAATGTGGATCAATGGTTATATCAGTTAAACCAAGACCTTCATAAATAACACTTTCTGGGTAATCCTCATCCTTAGAATAATAAGAATTAATAGCCAAATACATAGACCCAGCACTAATACCAATTATTAAGGCATCTGTATTTTGGAAAATATCAGTATAATTATATTTCTTTAAATACTCTAATTGAGTAAAAGGATTTCCACCAAACAAATATATTATATCCGCATTTCTTAAAATTTCTACTCCTTTATTTTGTTCAGTTCTACTATCAAGTAAAACAATATTTAAATTAGGAAAGATTTTTCTAAATGTATTAAATACGCCTATTGTCTCTTCATTTCCATAAAAATGTCTATCATTTTTTTCATAATTATTAAAATTTGCAGTTAAAACAGCCATATTAACTGGTTTGTAAACATTTGCCTTTATTTCATTTACAATTTCTAAAGGAAAATATTTAGTTTTATCAAACCCACTTAGTAATATTATATTTCTCATTTCATACCCCATATATAAATTTAAATGTTTTTTTAATATTTAAAATAATTATCAAGTAAATACTTATATCTTTTTTCTATTAAACGTTTTTTATCTAAAGAAAGATTATACTCATCATTAATAAATCTATAAATATATTTAACTTCTCTAAGTCTTTTTTCATGATTTACTTTAAAAGAAATATTAGAGCCATGCCAGCGATAATAGTTATGAACTTCATTACTATATAAAACATTACCATACTTCATAACATTTATATAAAACATCCAATCACCAGCTTGTTTAAAATGTTCACAAATTTCAAATATACTCTCGTAATCCCCATTTCTAATTAAAGCGGAAGAAACATTAAACAAAGTTAAATTTAAAAAAGCATAATTTAAAATTTCATCAAGACCATCATTTTTAAAATCATTATCCCAATGTCCAATATTTCTAATATCAATCTCATCTTTAACACTTGGAGCAATGACCTTATTATTTTCATCAATTATCAAACTATCTGTATAACTAATAACTACATCATCTGTCAATTTTTTAGATAAAGTCAAAAGTAAATTATCATCACAGCTATCATCAGCTTCTGCAATCCAAACATAATCAGCTTTCGCATATTTAAAGCCTAAAGCCCACTGCTTAAAAACACTTCCACTATTTTCAGTATTATAATAAGTTCTAACATCGATATAAGGAGATAATTTATCATCAATCTCTTTAATAATTTTTACACTATCATCAGTACTATTATCATCTAAAATAATAATTTCATGAATTCTAACCTTTTGTTTTAAAACACTTTTTACTCTTTCATATAAATACTTACTATAATTATAATTTGGTATAACTACAGATATATCAAATTTACTTCCATATTTTTTATTTTGCCGAGCAAGCTTAATAAGTTCTTTCATACCTCTCACCTACTATAACAATTTTACCACTAAAAAAACTTCTAATAAAGAAGTTTTTTATGTTTTAGTAAAGTAATATACAAATTGGAATAAGTGCGATTAAGAAATAAATAGCTATAAGAATTATAAATGCATAAATTGTATCGCTATCTTTAAGTTCAAATACTTCTCTAAGTGAAAGTACCATTAAAGTAAACATTACAATGTATATAATTAAATGAATTGCACCTACTAAACTAAATGAAATTAAAGCAGCAAGCATACTTATAATAACACCAAATATCAAAATAATATTTAATATATTTACAAAGTTAAATGCATTTTTAAATGTTACATCTTTCTTAAATAACCATCCAACAATAAATTTAATAATTAAAGCATTTATAAGTAATACTGCAATTACTGATAAAGTAGTTACTAAAAATATTGTAAAGTAAGGAATATTATAATTTGATATAGTTATAAATGATTCCAAACTATTTGAACCATAAAGCATTTCTTCCATATGTGTTCCAATAGCTGTTTCCATCATAATTATTGTAAGTAAACCTGTTAAAATTCCTAATACTATAGTCAATATCCAAGATATACCAAAGTTATTACCATAAGTATATCTTCTTATTGTTTTAACTGGTTCTGTAAATAAACCTTTAAATAATCCCCATACGCTTTCTTTTTTGTTATCATCATCCTGATATGTATATACTTCTACTTCTTCATATCCTTTTTTATCCATATTAATGCCTCCTACAAGTACATAATATAGCTAAAAAAACTTACAGTCAATTGATATCACATACATTTCATTCAATATCATTTTCTTTTCACAAAACAAAAAAATGACAATTAATTATTTCACTTTTCTATCACTTTATTAGGTATTTTTTTAATATGTTTTCCAATAACTTCTGATACATCAGAAATCGTTACAAACGAAGATGCCTCTACCTCATTTAGAATATCCTTAAGCATTGAAAGTTCATATTTTGTAATAACTGTATATAAAATTGTCATATTATTTTTAGAAACAAAACCCATGCCTTCAATAGTTGTTACTGTTCTTCCAAGTTTACCCATAATATTAGTTGCAATCTCATCAGCATCATCAGTTATAATTAAAGCCGCCTTAACACTATTCATACCTTCAGAAACCATATCTATAACCTTATAAGTAACAAAATATGTTAAAAGCGAATATAACGCCCTATCGGCACCAAATACAAAAATAGCTGCTCCATAAATAAATATATTCATAACAAATACTATCTGACCAACTGACATATTATTTTTTCTACTCATTATAATCGCAACTGTTTCAGTACCATCTAAACAGCCGCCTTCCTTAATAATAAGTCCAACACCAATACCTAAAGCAATACCACCATATACTGTCGCAAGTAATGTATCATCAATTAATGGATCAAAATGGCCAAATAATTCAAGTAAAATACTAAAGAGTATCATTCCATATGCTGTTTTAAATAAAAATTTACCACCTAATTTTTTCGCTCCAAATAAAACAAAAGGTAAATTAATTAAAATAACATATAAACCGAGTGCCCCACCAAAAATAGTATCTAAAATTATTGATATACCATTAATACCACCATCAATCATTTTATTAGGTATTAAAACAAGTTCTAATGTTGCTGCCGCAATAATCGCACCAATTGTAATTATAAAAATCGAAATAATAAATCTTAAAGTTTTTTTACCTTGACTCATTTATATCATCCTTTCCTATTTTAAGTATACATGATTTATCTAAACATTTAAACCCAAAATAAAAAATTAATCGTCTATTTTTTCTAAAATTAATTTTTTATTATTTAAAATTCTATCATCTTTTAAGATATCTAAAGCTCTGCATACATAAACAAGCGCATCCTTATATTTTCCTATATTATAAAGGCAAACTGAAATAACATCATATAAATAAAAATCCTGACAAAAATACTCAGTTATATATGTCTTATAATTCTTTTTTATCCCAGCTGCTTTAAGTAAATAAAAAACTGCTTCCTCATATTTTTCCATCTCATAATATAAAATACCAAGTTCCCCATAACCTTCCCTTAAATGTGGTGCTTCTGAAATAGCTTTTAAATACCATTTAATAGCCTCATAATTATCATTTAAATATTTATAACATCTACCAATAAATCTCATCGAAGCACATCTTTCATCAGCCCATGTAGCTTTTTCTAATAATAAATGTTTTTTTAACGTTTTAATTGCTTTTTTATATTTCCCATAATACATATATTCTCTTCCTAAATAATGCATATTTCTATCATCTAAAGGATCTTCTTTAACCGAAAGTTCAAGTAATTTAAGATAACTACTCCTAGATTTTTTATCATCAGGAAAATGATTTAAAACAATATCTTCACATAAAACTTTCCTTTCATTTCCCTCACACATTAAAACCTCATGTACTGGATGTGTCCATTTATACATCCCATAAGCATGAATCTTATCACTATAAAAACTAACAATAGGTCTATCATTTTCTATCCTCCAGTTATATGTATAAGAAACTCTAGTAACACCATTTTCCCAAACCTTTTCTAATTTTTCTCGCCATCCTTTTTCAAACACTTCATCAATATCACTGCATACACATATATCCGTATCCTTATCAACCATTTCTAAAGATAAATTACGTGCATCATCAAACCTAAAATTATCAAACTTCTTTTCTTTAACAATAACTCCATTTTCTTTAAGTAAAGAAACACTACTGTCTAAACTACCAGTATCTAAAACAAATATCTTATCAGCTTCCTTCATACTATCAAGCCATCTTAAAATAAATTTACTTTCATTTTTACATATTGCATAAACACATACTTTCATTTATATCACCATTTTATTATATGAAAATATAAAGTGTATGACTTTACCAAACAAAAAAATCCCAAATTATCGAGATTTCTTTGTCATTTTCTTTGTGATTATTATAGCTAAAGATACAAATATAATTCCAATAGAAGCGATTATTATAGACATTTGTGCGGATGTTGATGGTACTTCTACTACTTGTCCATTATCTATATTTACTTCATCTTTATTATTATTTTCCGCATCTTTTGGTTCTTCTTTTTCTTCTTCAACATATTTTGATACTTTATATGGGTCAGCTTCACTTCCTTCTCCGTTTAATGTAGTTTTAGCTGACAGATAGAGCGCAGGACGGACGCCGCCACCAGAGTACGCGTAGTCGCTGCTCAAGTGGCCGCTCAAGTAGCCGGCACTACTGCTGACACGGAACACGCCGTTCGCAGACGAAAAGGCGATAGGCGAAACTGTCCATGGATAATTATTTGAGTACAAATAATTATGTGGATTACTATATGCACCATTTGTTGATGCTTTAACATAGTCTGTTGCATTCATCAATGCTATTTTACCTTTCCATTTATAAGCTGATTCTTCCTTGATACTTTCTGATAAATTTGTTTGGCCATCTGATGTTGGTCCAACATTCCATGTTCCCTCTACTATCAAACTTTTTACATCATCACTTAATCCATTATAAAAATCATTATTTAAATATGTATTAAG
>CACZST010000003.1 GCA_902783895.1 uncultured Erysipelotrichaceae bacterium
CCTCCTTTCTTGTCTCGTTATTATATATCATTTCATAAAAAATACATAATAACCGGGGGTCACTATGTATTATAAAAAATTATTTTATAACTTTTTGTATATTTTATAAGCAAAAAAACAAATATCATAGTATTTGTTTTATTTATTAATTTCTTTTTTTGTCATTTTCTTTGTGATTATTACAGCTAAAGATACGAATATAATTCCAATAGATGCGATTATTATAGACATCTGTGCAGATGTTGATGGCACTTCCACAACTTGTGCATTATCTACTTTTACTTCATTTTTATCAATATTATTTTCTTCAGCTTTTGGCTCTTCTTTTACCTCTTCCACATATTTTTCTACTTTATATGGGTCAGCTTCACTTCCTTCTCCGCTTAATGTAGTTTTAGCTGACAGATAGAGTGCGGGACGAACGCCGTAGCCACTATTGCTCGCGTAGTTGCTGTACAGGTCGCCAACGCCGCTGACGCAGAAGACATAATTCGCGTGAGAGCTAGCGCCAGGCGAAACTGTCCATGGATCATTATTTGAAAATAAATAATTATGTGTAGAACTATTATTGTAGCATGATGAAGCGTTCCAATATGCATTAACGCTTGTGCATGCACTATTTGTTGATGATTTAACATAATCTGTCGCATTCATTAAGGCTACTTTACCCTTCCACTTATATATTGACTCTTCTTTGATACTTTCTGATAAATTTGTTTGATTATATGCAGTTGGACCTATATTCCATTCTTTTTCAACTACTAAACTTTTTACTTCATCACTTAAACTATTATAAAAATCATTATTTAAATATGTATTTAAACTTGCTTCTTTATCGGGAAGATTCTTAAGCGTTCCATTTACTTCCCATGGCATTTGGGTTACATTATTTCCAGCACTATCTAATGTAGTAATGCTGCTTCCCCATGATTTACAGCCATACTTACTTGTACAAAAATCATCACTATTTGTAGAGTATCTTGCATTTTCCTTATCCCATGCCTTATTTCCAATACTGTCTTTTTTTATAACTTTTATTGTTCCATCTTTCTCAAGTGATATTATTCTATATAGATCATCACCAAGTTTAATATAGTTATTTGGATTCGCTCCTTTATAAATATATCTTCCATCTATAGTTGAATCTACGTATAATCCATCACCTTCAGTTACTATATTTTTCTTTAAAATATCTGCTGTTTTTTCCATTGCTTTTACTGGATAAAATGATATACTTAAAAGTAATATTGTAAACCCTAAAAATATCTTCTTCATTTGAACTTCTCTCCTATCTTACAATACCAGTTTACCAAAAAAAAAAAAAAAAACAAGTTATTTTTTGATAAATAACTTGCCTTTAATTTTTTAAATATGGTTTTAAGAATTGACCAGTATAACTTTCTTTACATTCGGCAACTTCTTCTGGAGTTCCAGTGATTACAATATTACCACCTTCATCTCCTCCTTCTGGTCCTAGATCAATTATGTGATCTGCGACTTTAATAACGTCTAAGTTGTGTTCAATAACGATTACAGTATCACCGTTATCAACTATTCTATTTAAAATAACTAGGAGTTTTTTAATATCATCTTGATGAAGACCAGTAGTTGGTTCATCTAAGATAAATAAACTTTTACCAGTTGGTTTCTTTTGAAGTTCTTTGGCTAATTTTATTCTGGCTGCTTCTCCTCCTGATAATGTTGGAGCGGATTGACCTAATTTAATATAGGAAAGTCCAACATCACTAAGCATTTGAAGTTTATTTTTAATTTTAGGGAAGTTTTCAAAGAAGTCTAAAGCTTCCTCAACTGTCATTTCTAATACTTCATAAATATTTTTATCTTTGTATTTAATTTGAAGGGTTTCACTGTTGTATCTTGTTCCATGACATACTTCACAAGGTACATAAACATCTGGAAGGAAATGCATTTCTATTTTCTTTACTCCATCACCCCAGCAGGCTTCACATCTTCCACCTTTAACATTAAATGAAAATCTTCCTTTATCATAGCCTCTCATTTTGGCTTCTTTTGTTTCAGTAAAGACATCACGAATATCATCAAAGACACCTGTGTATGTTGCAGGGTTACTTCTTGGAGTTCTTCCGATTGGTGTTTGAGAGATATCAATTACTTTATCAATATTTTCTAAGCCTTTTATTTTTTTATATTTTCCTGGATTTGATTTGGTTTTGTATAGATTATTGGCAACTACTTTATATAATATTTCGTTTACTAAAGTAGATTTACCAGATCCTGAAACGCCAGTTACACAGACAAACTGTCCAAGTGGGAATTTTACTTTTATATTTTTAAGGTTGTTTTCGGTAGCACCTTGGATTTCTATGTATTTCTTATTACCTTTTCTTCTTTTTGAAGGAACTTCTATTTTAATTTTACCAGTTAAATATTTACCAGTTAAACTATCAGGATTTTTCATAACTTCTTCTGGAGTTCCTTCGGCAATTACTTTACCACCGTGAACACCGGCTTTTGGGCCAATATCAACTAAATAATCAGCGGCTAACATGGTATCAGTGTCGTGTTCAACAACAATTAAGGTGTTACCTAAATCACGCATTTTTAATAATGAATTTATTAGTCTTTGGTTATCTCTTTGATGAAGACCGATACTTGGTTCATCTAAGACATATAAAACACCTGTTAATTGTGATCCGATTTGGGTGGCAAGTCTGATTCTTTGAGCTTCTCCTCCGGATAATGTTTTAGCCTCCCTAGATAAGGTTAAATATTCAAGACCAACATTTATTAAAAATTCTAGTCTTGAGTTTATTTCTTTGATGATAAGTTCAGATATTTTTTTAGCTTCGGCATTTAATTTTATTTTTTGGAAAAATTCGTGAAGGTTTTTAATACTTAGTTCAGTTAATTCGTATATATTTTTTTTATTAACTTTAACAGCTAAAACACTATCATCAAGTCTAGCACCATTACATTTTGGACAAACAAGTTCGGTCATATAATTTTCAATCCAAGTTCTTATCCATGTACTTTTAGTTTCCATATATCTACGCTGAAGATTATTAATTATTCCTTCAAAATAGTTTGTGGTACTTCTAGTGTTGCCGTTTTTTGAAGTATAGTTAAATGTCATTAATTTATCAGATCCATAAAAAACAATATCTCTTTCTTTTTTTGTTAATTTTCTAAATGGTTTATCCATATCAATATTATGATATCGGCAGGCGGTTTCTAAATTAGTATAAGTTATATTATTTTCATCACTACTATTAATGACAACAATAGCTCCTTCGTTTATGGATAAGTCTTTATTTGGAACTACTAAGTCTTCAGATATTTTATATTTAATTCCAAGTCCTTTACATTCTGGGCAGGCACCCCAAGGTGCATTAAATGAAAACATTCTTGGTTCTAAAGCTGGTAGTGAGAAGTTACATTCTGGGCAGGCATATGTTTCACTTAATAACATTTTTTCTTTACCAATGACATCAATAATAACTTTTCCTTTTCCAAGTTTACTAGCCGTTTCCATACTTTCATATAATCTACTTCTAATTTCTGGTTTAATTATAAGTCTATCAACTACTACTTCAATGGTGTGTTTTTTATTTTTATCTAAGGTTATTTCATCTGATAAGTCATATTCTTCATCATCGATTATAGCTCTTACATAACCTTCTTTTCTTAAGTTCTGAAGTAAATCTTTATGAGTTCCTTTTTCTAAGGCGGCAACTGGGCCTAAAACTTTAATTTTAGTTTTTTCTTCTAACTTCATAATGTCATTAACCATTTCTTCAATACTTTGACTACTGATTGGTATATGGTGAGTAGGACAATATGGAACACCGATTCTAGCATATAATAATCTTAGGTAATCATATATTTCAGTTACGGTTCCAACGGTACTTCTTGGGTTTTTATTGGTTGTTTTTTGGTCGATACTTATCGCTGGTGAAAGACCATCAATAGAATCAACGTCTGGTTTTTCAGATCCACCTAGAAATTGTCTGGCATAAGCACTTAGACTTTCAATATATCTTCTTTGACCTTCGGCATAGATGGTATCAAAAGCAAGTGAACTTTTTCCGGAACCAGAAACACCAGTCATTACGATTAATTTATCTTTTGGCAAGGTAATATTTATATTTTTTAAATTATTTTCTCTTGCTCCTTTTATAATTATATGATTCATATTATTCACACGTAATCTAATATTAGATTCCTTTCTATTTATATTTCACGTTACATCACTATTATATCACTCTTGTCAACTAGTTAATGTATCTTTATAAATTATAAATTACGAACATTAGTTTGTCAATATTTGGTTTTATTTTCATATAATAAATTATGGTTCAGTTTTATTCGATTTATCATTTTATTATTATTTTTATATTTTTGATTTTGCCTTTTTTCTTTAAGAAAATTAATTTAAAATTTTTAATTTTACTTCTTTTAATTTTAGAATTTGTTAGGGTTTTAAGATGCTTAAATGATTTTGATATATCTAAAGATTTGTCTTTACAGCTATGTTTTATTTATCCTTTTATAGGTGTTTTATATTTGATTTTTAAAAATAAATTATTTAAAGATTATTTAGGTGTATTTGGAATTTTTTTCGGAGGTTTAGCTATTATTTTTAATGACCCTAATTATATATTTTCTTATGATGTTTTACATTTATATATTTATCATAGTTTGATGATGGTTATTTCTTTAAATATTTTAAATGAAAAAATAACGGCGAGTTTTATACCGTTATTTGGAATTTTACTTTTACAATTTATATTTACTTTTATTTGTAATTTAGTAATTGGTTTTGGAGCTAATTACATGTTTTTAAATACATTTTTGCTTCCTTTTAATAAGAATTTATATAATATTAATATTGATTTTTTGACTTTTAAAATAAATGGTTTTTGTTTTTTAGATATGTTTTATATTTTATTTGATATGTTTGGAGCTTTTTATTATGTTTTACTTTTTATTTTCTTTTATTTTTCTTTTTATTTGATGTATAAATTAGTCTTTAGGATTAAAAATTAAGGTAAAGAAGAAAGTAATTACAATGGTTGCGGTTATACCGGCTGAAGTTAAGTCGAATGTTCCACCAATTAAACCTAAGAAACCTTCAGTATTGTATCCCTGGATTGCACCATGGGTAAGCATATGACCAAAACTTGTGATTGGAACTAATGCGCCTCCTCCGGCCCATAAGACAAATTTATCATAGATATTAAAAACGTCAAGGAAAGCACCTACGGTGACAAATATAACTGTTATATGTCCAGGAGTTAATTTAGTTTTACTTAAAATAAACTGACCTAACATACATATAAATCCGGCAAATAAGAATGCATTTAAATAAATCATTTGCTCACCTCCAAACTTATAGCATGAGAAATAGCAGGAATTGTTAATTTTTGATTAACCATGGTTGTATTCATTAAGGCACCAGTTGCAACTAGTAATACTTTTTTTAATTTCTTTTGTTTCATTTGCTCAAATATATAGCCATATGTAACAAGCGGTGCACAAACGGGACCACTAGCACCGGCATAAACTGGTTGTTTATCCCTATCATAAAGCATTACACCAGTATCGTTATATTTATTAAGTTCAATAGCATAACTATTTAACATAAAATCTTTTAAAATATTCATTCCATATATTCCTAAATCACCAGTTAATACTAGATCATAATAATCGATTGTTCTTCCTGTATCTTGAAGATGACTGTATATGGTATCGGCTGCGGCTGGAGCCATAACTGCACCCATATTATAAACATCTTTTATATCAAGATTTACTACTTTACCTATTGTTCCACTTTCAATTTTAATTCCTTCTTTTTTAGATGAAAGTAAGGCGGCAGCAGCTCCTGTTGAGGTAAATGTTGTTGTTTTAGGTTTGGGGCCACCATATTCGATTGGATATCTAAATTGTTTTTCGGCGGCGTTATTGTGAGATGAGGTAAAGGTTACAATTTTATCTGCTCCACTATTTATTAAATTTGCTCCTAAAATTAATCCTAATGTGCTTGTTGAACAAGCTGCATAAATACCTATAAATGGTGTGTTTATTTTTTCCATGGCGTAATTTGAGGCGGCAATTTGGTTTGAAAGGTCACCACCAATAAAGGCATCTATTTGAAATTTATTTATATTTGCTTTTCTAAATAATATATCTATCGCATCATTTATAGATTTTGTTTCGGCTTGTTCGAAAGTTTTCATACCAAAATATAAGTCATCATAACTTTTGTCGAAAAATTTATTTAATCTTCCTTTAGCTTCATAAGGTCCGGTTACGGTTGATGTTTGGTTTATATAAACATTATCAAATTTTATGGTCATATTAAGCCCACCACCATTCTAATCATACTAAATACCCAGCTTGATACAACTCCGAATATAATAACTGTACCTGATAATTTAAGCATGTTTGCCCCAATACCGGTTACTAATCCTTCCTTTTTATAATCTAAAGCGGCACTCATGGTTGCATGGGCAAAACCTGTTATGGGGATTATAAGTCCACATTTACAGAAGTTAACCCATTTATCAAAGAAACCAAGTGAAGTGAAAAGACAACTTATAAATATTAAAGTTACAAGCATGCATACAGCGGCACTTTTAGTTGGAACATTTAATATAACTGTATAAAACTCAATTAAATACTGCCCGATTACACCCATAATTCCACCTGTTATAAAGGCAATGAGACAATCGTAAAAAACGTTTTCTTTTGGTGTATTTTCATCTACTATATCTTTGTATTTATTTTTTTCCATATTTATCCTCCTTTGCTTATTATGAGGATATTTTTATTTTATATACAAAAAAATGTGCTTTTTAAGCACAAATTTTTATATTATTATTATATTTATAGCGGTATTTATTTCCACTATAGGTGACTTCGACAGTTCCATCGAATGATTCAAATTTTTCTTTAGTTTCAGTACTATTTTTTTTATACATTGGGTTTTTGACATCTTCATTAGTAATTAAACCTGATTTTTTTAAATTTTCTACACAGACATATGCTTTAGATGATGTATTTTGGTTTGGTAATTTTAATGGGTTTTTTGCCATATATGTTCTAGCGGTTTCTTCGATTAAAGATATTTGACTATTATAAGCTTTTTCTTTAGAAGAATTTATGGCAGAATTTATTGTTGGAATTGCTATCATAGCAATAACTCCTAAAAGTATAATAACACATACAAGTTCAATTAATGTAAATCCTTTTTTCATTACTATCACCTACTTTTGATTATAGGTTATGGTGATATTTTTGTCAACTTAATTTTTGTTTTAGTTTTTTTAAAACTTTATGTTCTTTTCTTGAAACATCTACTTGTGATAAATTTAAAGATTTTGCGATTTCTGTTTGAGTTTTATCATTAAAATATCTTTGTTTAATAATTGTTTTTTCAGGTTCATTTAATAATTCAATTTCATCTTTTAAAGCTATATACATGTCATTATCTTGATAGCTGCCAATTAATTCATGATTAGAAAGATCATCAAACGCTTCATCATCTAAACTGAAATATGTTTTTTTATAACTATCTATTTTATTAATTAATTCAAGTGGTAATTCTAGGAAATCACTTATTTCTTTATTAGATGGTAATCTCATATAATTTTGAATTAAGATATTTTTAGCTTTGTCTATTTTATTTATTAAGCTTTGAATATCTTTATTTATTTTAATTGGACTATTTTCCCTAACATAAGTTGTAACTGCACCTAATATGTATGGATAAGCATATGTAGTGAATTTTACATTTTTAGTTTTATCATATTTTTCATATGCTTCTATCATACCTAAACAACCAGCTTGAAATAAATCTTCTATACTATGATAATTTGAATAACGTGATGCGATACTATAAATTAAATTTTTATTATTAATTATTTCATCTTTTAAATTCATATTCCTCCTTTTACTATCTGTCACCATTTTTAATTTATCATTTTTTTATTTTATTTTAAATGGTTTCGACATAGTTAGATTTAATTAGAAAAAAAGTTTTAGTTATTTTCTTTTTTAACTAAAACTTCTCTTGGTTTTGCACCGTTAGATGGTCCAACTATTCCTCTTTCTTCAAGCAGGTCAATACATCTTGCGGCTCTATTATATCCTAATCTAAATCTTCTTTGAAGTAATGATGCGGATGCTTTTTGCTGCTCGATTACAAACTCAACAATTTCATCATATAAAGGTTCTTCGTATTCTTCTTTTTCAACACTTGAAGTTGCTCCTTTATCGGATTCAGATATTGTTAATGAACTATCATATGAAGCTTTTTGCTGAGATATTGTATAATCAACTACTGCTTTAATTTCATCATCACTTATAAATGTTCCTTGAACACGAACTGGCTGACTTTCACCTTGTGGTAGGAATAACATATCTCCTTTTCCAAGTAATTTTTCAGCCCCTGTCATATCTAAGATTGTTCTAGAGTCGATACTACTTGATACAGCGAAAGAAATTCTTGATGGAATATTTGATTTAACAACTCCAGTAATAATATCAGTACTTGGTCTTTGAGTAGCAACTATTAAGTGGATACCTGCCGCTCTGGCCATTTGGGTAATTCTCATTATTGAATCTTCTACTTCTTTGGCGGCAACCATCATTAAATCTGCAAGTTCATCGATGATAACAACGATATAAGGTATTTTTTTAATCTGCTCATCTTCTGGTAAGCTTTCATTCTTTTTATCAACATAAGCATTATATCCTGCAATGTTTTTAGTTTGGCTTGATTCAAATAAATCAAATCTGTCTTCCATTATTTTTACTATTTTCTGAAGGACAATATTTGCTTTTTTAGGATCAGTTACAACTGGAGTTAGTAAATGAGGAACTCCATTATACATTGAAAGTTCAACCTTTTTAGGGTCCACTAATACTAGTTTTACTTCATCTGGTTTTGTTCTCATTAAAAGAGATGTGATCATACTATTTATACATACTGATTTACCAGAACCAGTTGAACCAGCAACTAATAAGTGCGGTGTTTTATCGATTTCACAGAAAATTGGTTTACCCATAATATTTTTACCTAATGTAACTAGTAATTTACTGTTTTCTTTATTTTTAGGAACCATTTCTAGGATTTCTCTTACAGAAACAGCGGATGTTGATTTGTTTGGAAGTTCAATACCGACTGTTTTTTTACCAGGAATTGGAGCTTCAATACGTACATCTTTTGCACCTAATTCTAAGGCAATTTCTTTATTTAAAGCTGTAACTTTTGAAAGTCTAGTTCCGGCTTTAATGGCAAGCTCGTATTGCGTTACGGTAGGTCCAGTATTGGCTGCAACTACTTTACCTTCAACACCAAAGTCTTTGATTACTTTTTCTAAATCATTAACTGTTGATTTAATTGAATCTTGATTAGCTTTAATAACTTCTTTTTTTACTTTTGGTTTTACAAGAAGTGTTAAAGGTGGTTTTATATATCCTTTAGTATCCATGACTGGTATGTCATCATTAGGCTTTTCTTCAGGTTCTTTAGGTTCGGTTGAAACAGGTTCTTTAAATTCTGGTTGTATTTGATGGTTGCTAATAACAACATCTTTATCTTTTTCTTCTTCGTATTTTTCTTCAGCTATTTCTGCAGCTTTGGCAGCGGCTTTTTCAGCTTGTCTTTCTTTTGACTGTCTTAATTTTTCTTTGATAGCAATTACTGCATCATAAATTGAAATTCCGGTAAACATGATTGTTCCACATATCATAAGAGCAAAACATACAACTTCTGTTCCTTCTAAGGTTAATAGTTTTACACCTAATGTGGCGAATATACCACCGATAATTCCTCCACCTTGGATAGATGCATTATGACTTACAAAGGCCATAACATTATCAATTGTGGCTTTTAAAACGTCGAAAGTTTCGGCATTTGATGCATCTAATTGTTTTATATATTCGGTATGGGATAAAATTAAAATTCCTAAAAATAAAATATATAATCCAATTAATCTGGTGTTTAGGAAATCTGGTTTTTCTCTTTTAACCATCATATATAAGCCAGTGGCTCCTACTCCAATTAGGGGGACAATATACCAGGCACCTGTTAGAAAGGCAGAAAAACCTTTAATTATGTCGGCTACTACTCCAAAATTACTACATCCAATTATGGCGATTAAAATTAAAAATATTCCTTTTAATTCAACACTATAAGATGCACTTTGTTTTGTTTTTGTTTTTCTTGTTTTTTTCTTTGCCATTTTTACACTCTCCATTATATTTAGATTATATCATTTTTACTTAGAAAAATAAAACAATTATACATTAATTTTATAATTGTTTACATTTGTTTTTTAATAAAATATCCAAGAAATTCGGTATTTCCACTTCCACCTTTTATTGGTGAGGTAGTAATATTTTTAACATCAAAATTTATTTGTTTGAAATAATTTTTAACATCATCTATAACCTTCCTGTGAACTTCTTTATTTTTAATGATTCCTTTATATTTATCAGCTATTTCTTTCCCACATTCAAATTGAGGTTTTATTAAACAGACTACCTCTTTTAAATTATTCATTTTTGAAAGTTTTTCCATTAATAATTTAACAGATATAAAAGATACATCTATTGTAGCAATATCAACATCTTTTAAAATATCTAAATCAACATTTCTAAAATCTGTTTGTTCATGAAGTTCAACCTTGTTATTTTCTTTTATCTTATCAGACATTTGGTCTTTACCTACGTCAATAGCAATTACTTTTTTTATATTATTTTGAAGGGCGCAGTCAGTAAAACCTCCTGTTGATGAACCAATATCAACCATTGTTTTTTCTTCTAATTTAATATTAAATGTTTTTATAGCTTTTTCTAATTTTAAACCCGCTCTTGAAACATAGGGTAGAACATTACCTTTTATTTCAATTTTATTTTCATTTACTTCAAAACTTGGCTTAGTTATTTTTTTACCATCGACATAAACTATACCTTTTTTAATACTCATCTGAGCCTTGTTTCTTGTTTCAAATATATTTTTGTCTACTAAATATACATCTAATCTCATGTTTTTCACCAAAATTATTGTACTTGGTTTAGATTAAAAAAGCAATCTTTTTTGAGGTTAAACTTTTTTACTAAATTGATTTGATTTTTGGGATGTGCTATACTTTTGAACTAAGAGGAGGTGCCTTTGATGAAAGAAAAACGTTTGGCTAATGCCTTAGTAGAAATAGATGAAAAAAGCACTAAACACTGGTATAATAATGCGAAAGAATGGGATTGTGACTGCCTTTATTGTTTAAATTTTTTGGAACTTGCAAAGAAAAGACAACTACCTACTTTAGTATTGGAAGTGCTGGATGATTTAGGTATTTCGCCAGAAAAAGCTACCTATGTATGTCAAATTTATTTTGATGGCAAGGAGCACAACTATATGTTTAGTTACCGCATTGCAGGAAATATACTTAGCAGTGAAGAGACAGATGGAAACTTTGAATGTTACTACGAAACATATCCTTATGGTGCACCGGGATTTCCAGAACCACATTTTTATTTGGGTTTTTCGGTAAGTCTACCCTTGGTATTAGAAAATACAAAAAAATAGTTTTGAACTATTTTCTCTAACCTTTCTTATGGGAAGGTTTTTTTGATTTATATCCTTCAATGGTTCTTTTATTTTATGGATATAATTCCATCATGTATAAATAATAATTTATTTTTTCTTCATCGCGTTTTATGTTTAAACTTTCATAAAACTTTTTTATATAATCTTCACCATAATTTTTCCTTATTGATTTTTCACAAATAGCTAAATCAAACCATTTATCTGCGATACCTGATTCACCGACATCGATGAATCCTTTAAAATTATCTTTATCAGCGAACACATTTGGTAAACTTGTATCACCGTGTGAAAATACAAGTTCTTCTTTTGGAGTATTTTCTTCTAAGAATTTTAAAACATTTTCTACTGATTTAAATTTATTTTTTGTTTCAGGTTTTAAATCATTAGTGGTAACCTCTTTATTTTCTACTCTTTTTTTAACTAAAGATAATTTGTAATCATTTGAAACATCAAATGGACAATTATTAATATCAATTGAGTATAGTTTTTTAAAAGCCTCGCTTAATACTTTTATTGCATCATCCGGATTTTGTATATAATAATCTAAGCACAGCATATTACCACTCATTTTTTCTGTGATTAGGTAATCTTTATTTGAATCTTGAATGAACATTATTACTTTAGGCACAGGCAATTTTTGTTTAAGCCAAATGAGTTTATTATATTCATTTTCTAATAAGCCTTTTTCCATTATTTTCAAATAATAAATTTTATCATTTTTATTTATTTCTATAACTTCTGAATCAGAGCAGCCTATTTTAATACTTTTTGATTTACTATTATTGATAAATTCTGATATTTTATCTGGTAGTTTATTTTTTAAATCCACTTTTTTACCTCCCTATAATATTTTAACTTTTTACTGATTTTATTATAACACATATATTTATTTTGTAATTATAAATTAAAAGTATTAATAAAAGAAACTGACATTAATCAGTTTCTTTTGTTTCTTTATTTTCATCTTTTTCTGTTAATTTAATTACATCTTTATGAGATAAGTTTAGTCTTCCTTTTTTATCATATCCCTTTGAAATAACTGTTATTTCATCACCAACTTTTACAATATCTGATGGTTTTTCAACTCTTTTAGTATCTAACTGTGATACATGAACTAAACCTTCACATCCTGGCCATAGTTCAACAAAGCATCCAAAGTCTTCTACTTTTACGATTTTACCATTATATATTTTATCTTTTTCTACTTCCTTAACGATTTCTCTAATCCAATTAGCTGTTTTATCAATAACCTCTTTATCAGAGTGATAGATTATTACTTTTCCATCTTCTTCTAAATCAACCTTAACAGCATTTACATCATTTACTGATTTTACGTTACTTGATTCAAGAATGATTTTTGTAATCATATCTCCGCCTTTACCGATAACATCTTTTATTTTATCTGGATTAATCATGAATGTCATCATTTTTGGAGCGTATTTGCTTACTTCTTTTCTTGGCTCTTTTATTGTATCAGTGATTACTTTTAATACTTTCTTTCTAGCTTTTTTAGCTTCTTTTAAAGCTTCTTTTAATATTTCTTCAGTTACACCTTTTATTTTAATATCCATTTGTAAAGCACATATTCCATTTTTAGTTCCGGCTACTTTAAAGTCCATATCACCTAAGTGATCTTCCATACCTTGAATATCGGTTAGGATTTGATATTTATTATCTTGGGTTATTAGGCCCATGGCAATTCCAGCAACTGGAGCTTTGATTGGAACTCCGGCTGCCATTAAACTCATACATCCAGCGCATATACTTGCTTGTGATGATGAGCCATTACTTTCTAAAATTTCAGAGACAACTCTTATGGTATAAGGAAATTCATCTTCATCAGGTATTACTTGGAGTAAGGCTTTTTCACCTAAGGCACCATGACCAACTTCTCTTCGTCCAGGGGCACCGTATCTTCCAGTTTCACCAACACAGAATTGTGGGAAATTATAATGAAGCATAAATCTTTTTGAATCTTCAAGTCCAAGTCCATCTAGTATTTGATGTTCACCTAATGCTCCTAATGTAGTTATTGATAAACTTTGAGTTTCACCCCTTGTGAATAAGGCTGAACCATGGGTTCTTGGAAGAAAATCAATTTGGGCAGATAGTGGCCTTATTTCATCCATTTTACGGCCATCTGGTCTTTTCTTTTCATGAACAATAATATTTCTAAAAATATCATATTGAAGATTTTCAAATATTATATTTAATTTTGTTTCTAACTGTTTTGACTCTTCTTCTGTTAAATCATCGGTTATATATTCTTTAATTAGGTTTGATTTTATTTCTCCTAATTTATCATATTTTTCTAATTTTTCTTTAATTCTTAAGGCTTTATCAATTTTATCTTTTATTTTATTTGTGACTTCTTCTTTTAGGGAATCTGAAATTTCTAGTTTAGAATATTCCGTTTTTTCTTTTCCAATTTCTTTAATGATTTTATTTTCAAATTTTACTAGTTTTTTAATATTTTCATGACCGAACATTAATGCTTCAAGCATTTCTTCTTCTTTAGCTTCTTTAGCAGATGATTCAACCATGTTTATCGCATCTAAAGTTCCCGCTACTGTTAGATCAATAGTTGAAGATTCTTGCTGTTTAGTATTTGGATTAACGATTAACTTACCATTTACTTTTCCTACTTTAACTGAAGCAACTGGGCCATCAAATGGAATTTGACTGATAGATACAGCTAGTGATGAACCTAATAAGGCTGCCATTTCTGGGGAGTTATCTGGATCTACAGATAAGACGGTATTTACTATTTGTACTTCGTTTTTAAAGTCATCTGGAAAAAGTGGTCTTAATGGTCTATCTATCATTCTAGCAGCTAAGGTTGCAGCTTCTGAAGGTCTTCCTTCTCTTTTGATAAATCCTCCAGGAATTTTACCTACAGAATATAATTTTTCTTGGTATAAAACCATTAATGGGAAGAAATCAGATAAAAGGTTTGCTTCTTTGGATACAACTACTGTTGATAAAACAACGGTATCACCATATCTAACTAGGATTGACCCATCAGCTTGTTTGGCAAGTTCACCAGTTTCTACTATTAATTTTCTTCCAGCAAATGTTGTTTCAAATGTTTTTTTCATACTAATACCTCCAAAAAATAAACACTCTAAAAAGAGTGTCTACTATTTTCTTAAATTTAAGCTTTTTACGATTTCACGATATCTTGTTACATCTTTATTCATTAAGTAACGTAATAAACTTCTACGGTGTCCAACTTTTTTAAGAAGTCCACGACGTGAATGGAAATCATGTGGGTGAGCTTTTAAGTGCTCAGTTAGTTCTTTAATTTCTTCTGTTAAGATAGCAATTTGAACTTCAGCTGAACCAGTGTCACCTTCACTTCTTGCATATTTTTTTACTAAATTTTCTTTCATTTCTTTAGTTAATGCCATTCGTAAGTCCTCCTTTTTAAAATATTCGCTTATATCTTAGAATAAAAGCGGAGCTTTTTTAAACCAAGATGTAAGTACATATATAATATACATTAAATAAATTTAAAAATCAAGAATAATTATTTAAATATATGTATTTTGTGCTGATATTTTATTTAATATTACTTAAAAAATGTATTTTGATTTATAAATAAGAAAAAAACAGTAGGTTTAAATTTTAAATGGGAATTTAGTAAAAACGTAAACTAAAATTATATAATAAAAAACATATACAATCTGTACATGTTTAAATATTAATTATTTTCATATAGTAATACTTTTATTTTATAAATATTATTTTCTTTTTCATAGATTGCTAGTTCATTTTCTTCTTTATCTAAGAATAATATTTGGTTTGGATAATCACCTTTTAATTTGCATCCGTTAATTATTTTATATTTGGTATTTTCATCTACTTTTATTTTTGGTATATCTAGGGTATCTTTGATTTTTAATATTTCAAAATTTCCTTTTTCTATTTCTTCTAGGGTGTATGAGCGGTTAATATCAAATATTCCTTGTTTAGTTCTAGTTAGATTACTCATGGTTCCGATTACATTTAAATCATTTAAAATATCATTTATTAAACTTCTAATATAAGTTCCTTTTGATACTGTTGTTTTAAAGGTAAATTTATTTTCATCAAATGATAGTAACTCAATTTCTTTTATTGTTACTTCTTTTTTCGGTAATTTTACTTCTTTACCTTCTCTAGCATATTCATATAATTTTTTACCATTTACTTTTACGGCTGAATAAATTGGTACTTCCTGGTTATATGTTTTTTTATATTTATTTAAAGTATTTATTAAGTCTTCTTTTTTTACTGTTTGATTTTTTTCTTCTAATATATTTCCAGTTATATCTAAGGTATCTGTTTTTAGGCCTATTTTAACTTCGGCAATATATTCTTTTTCGTTTGATGTTAGTAGTTCATTTAATTTAGTATATTTGCCAAAACATATAACTAATACACCTTTAGCTAGTGGGTCTAATGTACCACTGTGACCAACTTTTTTTGTTTTTAATATTTTACTTATTTTGTTTACGATATCTCTACTTGTATAATCTTTTGGTTTATTTACAATGATTAATCCTTTATTTAATGAGTTCAAAAGTTGTCCCCTCTTTAGTATCTTTAATAATGATGTTTTCTTTTAACAGCTCATCTCTTATTTTATCAGCTGTTTCATAGTCTTTATTTTGTTTAGCTTTATTTCTTTCTTCTATTTTTTCTTCGATGTGTTTTTTTAATTTTGCGTTTATTTGCGGTTCTTTTAATAAATCAAGTGATAAAACAGAGTCAAAGTCTTCGATTAAATATAATTTTGTATTATTATTTATATCATCTTTAATTACATCATATAAAGTTGTAAGCATTGTAGATGTATTCATATCATTTTCAAAAGCATTTTTAAATTTTTCTTGATATTCTTTAACTTTAGTATTATCAATTTCGCCTTCTTTATTGTTTTTAATTTCTTTTATTTTCCTTTTTAATTTATTATAGGCGTTTGTGGCTGTATCTAATCCTTCTAGTGAATATACTAGTGTTTTACGGTAATGAGACTGAAGACAGAAAAATCTATAAACAATTGGATCATATCCTTTTGAGATTAAACTTCTTAAATCTTTTGAGGTTCCTTTTGATTTACTCATTTTACCAGATTTGTCATTTAAAAATTCCATGTGAATCCAGTATGAACACCATTTATGACCTAGATAACTTTCTGACTGTGCGATTTCATTTGTGTGATGTGGGAATGTATTATCAACTCCACCACAGTGAATATCTAAGTACTCACCTAAATTAGTTAAAGCAATTGCGGAACATTCAATGTGCCATCCAGGATATCCAACTCCCCAAGGGCTTTCCCATTTTAATTCTTGGTTGTTAAATTTAGAATTTGTAAACCATAAACCAAAATCAAATGGATTTTTTTTATTATTATCAACTTCAACGTCTTGTCTTACTGCTTCTAAAAGTTCATCTTTATTTCTTCCAGAAAGTTTGTAGTAATCAGGGAATTTTGAGGTATCAAAATAAACATTACCACCGGCAATATAGGCATAACCTTTTTCTAGCAGTTTTTCAATCATTTCAATATATTTAGGAATATTTTGGGTTGCAGGAGAAATAATTTCTGGCTTTTTAATATTTAGTTTTTCCATATCTTCAAAGAAAGCATCAGTATAAAATTTAGCAATATCTAAAACTGATTTCTTTTCTTTTTGAGCAGCAGCAGCCATTTTATCTTCACCAGTATCACTATCACCAGCTAAATGTCCAACATCTGTGATATTCATACATCTTTTAACGTCATAACCGATATATTTTAAACCTTTTTCTAAAATATCTTCAGATATATATGTTCTTAAATTTCCAATATGAGCATAGTAATAAACTGTTGGTCCACATGTATACATAGTTACTTTATTTTTTTCATGAGGAATAAAGTCCTCGACTTTTTTCGTTAATGTATTATAAATACGCATATTAATCACCTCTTTCATTATAACATATATAATTATTAACGTTAAATGATTTCTTTTTAATTTTCTTCAAATATTGTTTCATCGATTGATAAAGTACTTTCATTTGCATTTAATGTTACTTTAGCGCCAATAGGAAGGACACAATTTATTTTGTTATGGCCAAAGTCATGACATTTAATTATAGGAAAGTTATAACTACTTAAAAGAGGAATAACTATATCTTCTAACTTAATATCTTCATTACTAGTAAAATCTGCGAGCAAAAGTCCTTGAACTTTATCCATTATTTTGTTTTTTATTAATTTTTGGATATTTTCTTTGATTTGTTTTTTAGTGGTTGCTCCTTCAACATCTTCTATAAAAAGTATTATATTTTTATCCCTTGGAAAATATTCTGTTTCAGAAAGCATGGTTAAACAGGTTAAGTTACCACCTATTAACGTTCCTTTACCTACTCCTTTTTTTAATGATTTCCATGGTTTATTTTGAGGTATTTTACCTATTTTATTTTTTAGAAATATATCTACAAAACATTTTTCATTATATTCATTTTCTTTTATAAATCTTTTAAAATCGGACATATGAAATGTGATTAAATTAGTTTTAGCGTATATAGCATTTAGTAAAAATGTTACATCACTTATTCCACCAAACACTTTTGGATTTTCTTTGATCAGATTATAATCAATATAAGGTAGAAGATTTAAGCAAAATTTACCACCTTTAGCGCAAAAAATACCATCTATATTTTTATTTTTAAACATATTATGGATATCGGATATTTTTTCTTTTATTTTTATATTTTTATCTGTCTCTTTTGAATATGCATTTTCACTTATTATTATTTTAAGTCCTAAATCCTCACATTTTTTGATTGATTTTTTAATATCTCCTTTGTTTTCTTCTTTTAAATTGGTTGAAGGGGCAATTATACCAATAGTTTTATTTTTTAAATTTCTCATAAACTCTCCTTTTATATAATTATATATTATCATAATATTTTTTTGTTATAAAGGTTTATAAATAAAAAGTCCTTATTTTGTAAGGAACTTTTTAAATATAATTTAGAATTAAATATTCATTAAAGAAAATAAATTTACTTATAAATATTATTAAGATGATTATTAATTCAAAATTTATTTGACTTTCTTGTTTTAGTTTAAAATTTTTTTACATAATTTAAATAATACATAACCAATAACCGCACCTAATGTATTTAAAATTAAATCATTTATATCAAAGCTTCGATTATTTAGAAGCTGACTTAATTCGATTAAAAGTGAAAACGAAAAAACTTTTATAATAATTTTACATAAGTTTAATTCTTTTTTACATATAAATGGGGTTAGAAATCCAAATGGTATAAATAAAATTATATTAAGTATATACTCTAATATGTTTATTTGATTTTTAAATGGAACTAAATTAATTTGGTCAAATCTTATTTCAAAGTTTTTAAATAAACCATCCCATATAGTTCCAGATCCAGTAAAATAAAATACTCCTATTATATAAAGTGCGAAAAGTATTAATAAGATATTTGTTTTTACATCTATTTTATGCTTATAAATTAAATTTATTATTAATAGAAAAATTGTAAAAGGTAAAATTTCAGAAAGTATCTCATATAAAGTTAATAAATCCATACTATCCTCTTCTATACTTTAAATGACCATAAATTTTTAATTTGTGGGGCAAGTCTTTCATAATCCCAAAGCATACTACTTCTTTTTTTACTGTTAGGGTCATTAACTTTTATTTTTCCATTTTCAATTTTTGATAAAACATTAAAGTTCTCATTATTAAGATAAACTTCAATTAAATCGGCAATTTCTTTTTCATCATCAACTATTAAAATATTCATAATGTTATTCCTTTCACATTAATTATTATAACATAATAAAAAAATAATATTTCTTAAGAAAATCTTAATTATAACTTTATTTATCTTTCCAATACCACCATTTTAATTTTTCTTTTTCAGGATTTTCTTCCGCAGCATAATAAACTGCCATTTTAAAAAGATATAGCTGACATTTATCTACTTTAAATCCTTTAACTTTACAGTCCATTTTATATAGTTCATTTGGGTCTTTGCCTTTTAAATCTTCAACGCATTTTATACCAATGTTTATTAGGCTTTGCTTTGTTGCTTTGCCAACATTTGGAATTTTAAGTAAATCTGTTTTCATATATCCTCCTTTTAAGTTTTATTTGATTATAGATGTTTTTAAAGTTTATTACAAGTAATAAATTGACAGACTTAATTAATACTGATAATATATACCAAATAAGGAAGCGATAATATGGTTTTAGAAAAGGAAAATTCTAGATTAATTAAAGGCACGATTTTTAATAAATCTAATTTAGAATATTTAAACTGCGTCACTAATACTGGATTACTTAAAAAAAATAATGAGGATTTTGCGGTTACAATCGCATCACCTTCTAATGATAAAATTAAATTACTTATTGTTTGTGATGGTTTAGGTGGATGTGATAATGGTGATAAAGCTTCAGAATTTGTTTGTGATAAATTAGTAAATTGGTTTAATAATTTTGATTTTAATAGTGATTTATCTATAAATATTCAGAAAATAATAACTAAACAAATAAGAAAGATAAATTCCGAACTTAAGAGATGTATTAAAGGTGGTCAAACTACCTTAACTATGGCTTTAGTTTTAGAAAATCAAACTGTTATAGCAAATATTGGCGATTCAAGAACATATAAAATTAAAGATGATGAATTAGTTCAATTAACTAAGGATGACTCAGAGATATGGAAGTTTTTATATAGAAATGGTAAAGGGCGTTATACAAAAGATGAACTTAGATTTTTTAGAATTAATATTTTAGTCTCTAAATGCTTAGGTTCTGGATTTTGCTTAAAAATAAACACTGATATTATTGATAATAATTTATATGATGGACTTTTACTAATGTCTGATGGAATTACGGATATAGTTTCGGATAAAAGAATAAAGGAATTATTAGATGAAAATGATTATAATGATTTTTTAATATCACTAATTAATGAGGCTAACTATAGTGAAAGTGAATTTTTTGATGGTATGAAAGAAAGTATATTTAAATCACCTACTATACCTGGAAAAGATAATGAGACAGCAGCTTTATATTTAAAGCTTAAGAAATAAAAAAAGAAATTTGTTTTAAATTTCTTTTTTGTTATATATTACTAAAGTCTATTTCATCTATTAAGATAGAGATATTTTTATCATAAAATGATATTTTTTTATTTGATAATATTTTTTCTTCGTTATTTTCTTTTAAATATTTATATTTTAATATATATAAGCATAGCTTTGCCTTATGATTTGTATTCCACGGGTAATAATAACTATCATTTACGTATACTTCATTACCAGTATATGTGATAAATGGTATTTTTTGTAAGTTACAAGTTTTTCCGAATACCCTGAAAATTGGACCTCCATAAAATTTCTGGTTATAAGGATTGGAAGAGCTTATTTTATATGTTCCTTTATCGACATAATTGTAATCTTCTAATTTACCTTCAAATATATTTTTATTATTATAAACATCTAAGGTTAAACTTTTGATAACTGATAATTTATTTGTTATTATAAAGTCTTCAAATGAGACATTTTTATAATTTTCATATATTAATAATTCATCTGAACTGGCAAATAAATATTTATGCCCGACCCCATAAAACTCTAAAATTTGCTGTTTAATACCACACATTTTATAATAGTTATAATCTTCATTAATTTTCCAAAATGAAATATTTACCTTTTTATTATAATTTTTCAAAATTTTTGTGGAACTATCTACTGAATTATTATCAACTAATACGAAATTTTTGATACCTATATTAATATAATGATTAATCCATTTTTCAGCAAAATTTTCAAAATTATTATAAATGCAGATTAAAATTATCCCATCTTCAAATTTTGTTTTATTTTCTTGAATGAGTTTTTTTGTGCTTACTCCATCTATATAACTAGAAAAATAATCATCTGGAAATTCAACATTATTAAATTTTTGTTTTGAAATTTTAATTAAATTATTTTTTAAATTATCATTTATATTTAATGTTTTAATTTGTTCAGTTCTTTCTTTTATTTTTGCTTCTTTTATTTTCTTTAACATTTTTATATGCTTAAATAGTGGTGAAAAATCAACATTGATAAATTCTTCTATTTTACCTGTTTTAATGTGCGGTGATTTAATATTTAGAATTCTTTTCATATATGACGTTATTGAACCATGGGAAACAATCATTATTTTATTATTATTAAAATTATTCTTATAAACATCATTTAAAAATTCACACAGTCTATATTCAATATCGTATTTATTTTCGCCATAATCCCCAAATCTAGCAAAAAAATTTCCATCGATTTGTTTTAACCTTATTTGATCAAGTTCTTCATTATTTTTTTGACCTGAATATTTACCATAGTATATTTCATGTAGTCTTTTTTCTATAATTACTTCTGATTTAGGATTTTTCTCATAAACAAAATGGGCTGTTTCGATTGTTCTAGGAAATGGTGATACATAAATTTTGTCTATTTCTACTGGTAAATTTTTTATGGAATCTTTAACTGTTTCTTTTCCTTTTTCTGTTAATGTTGACCAATATATTTCCCTATCTGAAATCAATTCTTTGACATTGTCTGTAGCTTCACCATGTCTCATAAAAATCATGTCCATTTTATTCCCTCCTTTTTATAGATTATATAAAGACTTATAATTTATCTACAATGTAACATAACGTTTTGTGATTGTCAATTACAATTAAAGTTTTATATTTAAGATTATAACCATTTTTAGAAAATATAAAAAGCAGAAAACTCATCATTTTCTACTTTCTAAATAAACTATATAATCAATTATTTAATTTTGTTATTTACTTTTTTTATTTGTGGTTTTCCTCATTACCAAAGTTGATCCAGTTACACATGCAAGTCCAAGACCTGCAATTATTATTGAACCAAATGCGGATGTTGATGGTACTTCTACTATTTGTCCGTTATCAATATTTACTTCACTTTTATTTTCTTCATCTTTTGGTTCTTCTATATACTTAGATATAGTATATGGATTTGTTTCTGTACCTTCTCCACTTAATGTAGTTTCTGAAGATAGATAGAATGCGGGACGGACGCCGTAGCCACCAGATGCGTGGTAATAGCTCAAGTCGCCGTCGCTGTATGGATACAACATATAGTACGGATTCGACATGTCGAAAGGCGAAACTGTCCATGGACAATTATTTGAATATAAATAATTATGTGCAGAGCTATTTTTATAACATGATGAATCCCTAGAATATGTACTTACACTTGTACATACTCTATTTGTTGACGACTTAACATAATCTGTCGCATTCATTAAGGCTACTTTGCCTTTCCACTTATATGCTGACTCTTCTTTGATACTTTCTGATAAGTTAGTTTGGTAAATATCTGTTGGTCCTACATTCCATATTCCGTCTACTACAAAGTTTTTCACTTCATCATTTAAATTATTATAGAAGTCATTGTTTAGATATGTATTAAGTGTCGCTTCTTTTTCTGGTAAATTTTTTAAAGTACCTTTTACTTCCCACGTCATTCTAGTTACATTGTTACCATCTTTATCTAAAGTTGTTGTATTACTTCCCCATGATTTACAACCAAATGGACTTGTACAAAAATCTGCACTATTTGTAGACTCTCTGGCTTCACTTTCATCCCACGCCATATTTCCGATACTTTCTTGTTTTATTACTTTTATGGTCCCATCTTTTTCTATTGATATTATTCTATATAAATCATCACCTAATTTAATATAATTATTCGGATTACCTCCTCTATAAATATATCTTCCATCTATGGTATTATCCACATATAAACCATCTCCTGCATTTACTACATTTTTCTTTAGTATATCTGCTGCCCTCTCCATGGCTTTTACTGGATAAAAAGATATACTTAAAATAAATATTGTTAGCGTTAAAAATAACTTTTTCATATATTTAATCCTCCCTATCTTACAATATCAGTTTATCAAAAAAAAAAAAAAAAAAAA
>CACZST010000004.1 GCA_902783895.1 uncultured Erysipelotrichaceae bacterium
TTAAAAACGACCATATTATGGACGTTTCTTCTACATTTAAATTTCGCTTTATGAAACTGGAATTTACTTTTTCATTTCACGATTTTTTTTCATTTCAAAAAAGATAAGCCATATTTGCTCATCTATTATCTTAATATATTATTTCTGTGACTTATTTACTTCTCGTGTCTTTTTCATTACACAAGTCCCATCAGTTTTATAAAGGGCAGCTGCTGATATATCTTTTAAACTATTTAAATACCTACCAAGTAAATCATCAACTGAAATAAATTCAGGAATATCTGACTCATCATCAATTGGATATGACTCACAGAAATCAAACATAAATCCATCTATATCTCTAGCAAACCCACCAACATAATAACTTCCATCATCATAAAAATATACAATTCTATAACCTTCGCCATATTTTTCATACCACTCATAAGTTCCATTAAATTTTCTTAATTCGTTAACCGGTATTTTCATTCTATCACCTCACAATTTTAAAAGTCTTTATATAAAAAACATTCTTTTTCATGACTATATATAATTCCAACTGCTTGAAGGTATGAATAAATAATTAAACTACCAACAAATTTCATGCCTCTTTTTCTCAAATCATCACTTATTTTCTTAGACAGTTTTGAGTCAGTTTTACCCACTTCAAAATATATTTTGCCTAAGGTAAATTTTTTTAAATAATTATAAAATGAACCATATTCTTTTTAAATACTTTTAAATATCTTCGCATTACTTATACTAGCTTTTATTTTTAATTTATTTCTTATAATTTTTTCATTCATACATAGTTTTTTTATTTTATCATCATCATAATTAATAACCTTGTCGATATTAAAATCATCATAAGCTATTTTAAAATCTTTTCTTTTATTAAGTACACATTCCCATGAAAGTCCTGCTTGAAATGATTCCAGTACTAACATTTCAAATAAATACTTATCATCAGTATTTAAACTGCCCCACTCTTCATCATGATATAAAACATATAAATCGTTATTTAAATTACACCATTTACATCTCATAATTAACCCTTCTATTAATAAAAAAGAAAATTATATATTACTAATTTTCTCCTTTACAATCTTACTAACTAATCCCATATCAGCTTTACCTCTAACAAGTGGATTAATTTCTTTCATAATCTTACCCATATCTTTTTGTGAAGTTGGTTTAACTATATCAAATACTTTATCAATAGTCTCTTCAATTTCTTCATTTGTCATTTGTTTAGGTAAATACTCCATTAAAATATCAATTTCTTCTTGAGTTTTATTAATTAAATCGTCCCTTGAACCTTTTTCAAATTCTTTAATTGAATCTTTTCTTGATTTAATTTCTTTTGAAATAACATCAATAACTTCATCATCTGTAAGTTCACGTTTTTTATCAAGCTCAGTCATTTGAATAGATCCTTTAACAAGTCTAATAACCGCAAGTCTTTCCTTATCTTTATTTTTCATTGCATCTTTCAAATCATTTAATATTCTATCCTTCAAAAAAATCCTCTCCTTTCAAAAAAGCCCTTTAAAAGGCTTAATTGTATCTGTTTGATAAACGATTTCTTTTTCTGGTATTTTTTATACCTTCTTCTTTGGCTTTTCTTCTTTTAACTCCAGGTTTTAAATAGCCTTGAGTTCTTTCCTTCAGTTTTGCTCGGGAGCCATCTTTATCAACCTTTAAATTTCTTAAAGCGCCTTCTACGTTACCGTTTCTTACCATAACTTTTGTCATAAAAATCCCTCCCTTCTTTAGCTAGAATCATTATAACATGTAAGAAAGGTGATTTCAAGAAAAAAAGCCCAAAATAAAAGAAAAAGTGACAAAATCACTCCTTCTAACACTTAAATTTTGCAAATTTTACCTTCAGATGTTCTTCTTATTGCCGATCCTAAAGACCTTCCTAAATCAATAATTATATCAAACACTTTAACTACTGCATTAACCATAGTCGAAGATAGACCGCCACCTTTAATCTTCATAAGTTCTTCTTTTTCCATCATAAATTACACCTCACAGGCCTAATTATTCCATCAACAACACTTATGATAAAGCCAATTGCCGCCGCTATAGCCGCATAAATACCATAACCGCCACCTTTGACTTCTTTTAAATAATCTTCATTTAATGCCATAAAATCTCCTTTCACATCCTTACTTCATCTAAAACTACTTTCCCTTGTTTTAATTTTATAAGCCTTTCAAATAAATCTAAATTATCAAGTCTATGAGATATAAAAATAATAGTCTTATCAGAATACTCTTTAAATAAATCTTTTAAAATTCTCCTTTCCATATCTATATCAACCTGATTTAAACCTTCATCTATAATAAGTATATCAAAATCATTAAGCGCTCTAGCTAAGATTATCCTCTGTCTTTGACCACCAGATAAATTAAAACCATCTTCTAAAATTAAGTCATTATTCCCAATTGGTAAGTCTAATTTTCTAACTTTACCCCCTGCTAAACATAAGTTATCTTCTAAAGTGCCAGTAAAAAGAATTTCATTTTGTGATATGTAGCTAATTTTCGGCATATATTTTAAAATGTTTTTTCCACTTATTAATATATCACCTTTATAATTAGGATATAATCCCTTTAAAATTTTAAATAAAGTACTTTTACCACTTCCACTAGTGCCAATTACCATAACCTTTTCTTTTTCTTTTATTTTTAAGTTAATATTATTAACCACATATACATTACCAAATTTATAAGAAATATTTTTAAACTCTATATCTCCAGTTAACCTTTTTCTTTTCTTCTTTAAAAAATTATAATCTAAAAGTCCATTTATATGTTTAATGCAAGACTTAACTTTTTTAAAATCCATACCAAAATTTAAAATAACTAAAAAATTATCTAAAATAAATGATGAAAGAATAAAAATAGTTATAAACTTTCCTATACTCATACCAGATTTAATACACATAAATCCATAAATAAATAAAATAAACATACCAAAATAATTAATAAAATTATTTTCCAAATTAAACTTATTATGATATCTATTAAGCTTAGTAACCTTTTTTAAATAATTATCATACTTTCCTTTAAATTTTAAAATAAACTTTTTCTCTAAATCTAAATTTTTAACCGTTTCAAAACCCATTATAGATTCAGTCATATATGAAGTTTGATTAGATTTTCCCTCTAAAACTAAATCATTTAATACCTCACCTTTCTTTTTATAACTAAAATATATAATAAAGTAAATAAAACAAATAAAAATATTAAGAAAACAAACATTAAAATCTAAATATAAAAGAATAAAAAATGAAAATAAGATAGTAGGAATAACTGTTAAAAATGATAATGAAAGTTTTCCAATAAAATCTCTTATCCAAATTAAATCATTAAAATAGCTTAAAATCTCACCAGTAGTTTTTCTTCTAAAAAAAGGATAAGGAAGATAAGTAATAGATTTAAAAGTATCCAAAGAAATGAATCTATCAATATTATTATTAAGTTTTATTAAATAATTACTACATATATATTCAAGTAAAGATTTAAACAAGAAGATAAAAAAGAATATCCCACTGATTTTAAAAATTATATCTTTATTAATATTATTAAAAATTATCTGAAAAAAGAAAGAAGATAAAACCGATAAAATACTAATAATAAGTGACATTAAAGAAATGATAATTATATTTTTTTTATTTAATTTTATTAATTTAAATAAAAAATCTTTCACCTTAATTTCCTTTTCTAAAGGAAGTGTTTTAACAGGCTTCATTGTAATTATAATTCCTGTCCACATCTTTTTAAAATCTAATATTTTTACCCTTTTTATTCCTTTTATAGGATCAGAAACAACTAAATATTTATGTTTAAAATTAACTTCATATATTACCACATAATGCATGTAGGAGTTATCTATCTTTAAATGAGCAATTGCTGGTAAATCAAAATTAAAGTTATCTTTTTTAAGTCCACAAGCTTTAAACCCTAAATTTTCTAAAGTCAAAATAATATTATAAGCTGTTGTTCCTGTTATATCGGTCTCAAGCATCTCACATAATTTATTAATACTTACATAACCTCCATAATATTTTAAAATCATAAGCACACAAGCAGCAGCACAATCTTTAATACCTTCCTGATAAATAATAGGATACTTCAAAAAAACTCACCTTCCTCTATAAATATATATACGCGGTGAGTATACCCAAATCCTTCAAAATAAAAAAATTACTTCTTAAAAATTTTAACCTTTTTTAATCCGTAACTTTTCTCTTTCCATAAAGGTAAATTACATTCAAAATCATTTACCTCATATTCACAAACTATAATTCCACCCTCATTAAGTAAATCTCTTTCCTCAATGATTCTAATTGCCTTACCCATCAAACCTTTTCTATATGGTGGATCTAAAAATATAATATCAAATTTATCTTCAGTTTCTTTTAAAAATTTCTTATAATCCATATTCAAAACTTCAATATCATCTTCCATATTTTTAATATTTTCTTTTATTGTTTTAACTGAAATACTATTATTATCAACCAAAACCCCCTTCGAAGCTCCATTACTAATTGCTTCAATACCTAAAGCCCCACTACCTGAAAATAAATCCAAAACCTTTGAACCAGGTAAAACACCTTGAATCATAGCAAATACTGACTCTTTTACCCTATCCATTGTTGGTCTTGTACCATCAATATCAAAACCTTTTAATTTTTTTCCCTTATATTTTCCACTAATAATATGCATAAAATCACCCAAAAGTATTTTATCACAAATTACCTAAAAGACGAAAGAATTTTCTCAAGCATCTCAAGTGTTTGAAAAGTTTTACTAATGCGGTCTGCCTTTGTAAGTTTATATTCCTTTTTAACCTCATTTTCAAAATATCTAAAATTAGCCGGATTTCTATTTAAAAGCTTATACCAATAAGAATGACTCCTTAAATATCTCAAATAATTAGGATTTTCTTTAATCTTAAACTGTAAATGTAAAACCATTAATCCTCAAAATGTTTATACAAAGGTCGTGCTTTATATTCCGTCTTAACCGTCTTCTTACCAGTCATATCTTGCAAAAGACCCAAAACCCTCTGCATACTACTAACACCATTTTGAATACTGTCTAAATCTATGCCTTTAACCAAACTAGCTAAGTCAAAAGAACTAGTAGTAGCAACCTTCTTTTCAGTTAAATAGTCATTCCAAACCTCATTATCCTCACCATACATATCATACATTTCATAAAATTTTTGCCATGACATTTTTCCATCTTTAACATAACTAGCAAGCTTTGGATGTCCCTTAACAAAATTTTTAAATTTATCTTTTGTGTTCATATAAATCACCTATTTGATTATATGAATTAACTAAAAAAAAAGACTTATAATCTTTTCTTTTTAATCTTAAATTCATCATGACCATCTTTTTTAATATCATTTAAAATAGTTAAATACCTCTCATATAACTTATCATAATCGTTATTAAAAACAAAAGACCCATCTTCATTTCTTACATTAAGTATTGAAACAAAATATTCAAAATCATCATCTTCATTATATTGTTCTTTATATTTATCTAGTATAAGTTTATTTAAAGAATTTATAAATAATAAACATCTATCATTTAAATCATTAAACTCTAAAAGTAAACCTTCTAAAGCCATTAACTGACTATTATAAACACTAATTGGAAGATAAGAATTATTTTCTCTTACAAAATTAATCTGATTTATAACATTATTAATATTATGATTTAACTGACCACCTTTATATACAGTATCCTCAATATTATCAGTTATATTATATTCTCTTAAGATATTTTTAAGTAATGCCTCATGGATATATAAACTCGCACATCTCTTATTATAATCAAGCATTTTTATAAGACCACCTTTCCTAAACCTGCTGATAATCATTTTTTACAGTAAGTGAAGCATCTAATTTTTCTGGCATACTATCAGCATTATTATTATATTTCACAATAACAGTATAAATTACAAAATCATTAGCCTTTAATATATCACCTTCATTAATACCTTGCACTTCAAATATAATATCATCATTAAAAGAAGAAGAAACTTCAATATCAGAAACCTTTGCATCAATACTACCATTATTTTTTACCATAACATTATAAGTTATCATATCACCTGGAGCAGTTAATAAAGCTTTAAACGTCACTGATGTTCCTGTATAAACCAAAGAAGAATTACTTGCCCCGCCAACAATTTTAGCTGCAGTTACATTTTCAATTTCAACATCAAATTTACTACTAATATTAGCAGCCCCAACAATATTTAAATGACTTTGAAAACTAGCATACGCGATTGTCATAATACAAAGCAAAAGTAAAAGACCATTTAAAATATTTTTCCTACTCATCTACCTCACCTATCATAATTATACAATAAAATAAAAAGGATAACAATTACCTTTATCCAACCCAAATAAAATCATTTCTTTAACCTTTTTGTTTTTTCTGATACTTCTGCTTCTTTTTTTATACAATCTAAAATATCTAGATAAATCTTATAAAATTCATTTTCATACATTTTTTTGTCAATAATATCTTCCTTATCAAGCTTCATTAAATAATTAATAAATTCATTTGATTCATCATTATATAAATCTTTATATATATCATTTACCAAAACTTTTTTTACCACCGAAAAATGTAAACACTGATTATTTAATATTTCAAGTAATTTAAGCTCACCTTGAATTCTAATTATTTTATATCTATAACTTGTATCCCTAAAATATTCACTATATTCTTCTAAATCTAAAATTAGCGTTTTTAACTTAAATATTTTTTGACTAAGTTTACCATCTTTATAAAAATTAGTTGTATCTTCTATTTTATCATCAATATCATTATCAGCTAAAAGTTTATAAATTTTCTCCTCTTCCATGCATATAAATACACATCTATCATGAAATTTACTTATATCCATAAAACCACCCTCAAGATTAGTATATCAAAAAAGACTAATAATAACTAGTCTTAATTTTCGCTATCTGATGATTCATCAGTCATCTGAGCAACCTCTAATTTTTTACCATTATGAATAAGTACAAGTTCACCACTAGTTTGATAACCTAAATCTTCCTTATAATAAACCTTAAAACTTAAGTGATAAGCATCATCATCAGTTTTATCACCATATTTAAATGGTTCATTTTTTAAAAGTTTAACTTCTACTTTAGAAACAACTGGAAGTTCCTGCTTGCGGTCACCATACACATTACTTTCAACTGTTTTATACATACCATGGGAAGCATATTTTTCAAAATCACTTTGATAATCAGAATAAACAAATTGAACTCCACCAATATCCGTTTTACTAACTTTATTATCTAAATTAAAGAATGCAGCTACAAACATTTGACCCACAAGCTCTGCATATTTATTTTGATCAACATCTTTTGCTTCAAGTGTTTCTTTAAGCTCTTTAAAAAGTGATTTATAATAATCAGTCGCATTAGCTCTTAATGTATAATCATAACCTTTAATTGTATCAACTTCCTTAATTTCTTCTGAAGGATTATGATTTGAAACAAATTTAGTGTAAGCAAAATAGCCAAGTGCACATACTAAGATAATAAGCAAAAGGAAAATAACAATTTTCCTAATACTTAATTTTCTCTTTTTCCCCTTATTACTCATTTACTTCCTCCCTTTACAATCTCATCACTCTCTTGAGTTTTCTTAATTAAATCATGAACTATTATATCATTTGAAACTGCAATTTCTTCCTCAGCTCTCTTACTATATTTTTCAATATAATCTTTACCAATAGAAGCATTTTCCTCAAGCATAATTGCTTGATCATTTTGAGCATCATAATACATTTTATCAGTAATCCAACTAGCATTTGGGAATACAACAAAATGATCATCCGTACTAAATACATCATGTCCCAAAGCATATTTAGGCACAAATCCAAACATATTACCAAGTGTTGGTAAAACATCATACATACCAGTAACTGTAGTTACCTCTTTATTTATTTTCTTTCTTAAATCTTCATCTTTTGTCCAAATTATAAATGGTACTTTTCTATTAAGTTCATAATCATATTTTGTAAATTCTTTATATCTTTCGTCATCAGTATCATACTTAGAATCAGTTTCTGGATTATAGTTGTAATAATAATCATATTCACTACGCTTTATCTTAGAATCATGATCACCATAAATTACTAAAACAGTATTTTCAAGTAAACCTTCTTTATCTAAATCATCAACTAATTGTCCAATTGCTTGATCAGCATAATGTGCAGTTGTAAAATATTTACCCAAAGTAGTATCTTTTAAATAATCATTTACAACCTCACTACCATCTTCCTTAGTATATTTATAAGTTAAATCAAGATCACTACTATCAGTTAAACCCTCAAATGGAGTATGATTTGTAAGCATAATCATAAGTCCATAATATTTATCATGTTTTTCTTTTATCTTTTTAAGTAAATTAGTAGATTGTTTAAAGAATGATTTATCAGAAAGGCCCATACCAATTGTCTCATTTAAATCATAATCTTTATCATAATAATAGAAATTATCATATCCAAGTTGTTTATGCATAACTTCCCTATTCCAAAAGTTTCCTTTGTTAGCATGCATACTAAATGTATAATAACCATCATTTTGCATATATTTTTGAATTGATGGATAATATCTATCCCAATAACTTACAAAAACCGTACCACTACTGGCAGGAAGTAAAGATGTACTAAAAGTAAACTCAGTATCACTACTAGTACCAACACTTTCTTGTGCATAAAAATTAGAAAAATACATTCCTTCACTTGCAAGTCTTTTAGTATTAGGCGCTATGTCAACACCATTAATTTGCGTATCAAGCAAATAATTTTGAAAACTCTCATCATGAATAACTAACACATTTTTATCCTTAAATATATCGGTATATTCATTTTTTTCACCAGTTTGTGGATATTCTTTATAATATTCCCTAAATTCCTTAGCTGCTTTATCATAACCAAATAAAGGACTAATTTGTGGTTTCAAACTTGCGATTAAATCATTTGTCTGATATACATAAATACCAAACTTCATAACCACATATTCTCTATTCCATTGTTTATAAAGACGACTAATATCTGTTCCCGTCAAAGTTGACATAAAAAACCCAGCAATAATTGCCGCCGCAACTAAAGTTTTTAAAACACTAACTCTAGCCTTTTCTTTAACCTTAACCTTCTTATAATAACCATTCTTTAAGAGTTTCCTATGAGCAAATATAAGCATTATAGGTGCCCAAATATAACAAAAATCCTTAAATTCCATAATAGTCTTTAAAGCATCAGATACTCCCGCAATTTGTAAACTCGTCGCTAAAAGCGAGAAAGAAGTAAATGAAACATAATTTGTATAATAAACAGAATTAATTAAGCATGTAAGCGTAAGTATAATTGCCCACACCATATAATATTTAAATCTATTTTTTGGTTTGAAGAAAAAGCCAAAAGAACCAACAAATAAAGTAAAAGCTAAATCCGCCATAATAGGACTTAAAGCAGTATAATTCTTTACAGTTAAACATCTTAAAATTATCGCATTTAAAACCATTGAAATAATAAATAAAACAAACATTATATTATTTTTAACAAAATAAATAGATTTATCTTTAACATCAATAATAAGTTTTTTAAGCTTATTCCAAAAACTTTTCATATTTCACCTCAGTATATTTATGACATTAGTCATTACACTTAAATAATTATAGCACATTTCACATACACTAACAAGAAAAAAAGATGGTCTATAAAACCATCTTTGCTAAAAATAGCCAGATTACCTTTTAATACTATTTAGATTTCATATAAAAATCATCAAGTACTAGTAGTCTGAGTTTAAGCATATATCAAGGTAATATATATGCCCATTAACTATTATTATCTTTTTTTTCTATTTTATTCCCATAAGTTAAATAAATACTAGAATTTATCGCAATTCCTAAAGTTAAAACATAAGAAATTAAATAAACCCAAATCATCATCATGATAATTCCTGAAATTCCTCCATAAAACAAAGAGTAATTAGCAAAATTATTAACATAAAATGAATAAGCAAATGTAATTAATACAATTCCAAATGTACCAAATAAAGCACCTCTATTAACAAATTTACTTGGTATTCTCGCATCAGGAGCTACTGAATACAAATACTTTAAAAACAAAAATATAAAGAAAAATGAAATTGGCCATCTCAATATTACAAATAAATAGTAAAGCTGGTCATGGAAAGCTTGAAGATCCTTAATGCTTAAAATTGTACTAACAATAATATTTCCATAAGCTAAAACAACAATAATAAACACAAACATAAACAAGAATAAAATTGTCATTAAAAAGGCTTTTATTCTTCTTTTAATATAATTTTCATAAGGAAGTTCATATAACTCATCTGATGTTATTATAAGTGAATGGGCACCATTAGAAGCTACAATAAATCCAAGTATCATTATAAATATTATATTACCATCCATTTTCCTTTCAGTAACAAAAGGCAAAATAACTTCAACAAAATTACTAGGCATAACATTTTTCATTGCTGATATAAATGATGCGGAAAAAAGTTCATACTTTGAACCAATTAATCCAAGCAAGGTAAGTAAAGGAAATAATGACAAGATTAAAAAGAATGCAAGCTGTCCAGGTAAAACGTTCATTGACGGCTTAAAAATTAACTCTTTAAGTTTATTAAAATAATTCATATTCCATCCTCTTTCAAAAAAGGAGAAATTATTTAATTTCTTCTTTATTATTTTTCATATCATTTGTTGCCTCATTAATGGCATCATCAATTGTCTTAATTTCATCAGTAATCATACTATAACCAATTGCTGCACCAAAACCATGAGAAAGTTCTTTAAACTCTTTATTTAATTTTCTAATATAAGCAACAATTGACTTTTCATCATGTAAAGTTAAGAAAACTAAAAATTCATTTCCGTTAGTTCTAATAAGTTCACTATTTGAAAGCTGAGTTTTAATTAAAATTCCTGCACCTTCAACAATAACCTTATCACCCTCAGCATAACCAAAATTATCATTTATATATGCAATATTATTTAAATCAACCATAACAATAGCTTGTGGATATACTTCACTACCATCCCATTTAGGAATATTTTCATTTAAATAATTACGATTTTTAAGTGATGTAAGTGCATCTACAAAGCGAAGCTTATCTGCCTTAGAAAGCTTACCATTATATTTTTTCTTTCTACCAAATATTTTAAATGTCATAAATCCTATTAAAGCAACTAAAACAATTGCAAGTGTACTTAATATAAGTTTAAATGAATTATTAACATTATTATAGTTAAGTAAATCTTTATAACTTTTATTAATAATATCATCTGTATTTATAAAAGATACATAGAAATTAAACATATCATTAAATAATTCATTATCTTTATTGTCACGTAAAATGAAATTATAATTACTATTTAAATCAAGAGTTTTCAATTTCTTAAATGTTTTAAGTCCAGATCTTACATAATAATCATAACTATACTCATCAATTGCTGCAAGTGAATTACTATCAAGATGCTTAATTAAGGCATTAATATTATCATATTCTTTTACCTTAACATTATTTCTCTTTAAATAATTACTAATTTTACTATCTTTTACAGAACTTACAGTTTTACCATCTAAAGATTTAACTGTACTTACAATAACATCTGTTTCATCATCAGCAATTATAACAAAATCACCATCGTAAATATCAGCCGAAGAAATAGTTTTACCGCTAACCTTATTATCATTATTAATAATTAAATCTATATTACCTGAATCAAATGCCTTTGTTACTTTTTCAATTGAAGAATATTTTTTAAAATCAATCTCAACAGTTGCCATCTTTTCAAAACTATTTAAAAGACTATAATTAATACCTTTAAGTCCCATCTTAGTTGAAACTGAATATGGGGCATTTAAAACAAAACCATATATATACCTTTTACTCCTAAATTTAGTTTGTGTTTTTTCATCAATATTATTATATTTAAAATAACTATCAGCTAAATATTTATCAAATGAATTTTGATATTTATTATCTTTAAAATAATCAAAATACTTAGTAAAAATCTGATTTAACTCTTTATTTTTCCCTAATGTAATAACATAATCATAATAATAATCTTCAATATTATATACAATATTTAATTCTTTTTTAATTATATCTTCCAAATAAGTTGTTTTAGGTAAAGCTATATTTTCTACACTACCATTTTCTAAAGCCTCAAATAAAGCATCCTTAGAATCAAATTCTGTAATATTTGCTCCCTTTAAAATATCTGTAAGATTTTTATCATCCTTCAAAATACCTATAGAAAGTCCTTTAATCTCTTCAGCATTAAAATAATATTTATCCTCCTTAGATATTAAAGAATAATTATCCTTATATAAAACAAGATCATTTGAAGATGCCTTATGTACTTTCTTTAAAGCATATTCACTTAAATCCTCATTATCAGTATAAGGTATTTTATTAAACTCAAGACCAGTTTTTTTCTCTAAATCATTTAAAAAATCAAAGAATATTCCACTACCATTATCATTAATTAATGGAACATCAGTTAAAACTGATAAATCAATTAATTTATTTTTATTATCTTCACTCCATTTTTTTTCAGAAAAACTAAGTGAAAAATCATTGTTATTTTTTTGCGTAAAATAATATCCTCCCGCAAAACCACCAATAATTAATATAACAACTAATACTATCCAAAATTTTTTATTCACTTTGCTCACCCAAATTTCCAAAACTCATGTCATCACTATTTTTACTTTTATATCCAATAGTTGGATAGACATTACTTTCTCCATTTGCCTTAATAAACATTTGAATATCATAATAAGACTTATCATCTTTATCTATTTTATCTAAAATAAATGATGAATATTCTTTTGCTTTATTAATATCCAAGTTAGGATCAACAGTAACTATAAAATTCAAAATTCTTCCTTCACTGTTATAGCTTACTTTCTCTACCCCATCTTGCTCCTTTAAATCATTTTCTATCTCTTTAATAGTTGAACTTGCAATCTTATGTTTATCTATATCATCCAAACGATCACCATAGTTATTATTATTAAACATTGGAATTACAAATAAAAATAAAAATAAGACTAATAAAATAACTAAAATAACACTAGTAATTATAATTGTTTTCTTTTTGTTTTTTTTAATAAACTTCATTCTATCACCTCAAATAATTATACAATATATTTACTCAAATCACAACATATGGACTTTTTTTACTACCAGTACCTTTAATATCACTATCACCACTTATCGTAATAACCGGTCTTATTACTAGATTTTCATCACTTTTTAAATCAAGCTTACCATCTTTAAGCATATGATTATCTAAAGAAATATATTCATCCCCATATTGTTTTGAATAATCTGTTAAAAAATTACCAACATAACATTCATTTATATTCTCACTCGTGCAGTTTAAATTGTTAGAAGCATTTTCAATATCCGCTAAATTTAAAATACCTATTTTATTTTCATCACACATACCATCTAAACAATAATTATCTAAAACAATTTTATCCTCATCTAAAGAAGGATAAACTGTATTTTCTAAATAATCCATTAACTCATCATCATTTTTTACATTTAAGCTAATATTATAATCATCACTAACAATTTTAAAACTACCATCATCATTAACCCTTAAAACACGCCATAAAATATCGCTAAACAGTAAATAATTATTTGGATTACTACCTTTAAAATATCCATCTTGTGAGTTAAGTAAAACTAAAGTATTATGATTAAGTTTAGAAGATGAATTATAAGCAAGTTTTGATGTACTATTGCATACACTTTCACTTTCTTCAAAACTATATTTATATTGGTTAGATGTATATTCAACCATTACACATCCTTTTAACTGCTTACCATCTCTAGGATCCTTAAGCTCATCGTTAGCAATATAACCACCATTAATAAGTGCCGATAAAGTCAAACTTTTTTTACCACTATTAGGAAGCAAATTAACATTATCAATTCCCCACTCTTGAGCTGCCTTTAACACAACCTTTTTTTGACTTTCAAAACTATCATCCTTAGATGATTTAATAATAGAATTAATTGATGGATAAACAATAGCTGCGATAAGTCCTAATATAGCTACCACCGCTATTAACTCAACCAAAGTAAAGCCTTTTTTCATTAAATCACCTATCCTCTTAAAATAATTATAAATTAAATAACATACAAAGTCAATCAACAAAAAAGAGAGTTTTACTCTCTAATTAAATCTTTAAAATCCTTCTCATTAAGCTCATATTTATAAGCAACACCTGAGTTTAAAATAATAAACATACATTTTGAATTAGGCTTAACTTCATAACAAATTATTGGACTATGAAGTTCTTCTTCTATATCTACAAGTTCATTAAAACTTTTAACCTTAATCACATCATAATTTTTTAAAACAGGTGCACTTTTTGTCTCTGCAATTATATCTCCATACTCTTTCATAATTTTATTAAATGTAATTAAATATTCTGATTTCTTAGTAAGAACTAATAATTTCCTACCAGTCATTACAAATATTATTACAGCAAGTATCATAATAATTATACCTAATGAAAGTTGTGTAATATCAACATAATTATCATCATAAGTTTCATAAATAACCTGTTTCCCCTCATCAGTATAATCAGGACTAATAGAAATAGTTTGTTTTAAAAGAGGAATTTTTAAGCTAATTTTATCTGTTTCATTAAGATTTTTTTCTTCATCGCCAGCAAGACCTGCATTAATATTAACATTCATAGTTAAATCAATCCTCGCATCAACTGAAAGTCCAAATTCTTCTTTAAAATTTTTCATTAAATCATTATATGTATTATAATCTAATGACACTGGCTTACTAATACTAAAAGTACTTCCCGTTCCTTTAATTCGTTCAGAAGTAAAAATAGGATAAGATTTAGACCAAATTTGAGTACTTTCACCATTGTCATCATAAGTACCTAACACAGTCGCAACAATTGAGTAATTATAAGTATAATCTAATCTTTTCGTACTGTTAAACTTATAATTACCAGTCACATCAATATGATCAATAATTGATGAAATATACTGCTTATTCATTCCTAAATATTCACTTGTAAAAAAGCTATTATCCTTTAAATAAACCTTATAATCCATACTTGCATCAGAATTATATGAATAAAGTTCCTTTTTATCAACCATATCTGGATTCATTCCCTCGTAAGCTAAAACAAATCCACCAATAAATAAAAATAATACACCAACAATAAGCAAAACATTTGCCCATTGTCTCATAATCGTTTTATTTTCTTCTTTCTTTTTCATTTTAAAATACCCCTTTCTTATGAAACACTATCAGAAAGCCATACAGATGGAAAACCAATATATGGCACATAAAATGACACCGTTCCTTTAATATCTTCCAAACTAACTTTATCAAAATCAGGCGCATTATTATGATCACCTTTTGTTTCAAATTCTATATTTCCATTATTATTTATAACTTTATTAATCCTATGAACCACAAACTTAGATCCCGAAACAAAACAAATAATATCTCCTTTTTTTAAATTCTTTTTTTCTTCGGTTGAAAGTTTTTTTAAAATAACCGCATCACCTCTACTAAAAGTTGGAACCATACTTCCAGACATAATAGCTATCGGTTGATATTTAAATCCTCCCATCACAAATGCTACTAAAACTGAAGCAATTAAAAATATAGGAATATATGATTTTAATCCATATGACTTCATCTCACGTCTAGAAAGTCTTTCAGTTTTTAAAGTATCCACATAATTTATATATACATAAGTAATAAGTGGTAACATAATTCCAATAAAAGAACTTAAAAACCAATTTAAATGTGGCACAATCGGAACCACAAAAGGTAAAGCAGTCATAAATAATCTATATATAATTGAACCTTTAAGCCCAACTTTATAGGCCAAATATGTCAAAATTAAGCTTTCTAAAATTCCAGGAATTATAACTGAAAACACATATGTAAATCCCTTTTCAATTCCAGTAAAATTACTTAAAAAACTATTAAAATTTAAATTAATTACAAAAAACAAAATAGTTATTAAAATAAAATTTAATTTTTTCTTATAATTAGTTTTTAAAAGTTCATATCTAACAACTTCTTGCATCACTGCCACTAAGACAAATGACCATAAATTTTTAAGAATACTTAAGAAATCTTTAGCGTAAGGTGTAACCTCAAAACCAAATATAAGTCCAGAAAGAAAGTAAATTATTACATATAAAATCAAAACAATAAGTAAACTTTGAAGTTTACTCCTCTCTCCCCGTACTCGCAAACTAGAATTTCTAAAAAGTAAAATAGAAAACCCAGCCATTGATATCCATAAAAAAGGATTAATAATTTCGTTAAAATAATTAAACTGACCAACATTTAATAAAAAAGTAGTCATAACAAAATAAAAAATTAATAAACCATAAACTATTAAATTACTTTTCATGAAACTCTCCTACTATAAAATAAGTATAACATATCTAAAAATTAATAACAAGAAAAAAACTGAGTAAAACTCAGTATTATGATTGAACATAATCTAAAGTAATTGTTCCTGTTTTAGAAAGTCCACCTGGTTGTGTAGTTACAGCATTATTATAAGATACAGTAACAGTAAATGTTGTCTCATCACCTGCAGGAAGTATAGAATCTTTATCTAAACCATTAACAGTATAAACAATCGCATCAGTCGCATTATTTTCACCAAAATTAGTTGTATAATTTTCTAATTTAGCATTTAAATCACCACTATTTTCAACAGTAACTGTATATGTGATTGAATCACCAGGAGCAGTTAAATTAGTAGTAAATGAAGCTGTTGAACTACCATCGGCATTAGCACTGACATTTTGAGCACCACCTGTTGGTGTTCCGGCAACTATTGACTTAATGTGAACATCCCAATTTGAATTAATATTAGCAGTTCCATTAATTGTAAGTTGTTGAGCAAACGCAGCATAACCAACAGCCATAACAAATACTACCGCAAGTAAAGCACCAATTAACGCATTTTTATGTCTTGAATCCATATCTAAATCCTCCTCTATAGTAAATATCTTACCTAAAAATAATATATCACATTTTAAAAGCACCCGCAAGTAGTATAAATATTTTTTCATAAATAAAAAACATTAAAATGAATAATGTTTTTTTCTATACTGAAATCCTTCTTTTTTAAGCATAATACTAGCTGGAACTTGAATCATAGAAACAACAGTTCCCTTAAAATTAAAACTTTCATCTGGGATATGATCAACTAAAACTTTTTTCATTCCATTTCTTCCAGCAAATAACATATCACATAAAATTGAATCACCAATAAACATTGTTTGTGATGTTTCAAAATTCTCACCAAATATATCTTTAATCATTTTAAATTTCTTATTACTTGGCTTAAATGCAGATGGCACATATTCAACTTCAAGAACTTCTGCAACTGGTCTAACCCTTGAATCCTTTCCATTTGAATAAAGTGCAACCCTCATACCTAAATTTTTAATTCCATTAAAAAGAGTAACATGATTTTCATTCACATCAATATTATCAAAAGGTAAAAAAGTACTATCAACATCAAATAAAGCATATCTTATACCTTCATCATAAAATCTTTCATAATCAATATCAAAAACTGTCTCCTCATAACAATCAGGCATCATTTGTTTAACTATATTCATATAAAATCCCCCTTTTTTGGTTATTTTATTATATATTTTTTTTCATATTTGTCAAATTCTAACAATAAGAAGATAGTGTAAAATATAATTAATTTATAATAATATTTTGAGTATAAAATAAAAACTATCACTTCTTTCAAAGGAATAGTTTCTCTATATAGATAAACATTATTATCTATTAATATTTACATAAATAAATTTTATTATTTTCTTGTTGTTCTTCTCATTATCAGAGCTGACCCAGTTACACAAGCTATTCCAAGCCCAGCTATTATTATCGAACCAAAAGCAGATGTTGATGGTACTTCTACTATTTGTCCATTATCTACTTTTACTTCATCTTTATTATTATTTTCTTCATCCTTTGGTTCTTCTACATATTTTAAAACTTTATATGGATTTGTTTCTGTACCTTCCCCATTTAATGTAGTTTCAAAAGATAAATAGAATGTGGGACGAACACCAAGGCCTCCATTCACGCTATAGTCAGTGTACAATTTACCGACTTCGTCTACAGAATACACGAAGATTGCATTAAAAACAGTGCTCAAAGGCGAAATTGTCCATAACGCATTATTTGAATACAAATAATTATGTGCACTACTATTATTATAGCATGACTCTTTTCCTCCTAAATATTTCTCTTCATAATCACTTACACTCATGCATTCACTATTTGTGGATGCTTTAACATAATCTGTCGCATTCATCAAAGCTATTTTGCCCTTCCACTTATATACTGACTCTTCTTTTATACTTTCTGATAAATTTGTTTGATTCCAAGCGGTTGGTCCAACATTCCATGTTTTTTCTGCTATTAAACTTTTTACATCATCACTTAAACTATTATAAAAATCATTATTTAAATATGTATTAAGTGTCGCTTCTTTTTCTGGTAATTTTTTTAAAGTTCCATTTAATTCCCTTGGCATTTTATCAACATTATTTCCATTTTTATCAAGTGTCGTTGTATTGCTTCCCCATGATGTACACCCATATGAACCATATGAGCATGTACAGAAATCTTCGCTATTTGTTGAATATCTTCCCTCTGCTTCATCCCAAGCCATATCTCCAATACTATCTTGTTTAATAACCTTTATAGTTCCATCTTTTTCTAATGATATTATTCTATATAAATCATCACCTAATTTAATATAGTTATTTGGATTGCCACCCCTATAAATATATCTTCCATCTATAGTTGAATCCACATAAAGTCCATCTCCTGTTGTTACTACATTTTTCTTTAGTATATCTGCAGTTTTCTCCATTGCTTTTACTGGATAAAAAGATATACTTAAAAGAATTACTGTTAGTATTAAAAATAACTTTTTCATATATTTAATCCTCTCCTATCTTACAATACCAGTTTATCAAAAAAAAAAAAAAAAAAAAACAAGTAATATTTTTGTTGAATAACTTTAGAAAAAAACATATAAAAAATGAAATATAAAACCTTATCGTTTATTAATTTCATCTTCTATATATTTTAAAACTTCATCTTCAGTTTTTGAAAAATCATCATAATTAGTTTTAAACCATTTTAAATTCATTTTATTTCTAAACCAAGTAAATTGCCTCTTCGCATACCTTCTTGTATGACTCTTAATAAGTTCTAAAGCATCATCCAAAGAAATATTACCATCAAAATATTCAAAAAGTTCCCTATATCCAATCGGTGTCATTACTGCCTTACTTCTAATACCTAATTCATATAATCTTTTAGCTTCATCCAAAAGACCTAAATCAACCATTTTATCTACCCTTTTATTAATTTTATAATGTAAAACATCTCTATCTGCTTCTAAACCAATAAAAATTGTATCATATAATAATTTACTTGTTTTTTCCTTTTCACTATAAGGTTTATTATTCTCCTTATAATAATTTAAAGCACTTATAACTCTAACTCTGTTATTTAAATGAATACTAGTTTTAGGATCAACTTCTAAAAGCATTTTATAAAGTTCATCATTACTTACACCTTCATAAGTATCATCAGATCTTTCATCAAATTTATAATCATACAAACAAGCATTAATATAAAGTCCGGTTCCTCCAACTAAAATAGGAATCTTACCTCTTGATGTAATATCATCGATTAATTTTCTCGCATCATTTTGAAAATCAAAAACTGTATAATCTTCTCTAATATCTTTAGTATCAAATAAATGATGAACAACACCTTCAGTATCTTCTATTTTATTAGTTGCAATCTCCAAGCCTTTATAAACTTGGGTACTGTCAGCATTTATAATTTCACCATTTAATTTCTTAGCTAAAAATATTCCTAAATCAGATTTACCTGTTGCCGTAGGACCAGCTATAACAATAACCATTCTACCACCTACCTTATAAACATCGCATCACCAAATGAGAAAAATCTATATCCATTTGCGATTGCTTCCTTATAAGCATTTAAAATATTTTCTCTTGTTGCAAGTGCACTTACAAGCATAACAAGTGTCGACTTTGGTAAATGAAAATTAGTAATCAAAGCAGAAACCGCTTTAAATTCATAACCTGGATAAATGAATATATCAGTAAAACCAGAGCAAGCTTTAAATTCACCATACAAATTAGCTACTGTCTCTAAAGTTCTTGTTGAAGTTGTTCCTACACTAATAATTTTATGACCAGATTTTTTAGTATCATTTAATATCTTAGCAGTTTCCTCATCCATAACATAAAATTCACTATGCATCTTATGTTTAGTAACATCAGTCACAGAAACTGGTCTAAACGTTCCAAGCCCCACATGAAGTGTAATATAAACAACATTAATTCCTTTTTGTGAAGCTTTCTCTAATAATTCTTTTGTAAAATGTAAACCAGCAGTTGGTGCGGCCGCACTTCCAATATTTTTCGCATATACTGTTTGATATCTATCTTTTTCTTCTAACTTTTCATGAATGTAAGGAGGCAAAGGCATTTCTCCAAGTTCATCAAGAATTTCATATAAAATACCCTTATATATTAATTTAAATTCCCTAATACCATCTTCACCAGTAGAAACGCACTCAGCTTTTAATTTATCACCAAATTTAACTATAGTTCCAACTTTAATTCTCTTAGCTGGTTTAGCTAAACATTGCCATACATCCCCACCTTTTTCCTTCAAAAGTAAAACCTCTATAACTGCCCCAGTATCCTCTTTAACACCATAAAGTCTAGCAGGAATAACTTTTGTATCATTTAAAACTAAAGTATCTCCTTTTTCCATATAATCTAAAACATCATAAAAATGTTTATGCGAAATTTCCCCAGTTTCTTTATCAAGAACGAGCAACTTTGAAGCATCCCTTTTCTCAAGTGGTGTTTGCGCAATCAGTTCCTCTGGTAAATCAAAATCAAAATCTTCAATATTCATCTTATCACCTCTTAAAATAATGTATCATTATGTTTTTTATGTAAATGTTCATATGCTTTTTCCGTAACCATTCTACCCCTAGTTGTTCTTTTTAAAAAACCATTTTGTAATAAATAAGGTTCATAAACATCTTCAATAGTTGAAGACTCTTCACCAATTGATGAAGCCAAAGCATCAATTCCAACAGGACCACCATTAAATTTTTCAATAATAGCATTAAGTAAATTGTAATCTGTTGCATCAAGCCCAAAATCATCAACCTTAAGTTTATCTAAAGCAAGTTTAGTAACATCTAAATCAATATGACCCTTACCCATAACTAAAGCATAATCACGAACCCTTTTAAAAATCCTATTAGCAATTCTCGGTGTTCCCCTACTTCTTCTCGCAAGTTCTAAGGCTGCATCATCATCAATCGGACTTTCTAAAACCCTACTTGTTCTTAAAACAATATCCTTAAGTTCATCTTCAGTATAAAAATTAAGTCTTGAGACAATACCAAATCTGTCTCTTAAAGGACCAGTTAAATCACCAGCTCTTGTTGTTGCCCCAACTAAAGTAAAATGAGGTAAGTCAATTGTTATACTTCTACTAGAAGCATCACTACCAACAATAATATCTAATTTAAAATCCTCCATTGCTGAATAAAGTATTTCCTCAATAAATCTAGGTATTCTGTGAATCTCATCAATAAATAAAACATCACCCGGTTCCAAAGTAGAAAGAACCGCCGCTAAATCACCACTTTTTTCAATAGCCGGACCACTTGTTGTTTTTATATTACTTCCCATCTCGTTAGCAATAATAAAAGCCATAGTTGTTTTACCAAGACCAGGAGGCCCATAAAGTAAAACATGATCCAAAGATTCCATACGCATTCTAGCAGCCTTCATAAAAATACCTAAATTTTCCTTAAGTTCACCTTGACCAACATAATCATCCAAAGTTATCGGTCTTAAAGTCACTTCATCTTTTCTATCCTCATTAAGTTCTTCATTACTAACAACTCTCTCATCCATGCTTATCACCTCAACTTTTCCTTAAAATCTTTAAAATTTATTTTTTTAACCTTCTCTAAATAACAATTACCACATAAAGGTACATATAAAACATCATCCGCACCATCAATAACAATCTCTTCACCAAAGTTTACAAATTCATTATTAACTTTTCTTACACTAATTCTAGCAATCCTACCACAACTACATAATGTTTCTAATTCTAAAAGTTCATCCGCAAGCTCTAAAAGTCTCATACTTCCCTCAAAAGATTCATTTAAAAAATTCACCCTAAGTCCATAACAAATAACTGGAATATCATATATTTTACAAATCATATACAAATCATCTATTTGTTTTCTACTTAAAAATTGAGCTTCATCAATTAAAACAGCATATAAACCTTCTAGCTTACCTCTTAAAATATAAGGGATATTATCCTCTTTATCAATTAAAATGTCAACTTTACGTTTAAGACCAATCCTTGATGAAATATAATCATCATCCTTAGTATCAATTTTCGGTTTCATTACTAATACCTTAAACCCATTTTCCTCACAGTTATAAGCTGTTCGCATTAAATCAATACTTTTACCCGCATTCATTGCTGCATACTTAAAATGTAATTTTGCCATAATACCACCTTATTTTAATAATAATTTTAATGCTTCTTTTATTTGAGTTTCAATATCTAAAGAACTGTCAATATGTTTTACAACTTTATTAATATCACCATTTTTATATCCCAAACTCTTAAGTGCGTCCACAAGTTCATTAGATACAGGTGCAACTTCAGTATCCTTAGATGCTAATTTACCTTTTAAATCAAGAATGATTTGTCTTGCTACCTTATCACCAATTTTAGGAAACTTTTTTAAATATAAAATATTTTCTCTATCAATCGCATCTACTATACCATCAATACTACCAGACGCAAGCATTGGAAGGGCCATCTTACATCCAAGACCTTTAACTGATGTAAGCTTTAAAAATAATTGTTTTTCATCATAAGATTTAAAACCATATAAAGTATTTTCATCTTCTCTAATATTTTGGAAAATATAAACCTTATATTCTCCATTTAAATCATAATAATATGGATTTGCAGTATATATCATATATCCAATACCATTATTTTCAAGTACAATATAACTACTTTGAATATCCATAACTTTTCCATTTATATATTCATACATACAATCAACTCCTATATAAGTATAACACGAACAAGTGTTTTTTTGTCAAAAAAGAAAATAATAATAAAAAAATTGAAAATTTATTATTTATTATAAGGAAGCCCTTGCTTAAAATCCAATGGAATGATAAAATTATATAGAAGAATAGGATGGATAATATGAAAGATAATTCAAATAATGAAATAAATAATTCAAATAATGAGAATGATATAAATAATATCAGTAGTGAATTAAATAATTCAAATAATGAAAATGATATAAACAATGAATTAAATAATTCAAAAATTGATGAAAGTTTAAATAACAATATAAATTTAGAAACTGACTCAAATAAAACAGACACTGACGAAAATCAAACTATTAATGAAAAAATACCAAATGAAGTAGAAAATAATATCAAAGCAAAAATGAAAAGAAATAGAATATTAATAGTCATAATGTTTGTAATTGGAATAGCTGGTATTATTATGATTTCTTATAACTTCATAATTTCTAAAGTACACCTAACATTTGAAAGTGTAAATTTAGAATTATTTGGAAATAGCGAGCCAAAAGTTGTAAATAGACAGCAACCAACTCCTGAAGAAACACCAGAAGCTGAAGTACCTAAACCAGACCCTGTTAAAACAACTGGTGAATATATCGCATACCTTGAAATTCCTAAAATAAATCTTAAACAAGGTTTCCATGAAATAGGTAATCCAAATAATCATGTTGATAAAGGAATCCAAACAATTAATCCATCAGACTTTCCTGATGTTAATAAAGGAAACTTAATATTAGCCGCTCACTCAGGAACAGCTTCAATAAGTTACTTCAAACATCTTTATCAATTATCAAAAAATGATGAAATTTATGTATATTATAATGGTTATAAATATATATATAAAATAGTAAATATTTACAATGTTGAAAAAAACGGTAAAGTCGCTATATATCGTGACAATAATAAAACAACAATCACACTTATAACTTGTACAAAAGATAGTGATACCTTACAAACCATATACATTGGTGAATTAATAAGCAAAGAAGGGATATAATGATTGAACTAACGTCGAATAGTTTTGTAAAAACTTTATATGAAATAATAACCGATTCTCCAAGTTCAGTACTATTTGTTGTTCTTGGAACCGTATTTGCTATCGCCATGATAGTAAATATGCGAAAAAACGAAAAAATGGGTAAATCCCTATTCGTCTTCGGTTGGATATTCATAATCTTATTTATCTTAGTAAAATATACATCTTTTTTAGGTAAAATATTTGATAATTTAATCAATACAATATTCATGCAGATATTTTTCCCTAACTTAGCTACATATATTATAATCATTATTCTAACAAATCTGATTTTCTTATATACAATAAATAATAAAAAAATAAAATACTTTGTTAAAATAATTAATACAGCTTTCTTTATCGCTATTATGGTTTTAATGGTTTACACATTAGAAGAAATAAATGCTTATGAAATAAATATTTATGCTGAAAATGCTGTATATAAAAACCAAAATGTATTAGTTTTAATTGAAAGTACAACTATTTTATTCATTATCTGGACAGTAATCATTCTAAGTAAATTAGCTATTAATCATTTAATTAAGAAAAGTGATAATAAGTTAAAACAAGAATATGAAGAGTATGAATCAAATAACAAAAATAAAAACGATAATAATAAAGATGAAAATAATAATAAAAATGATGATAATAAAAAAGACGTTGAAGTCCTAAAATTATAAAGCATATGTTAAAATCATATGTTTTTTTATTAAAAAAACGTATAAAATACGTTTTAAAAATGTCTTTCAAAGAAATTTCTAATTAATAAACCTTCAAAAACAATATATACAAGAACATATATAAATAGTACTACACTTGTAAGACCACCTAAATTAAGACTTTGTAATATTGAAGGTACATCAGCTGGAATATAACTTAAAAAATCAAATGCATCAGCCCTAATAATTTCTGTTTTTAAATAAGTTATAATTCTAAGTAATATATCAACCATTACTATAAAATAAACTGCCGAATAGAAATTTCTAAAAAATACAATAACTAATATTAATCCTAAAATAAGAATTATAAATGGTATGTTCATACACTTCCTCCTAACATATCCTCATAATCTAAAGTAAAATTACTTAATTTACCTATATTGTAATAATTAATAGTAATTACCCCTCTATCTGGATAACCTTTAAATAAATAATAATTACCTAAATCAATCTTAATCATATACACCCCATTATTTTTACTAAATGTCAAAACCTTAATATTATAACTTCCAGCCGAAGTTAAATCGACATCAGTATCTACTTCAAATAAATTAATAAATCTTGAAAGTGGAACCAAATAAAGTTTACCACCATCACTTTCAGTTGGTGTTATATTACTAATTAAATCATTAATAAAATCTGGTGTTATTTTAAGCTGATCAATAGAAAAATCTTGTTTAATAAGTTTATCTTCAGAAACTAAATAAAGATTTCCATTATAATAATACTTATTATTGTTAAAATAAACAATATCCTTACCATCAAAACTTTCACCATATATAGAAGTATTTTTATCCTTAAAACTGAACTCATAATTCTCCATATTATCAAAATTTCGTTTCTGTACCTCTTTTGGAACTTCATTACTTGGGATTGAAATTCTAATAAAAACAATAGCAAGTATCATAAATAGTATCCACATACCAAGTGAAATCAAACCTTTTGTTTTTGGATTAGCCCTAAGCTCCTTATATTTTTTAATATAAAGATTATTATCAATTTTTTCTTTTATTTTTTTAAACATACTTATCTCAATATCTTTCCAATTAAATTTTCATGATAACCATTTATAAAATCAGCTGCAGAAACTCTCTTTTTACCTTCCATTTGAATTTCAGTAAACACAACTTCTCCATTACTTACTTTCACACCAAAGCCATCATCATAAATTGAAGTAATAGTTCCAGGCTCAACATTATCAACAATTTTATCAGTAGGATAACTTCTCCAAACTTTCATAATTTTTCCATTAAAGATTGTATAAGCACCAGGCCATGAATTTAATCCACGAATTTGATTTACAATTTCTCTTTTAGTTTTACTAAAATCAATATGTTCATCTTCTCTTGATATATTAAATCCATACGTAACTAAAGATTCATCTTGTTTAACCCTATTATTTGTTTTATTTAAAATACTAGGTAAAGTTTCTAAAAGTAAATTCTTGCCCAAAGTAGATAGCTTATCATGCAAAGAAGAAGCTGTATCATCTGAAGAAATAGCCACCTCTTTTTGACTAATAATATCACCACTATCCATACCTTCAGCCATATACATAATAGTCACACCAGTCTTATCATAACCATCAATAATTGCATGATGAATAGGTGCACCTCCCCTAAGTTTTGGAAGTAAAGATGCATGAACATTAATACATCCAAGTTTTGGAAGTTGAAGCATCTCAAGTGGAAGAATCTGACCATAAGCACAGGTTATAATTAAATCAGGTTTAAGCATATTTATATCTTGTAAAATATCTCTAACTTTATTAGGCTGTAAACACAAAATATCATTATCAAAAGCCACTTGTTTAATAGGGGAAAATTTTATCTTACCACCTCTTCCAACAACCCTATCTGGCTGCGTAACAATTGCTCTAACTTTATATTTTTCCATAATACCTTTTAATATTGGAACACTAAAATCTGGTGTCCCCATAAATATTATAGTTGGATCATTTTCTATTTTAATATCTTCAAAATTCATATCATCACCCTATCATAAATTTTACCACAAATTTAAGTAAATAACTATAATTTAATTGGATTTATATCAATATCGACATTTACTTTATTATTTAAATATTTATCTCTAATAAATAAAAGTTCATTTATAATTTCTTCCGTTTTTTTATACTTCAAAATAATATTCATATAATAAATATTATTTATCTTTGGAATATTACACATCGAAGGCCCCAAAATAATATTATTTTCTAAATTACTTTTTAAATATGTCGCAATCTTAGAAGCTTCCTTTAAAAGCAAATCATAATCCCTACTACTTATTTTAACCAAAGCCAAATTAAAATAAGGAGGATATTTTAAAGTTTTTCTTATTCGCATTTCCTCTAAATAAAATTTATCATAATCATTATTTGCCGCACAAACAATACTGTAATGATTCATATTAAATCCTTGAAAAATAACTTCCCCTGGAAGTTTATCCCTTCCAGCCCGTCCAGCAACTTGATTTAAAAGAGCAAAAGTCCTTTCACCACTTCTAAAATCTGGAATATTTAAAGAAGCATCACTATTAATAACCGCAACTAAAGTAACCTTAGGAAAATCAAGACCTTTTGCAATCATCTGTGTTCCAACTAAAACATTATATTTCTCACTTTTAAAATCATCAATTATTTTTTTATGAGACCCCTTATTTCTTGTTGTATCAACATCCATTCTAATCGTTTTAGCAAGCGAAAAAGTTTTATTAATTTCCTCTTCTAACCTTTCAGTACCCATACCAGTAAAACTTAAAGACTTACTTCGGCACGAAGGACAAACATTTAATTTAAATACCGTATAATCACAATAATGACATTTCATTTGATTTTGACTTTTATGGTAAGTAAGTGGAATATCGCAGTTTGGACATTTATGAGTAAATCCACATTCCTTACATGTCATAACCGTTGAAAAACCTCTTCTATTAAGTAAAACAATAACTTGCTGACCATTTTCTAATCTTTCATTAACCTTTTGAATAAACATCGATGAAAAAGTTCTATTACCCTTTTTAAATTCATCTTTCATATCAATCAAATGAACAGTAGGTAAATTTTTATTAATCCTCTCTTTCATTTCAATAAGCTGATAAATACCAAGTTTAGATCTTGTATAACTTTCAATACTAGGAGTCGCACTACCAAAAATAACTGGAATATTATAAGTTTTACCCCTTTTTAAAACAATATCACTAACCAAATATCTTGGATTACTTTCCTGTTTATAAGAAGTCGAATGTTCCTCATCAACTATAATAATTCCTAAATTTTCAAATGGGGCGAATACCGCACTTCTCGCTCCTATCGCAATTGAAACCTCTCCCCTTTGTATTTTTCGCCACTCATCATACTTCTCACCCTCAGAAAGACCACTATGCAAAATAGCTACCTCATCACCAAATTGCCTTTTAAAAATCCTTGCCACCTGCGGTGTTAAACTAATCTCTGGAACAAGTAAAATAGCTTCCTTACCCTCACTTAAAACTTTTTCAATTAATTTAATATAAACAAGTGTTTTACCACTACCAGTTACACCATGTATTAAATATGGTTTAAATATATTCATATTAATTTTATCTAAAGCATTTCTTTGTGTATCAGTAAGTTCATAATCAATTTTTTGCATATCTTCTTTTTCTAAAAGACGATAAACCTCTTCTTTAACTTCCTTTAAATAACCGTTTTTTATTAAAGTTAAAGTCGCACTAGAAATCTTCATCGCCTCACTTTTTAAAACTTTCCCATTTTTTAAAACATAATCATAAACAATCTTTTGCTTCAAAGAGATCAAATCATTCTCCTTATTTATTACTAAATACGTTAAATATTTTTTCTTTATAGATGTTTTAACCTTTGCCTTTAAAGCTCTAGGAAGCATTGTCTGATAAGCTAAAATTAAAGGTGATAAAGTTTTTTTACTAATATATTTTCCAAGTTCCATCATCTCATCATTAATAACCCTGTCATCATCAACTAAAGATTCTATTTCCTTAACCTCATAATCAAAAGACCCCTCATCATAAATTTTCATAATAAAGCCTTCAATTTTACGAGACCCAAAAGGAACTAAAGCTCTCATCCCAACTTTAGCCTTCATACCTTCTTTTACTTTATAAGTAAAGACCTTTTCTAAATCATTTGTTTTAACTTCAACTAACACATCTGCATACATATATTAATTATAACATATATCAAAAAAAAACGGACTTACCCGTTCAATTTTTTATTTTTTTGTTTAGATATTATATCAAAATCAGAAACCAAATCCAAAAGGTTAGGACAAAACCTTTCAAATAAGTCATGAGTTCTGGTAAAAGGTCCTAAAATAACAGAATTATACATGTATTTATTAAATAATTTTCTTCCTTCCGTAATATTATAAACTTCGGTATTTTTTTTCACTTTATTAACGTGGGTATTACTTTGTTTTTCAAATGATACCTCATAATTTCTTTTACTCTTATTATGCTTTATTAATAAACCCTTAACAAGTCTACCTTTTTCAAATTCATTAAATAAAATTAATTCATTACCTTTTTTACCATTATACTGCAAATGATAAAATCTATAATTAACTAAATCATCATGCACCTCATAACAACAATCAATCAAACCATCTTTAGTTACTCTTAAACTACTAACAATTTTCCTATTATTATAAACTTCTAAATTAACCATTAAATCACAAAGTACTTTATCATTAAAAACCATAGTTATTTTTTGAATTGTATTACTATTATTTATATAAATTGATAAATATTCTTTATTTTCACTTTTTTTAATCTTAGAAAAAAAATCCCCATCATCAGTTAATATATGTTTATTAAAATCTATTTTATCAATCCCATATAAATATTCTAATCTTTTTATCACATATTCATAACTCATATTATCTTCTCTTAACTTTAATCTTTGTCTTTATTAAATTTTCAATATCAACAAAATCTGAACAGTTAACATCACTATTACAAATAACTTCAGGTGAAGAAACTTCTCTAGCATCTATATCACCAAGTGAAAGTATTTTTGTTAAAGCAGCAATATTCATATCACTTGAAATAAAGCCAAAACTTCTAATCTCATTTCCTAATATATCACCAAAAGACTTAATACCAGCAAATGAAATAATCCTATTACCAGAAATGTTTCCAACATAATTCATAGCATCATCATAACCATTAACAGTTTGTTTTCCTAAAACAACATCCTTAAAATAACCATTAGTAGTTACTATAACATTAGAAGCGATAATATCTCCTTTACATTCAATATTTCCACCAGCTGCTAATGCACCATCAACAAATAAAGTTGATCTACTAAATATTCTTCCGCCAGCAATTAAATCACCCTCGACATAAACTGGCTCATTAAAGTCTAAAATAATATCACCATCTACTTTTTTACCTTTTATTATTGTTTTAAAATCATCTTTATATAACATTAAAAAAACTCCTTTCCAAAATTTAAATGCAATGTGTATTATACACCAAAAATAATAAATTACAAAATTAATCCCGTAAAAAAAGGTAATTATTCATTACCTTTTAAAACATCAATAGCTTTTCTCATTTTTAAATCATATTTAACTATGTCTAAACCACCAAATGTTTTTAAGAATTCATCTTTAGTCATTTGATATTCCTTTGAAAGTTTTTCAGCTTCTGCTGAAGCTTCCTCATCAGGAATTTCAATTTTTTCTTCTTTAGCAACTTCTTCAAGAATTAATCTATGTTTAACTCTCTTTTCAGCTTCAGGTTTCATTTGATCTTTTAAAGCGCTTTCATCAGAATTAGTAAATTGATAGAACTGCTCTAAAGTAATACCTTGCATTTTTAAGTTTTGTTCATATTGACTAATCATTCTATCAAGTTCATCATTAATCATAACTTCAGGAATATCAACTTCAGTATCTTTAGCTAAAGCTTCTAATAAATCATCTAAATATTTGTTTTCAAATTCAGCTTCTTTACCAGTAAGTAAATTTTCAGATATTTGAGCTTCTAAAGTTTCCTTACTATCAATTCCTTCCATTCCTAAATCTTCAAAGAATTCTTTATCAAGTTCAGGAACCTTAACTTCTTTAACTTCATGAATTTTAACTTTAAATGTAGCTTCCTTACCCTTTAAATCTTCAGCATGATAATCTTCTGGGAAAGTAACAACAACATCCTTTTCATCTCCAGATTTTAAACCAATTAATTGTTCTTCAAATCCAGGAATAAATGTTCCACTACCAATTTTTAAAGAATAGTTTTCGCCCTTTCCACCATCAAATGGTTTTCCATCAATAAATCCTTCAAAATCAATAATAGCTATATCACCATCTTTGATTTCTCCATCTTTTAAAACATCTTCAGCATATCTTTGTCTCATGTTTTCAATTACTTCAGCAACTTCTTCTTTAGTTACTTTAGCTTTTTCTTTTTTAACATCTAATTTTTTGTAATCACCAAGCTTAACTTCTGGTCTTAAAGTTAAAATAAATTTAAAACTAATTCCATCTTTATCAATATTAGTAATACTAACATCTGGTCTTGCAACTAATTTTTCTAAATCCTCTTTATTTTCTTTAAGCATATTTTCGTAAGCTTTATCAATTACCATATCAGCTGCATCCATAAATAGTGATTCTTCACCATATTTTTTTATAAATACATCTTTAGGGGCTTTACCTTGTCTAAATCCATCGATTTTTATTTTTTTACTATTTTTTTCAAAAGATTTATCTAACGCTGAAGCCCAATCTTTTCCTTCTACTTTTATTTCTATTTCTTTGACATTTTTTGCCATTTTATCGCCTCCATTTAATAATATAAACTATTTTTATTAATTTGTAAACCTTATATCCAAACACCAAAAGCAATTGCGGCCATACTTAATATTAAACCAGCAGACCAAAATAACCTAACAACATCAACTTCACTCCAACCAAGTTTTTCAAAATGATGATGAAGTGGTGCCATTAAAAATACTTTTGTATGGAATTTCTTAATTGCAATCCACTGAATAATAACTGATAATGTTTCAATAACAAACACACCAGCCACAATAATTAATGTAACTTCATGGTTCGAAATAATAGCTACTGAAGCAAGCGCCGCACCCAAAGCAAGCGATCCAGTATCACCCATAAATATCTTAGCCGGATGACAATTATAAACTAAAAATCCAACAATTGATCCTACTAAAACAAAACAGAATATCGCAACTTCTTCATGCCCTAAAGCCCAACTAGCACCCCAAGTAATCAAACCAAAAGCGAAAAACGCAATTGCTGAAAGACCACCAGCAAGACCATCCAAACCATCAGTAATATTTACTGCATTACTACTTGCAACTAAAACAAGAAGTAAAAACATTCCATAAAGCCATCCTAAATTAATCTTAATTCCAAGTGTATGAATATCTACAATAGGTTCATTACCACTACTCATAAATATATAGAAAAATACAAGCGCAATTATTATCTGAAAAAATAACTTTGTAAATATTGAAAGACCATCATTATTTTTTCTTTTCTTCATATCATCTACATATCCAAGTATTGCATAAGCAAGAAAGACAAACATAACAATAAATAAATTAGTTGAAAACTCAATTTTATGAGTTAACACCAACATTATCATTATAAGACAAGTTGGAATGATAAATATAACTCCACCTGATGTTGGAGTACCATTTTTCACCAAATGTCTTTTTCCAAGTGTTGCACTTACTTGCTGTTGAATATTTTCTTTTGTAAATAATTTGACTACAAAATAACCAAACACCACTGAAAATGAAAAACCTAACATTACTGCCATCACAGCTTTAGCTAGTATTAACATATCATCAACTCCAAGTCCTTATAATTATAACATTTTTATATATTTTTTTAAAGTAATATAAAATAAAATCTCAAATTAATGAGATCCTATTAATTTTTAAGTTTATCAGATGTTTTAAGCTTATCTAAATCAATACCAATATTTTCCTTTTTAACCATAATTAAATGGGCATCATTTTTAATACCATATGATTTCTTAAAACTATCCGCAAAAGGTCCAACCGAAGCCCACACATTAAGACCAAATACAGAATAACTTGGTAAATATAGTATTTCAACTCTGTCATAATCACCTTTTTCAATCTGATAATTTATATATTTATTTCTAAGAGTATTTTCCTTATAAACATAACCACTATATAAAGTAAAACCTAACATAAATAATATAATTAATGTATTAGCCACATATTTAAATATTTTTTTATCAAATATATTAGGATTCATTTTTAATATTATCATTAAAAAACCAATACAAAGCATAAAATAAGTCAAACAAGTAGTTCTACCAGACCATATAGGAGAAAGCATCATTGATAAATTACTTATTAAACCAACTGCAATAAAATAAAGTGGTTTATAATACTTATATTTTTTAAAGAATACAACTAAAGTAATAGTAAATACTATAATATAAATTACCCAGAACAATATAATTTCTGGCTTATTATAATTACCAAGATAAATTAAAAAATCACTTTTAATTATATTTACAATATAATCCGCAATAATACTTAAAATAGGAATAATCCCTAAATATATAAACAAAAATACCTTAATAAATTTTTCTTTAACATTTTTATTTATAATCATAAACATAATAATTAATGAAAATATAATTATAAACGGCATATACATAAACGTATAATTAATAAATTTAGGAAAATTAACCATAACCTTACCAAATATATTTAGTTCTCCAAAATCACCTGTTGTTTCAAGTCTCATAAAATTTCCAGGAGAAAATGCCATAAGTAAAAGACCAATAATTGATGTAATTAAACATCCCAGCATTACCTTATCTATCTTTTTATTTTTTACATAATTAATAATAACATTAAATAAACAAACTAATACAATTGCCACTGATACATTTTCAATAAACATACTAAATATAAACGTTAAGGGAATAAGTAAATATTCAAATTTATTTACCTTAATTTCTTTTCCATTTAACAAATCTCTTCTAATATATATCAAATACATCATATACACCATTGGAATAAGATAAGTTACGTTACCTGTTTTCCAAACGTATACTTGCCCAAATATACCATTTTGAACAAATAAAATAACCATTAAAACTAAAGGATATAAAACCTTTTGATACCTCTTTCCAATTATTTTAATAATCATTATATAAAAAACTGTCATTAAACTAGCGTTTAAAATAGCCCAAATAAATTGATTTGGAACAAGCAAACTTAAAGCAATTCTACTAAAAAATCTACCTTCCCATCCTTGATAAAACGTTACTGCATTATCAATTATTTGACTAAAACTCAAATTCTTACTTAAATAATTTATCCAATCATCCCCACCAAGTGGAATTAATATACTAACTAGAAATATAAAAATAAAAAGTGAAATTGGATAAATATTTTCCTTTATAAATTTCATATAACTCTCCTACCTTTTCTATAATAATTTTACCAAAAAATATATTAAAAATAAATTGATTTTAGTAAAAAAGATATCAATTGATACCTTTCTTTTTAAATACCTTTAAATATAAATATCCACTTATAATAAGCAAAGCTACAGCACCAACTATTATAAATATTGATGTAAACATTGATGTTGCAGGTACATCTACTATTTGAGCAATACTTGAACTTATACTATTTGAACTAGATGTTCCTCCCATACTTGATAATGTATATGGACTATTTTCACTTCCATCTCCACCAGTTATACTAATAGAGGAATTTAAATGAGTTACGGGTCTTACACTGTAAGTATTAAAATATCTAGATGAATAAGAATCATACACATATTCTGGACTAACCCCTTGATATGAAGAAGCATAAACCGTTTCATTGCTTCCATAAACAGGTGTTATAAGAAAATAATTAAAATCTGTAAATTTATACTTCTTAGATGGAATCAAATAATTTGACTCTGAACATTTATTAAAAGAATTATTTACATGAGAAGTGTACGTAGTCTTACCCTCACCAGATTCAGTTTTATATTTTACATCAACAACATAATCTTTAATACTGTCATCATCATAATAATTACTATTAATTAAATTCCAAGAACCACACTTTTCTGAATTATTACTAGCTCCAACAATATCACTAACACTTGCCATCGCAACTTTACCGTTCCAAGAATATTTGTCTTCAGCATTTTTGATATCCTTATTACTTTTTTCAATTTCATCATTAAATCTTTCACTTAAATTATCAAATGTTTCCTTATATGTATCCATTTTCTCCTTATATGCATTCATTAAATATTCATTTGTTCTCCAGCCATACCTATCATCATAAGAATTTCCCGTAGGATCTTGATCATACTTATCCTTATAAATTGAATATTTATTAGATGCATTTAAATAATTAGATTGTGTACTAAAATAGTCACTAAAATATTTATTATAATAATCAACACCACCAATTCCATACTTATAAGAAACTATTTGATTTCCCGCACCATTACTTAAATTAGATAAATAAATACCATTTAAATATTTATTAATAGTTGAATCTTCAGAAATTTTCCCTTCAAAAGAAAAATCAGAACTAGAAACATTACTAGGATAATAACCATTATTAAAATAATCGCTTTTACCCCATGCATTACATCCAAAACCAGACATATAACAATAATCACCTTTTGAAAAATCATTTTTAACTGTATCCAAATCAAAAACCATACCATTATCTAAAGCATTTGCTCTAATTATTTTTAAACTACCATCAGTTTCTACTGCCATTATTCTCCAAAGTTCATTATTAAATTTAATGAAATTATTTGGATTTGAACCTTTATATACATATCTTCCATCAGTTACTTCATCTTTATAAATTCCATCACCTTCAGTTACAACTTTTGCCCTTAAAGTTGCAGATGCATTACTTGCAGCCATTACAGGACTTACCATACCAAAAGATAAGCTAATTAAACTTAAAAATAATAAAAACTTTTTCATTTTTTTACTCCTCTCTTATCTTACAATACCAGTTTATCAAAAAAAAAAAAAAAAAA
>CACZST010000005.1 GCA_902783895.1 uncultured Erysipelotrichaceae bacterium
AAATATTGAAAGCGCAAAAAATAATTTTTTCATATATTTAATCCTCCTACCTTACAATACCATTTTATCAAAAAAAAAAAAAAAAAACAAGGTAATATTTTCCTTCAATCAAAATTACTCGCTTGAGCAAGTCACTCTATTTACATACAAAAAAATACTTAAAAAAAGGTGATTACTCACCTCCATTAATAAGTGCTAAAGTTTGTTCATTACCAATAACTTCAACATTAATATTATAAAGTTCATCATAGTTATATACCCTATTTTTCTTTAAATTATTTATAAATAAATCATAAAATACTTTAAAGTTATTAACACCTGAATCTAAAACATAGAAATGTTTTACATTATAAGAAGAATCTGGAATAGTATTTCCTTCTTCATCTAAATCAGGCACCTTATCATCATTAACAATAAGATTACCTAATTTATCAAAATATTTAACTTTAACTTTATATTCACCAGGTGCCATTGAATTATCTACAGTTTTTGTTACATTTACATTACCAGAAATATCAACTTTTTCTGTAGTTTGATAATTAAATGTCTCTTCTTTAAATTTAATATTTTTTGGTATTTCATCAATATAATCAATATCAAAAAGCATTACCGCAAAAAGTACACTTCCAACAACAGTTATTACAATTGATATGAAAAATGGAATAATACTTTCATTTTTATTTCTAAAAAGCATATTATAAATTACTTTAATAAACCAGCCACACATCATTGCAAGACCAATAAGTAAAATTACAAGACCATATAAATTAATACCTTTAAATAGATAAATAACACTTAATACAAGACCAAATAGTATTCCAAATAATATAAATACAGCTGGAACTAAGATAATAATAACAACCCATATTTTAATAAGTAATATAAATACTGTGCTTAACATATTACCTAAATTATTTGAACTTTTTACTTCCTTGTTATCGTTTTTTTTTGCATTTTTTTCTTCCTTTTCATTATTTTTTTTATCATGAGTTTCTTTTATATCACTACTACTATTTAAATTATCACTTAAGAAATCTTTAAATAAGGCGATAAACATAAATGCACATAAAACAATATATAAAACCATTAATAAAGCATCATATAGTCCATTAAAGAAATGATTAAATGGAACTTGATCAAATATATTATATCCAATACTTTCAATTAAATTAAATGGAATTTTCATTACTACACATAAACATATTCCAATAAATAATCTAATAATTACCTCAAACACAAATGATAATGTAATATTACTATTATTTGACTTTATTCCATCAGCAATATCTTTACTTGTTTTAGCAAGTTTATCCGCACCTTTTTTAATTAAATCTTCACCATCATCCATTAATTTATCAAATGAAGATTTATCATTATAATTTGGATCTAATTTATAAGCTTGTAAAATTTCTTTTGAAAGTTCATCTATATCACCGAAATCTTTAACCGCATCTTTTTCTGATTGACCATGTTTTACCTTTTCTGAAATAGTATCTCTATACTCATCAATAATATCCTTTCTTTCCTTTTCCGAAAGAACTGCTAGTTTTTTATCTAATTTTTTTAAAAATTCCTCTTTATTCATTATTATCACACTCCTCAATAAATTTACATACAGAACTACTAAACTCAAGCCAACTTTCTTTAAGCTCTTTAAGTCTCTCCTTACCCATAACAGTTATCTTATAGTATTTTCTAGATGGTCCTTCACTTGATGGGGCTAAATAAGTCTCAAAATAATTTTCATTTGTAAGTCTTTTTAAAAGCGGATATATAGTTCCCTCATTAACATCAACAACCTTTGACACCTCTAAAACAAGTTCATAACCATACATATCCCTTTTATTTAAAGAAAGAAGCACAATAAGTTCCAAAACACCTTTTTTAAATTGTGAATTCATACCTCACCTCTCTTGATTACCATTATATACCTACTACTATGTATTGTCAAGTACTAAGTAAAAACAAATAGTAAAATAATTGTCATGAATAAACTCTATAATGTTAAACATTAGTTAAAATGATACCGATTTATAATATGGATAACAAACAAAGATGAACTTTGTTTGTATAGGTATTGTAATCGAT
>CACZST010000006.1 GCA_902783895.1 uncultured Erysipelotrichaceae bacterium
ATCGATTACAATACCTATACAAACAAAGTTCATCTTTGTTTGTTATCCATATTATAAATCGGTATCATTTTAACTAATGTTTAACATCTTTAAGCTTTTTATCATATTTTCTTGCTTAGTAAGTGAAAACGGTTCCATTCCTCTTTCTTCATAAGATCGAACCAAATCACAGTTAGATACATATAAAAGTCTATTATAATCATAAACATCTATTAACTCTTTTATTTTAACTAACTTACTTATTAAAATTTTTAAAATATTTTTATCATTCAAACTACATATATAATCGTAGAAACTATCACCTTTAACAATGTCCTTATTTTCTAAAATAACATCACTTTTTAATATATTATTGCAAATATTATTAATATCAGCCGAAGATAAAAATTCATTATATCCAACTTTTTTAAGAAAAATATTAAGATTTACAATTTTATCAACTAAAACCATTTTTTCATTTATATCATCACAAACATTTAAAATTGGATATTCATCACCATATAAAAGATCAAAAGCTTTATCATTTTCAATATTGAAAATAATTGCTCTATAAGGATGAAAACATGATACCATATATTCACCCTTTTTATTATATAAATCATTCTTTAAACATCTTCTAATTTTATAAGCTTGAACAAGCGCCCCCACATAAACATCTTTTCTTTTGATAATCAGATTATCATCGTCCAATTTTCTTCACCTCATATAATGATAATAACATATTTTCATCATAATTACAAAATATAATTCCAAAACAACCATTTTCATTTATAACAATTTATATAAACAGGATTAAAAAAAGAAAAAAGCTTATAAAAGCTTTTTAATTACATCATTTCATCTAACTTTGCATCAGCTTGTTTTACTGTTTTATCAAACTGTTTTTTTAATGTCTTTGCCATTTGCTTATTATACTTTTGGTATGCAAGTGTAATGGCACCACCCATAGCCATTAAAGCTATATCTCTTATTTTATTCATTTAATCACCTCGCTAGAATTATGATGGTATGAATAATTCATACATTACTATCTTGCACCTAAAGTTGTAAATTTATACACAATTTTTTCTAAAAGCTCAGAATTTCTTAAATTTTCCCTTCCATCACTAATACTTTGTAAAAAAGCATCTGGTTCACCAATTAAAATAAGTTTCTTTTTAGCTCTTGTAATTGCAGTATAAACAAGTTTTTTATAAAGCATTCTATAATAACTATGACACATAATCAAAACAACAACCTTAAATTCACTACCCTGACTTTTATGAATACTAATTATATAACCATGTTTTATATCATTAAAATTTTTTTGTGTATATTTAACAATATTACCATCAAAATCAATATAAAGTTCATTTTTACCACTTTTACTAGTATTACCATATTTTATATATTTAATAACACCAATATCACCATTAAATATATTATCATCCGGTCTATTAACAAGTTGCAAAATCTTATCACCTTCACGAAAAATCACATCACCATATTTTATTTCTCTTTTTAAATCAGAAGAAGGATTAAAAATTTCCTGGAGTTCCTTATTAATTAAATCAATACCATTTTCTCCTTTATACATTGGCGCTAAAACCTGAACCTCTTTATAATCAAAACCTTTACTTGTTATTTTTGTACAAAGTTGTTTTAAATTTTTTTTGATATACTGGCTGCTGCATTTTAAAAACGTATAATCACTATATGTTTCTAAACATCTTTCATCAAGCTCATTTTCTTTTATATCCAAAGCAAGCTGTGAAATATAAGAATTCTCATCTTGCCTATATAAATGACTTAAATTAACCATATCAATACAATCACTCATTATTAAATCCTTTAAAAGTTGTCCAGGTCCAACACTTGGAAGCTGATTATAATCACCTACTAAAACTATTTTAGTATTAGGTTTTATACCCTTAAGTAAACTATCAAATAAATTAATATCTATCATACTAACTTCATCAACAATTACCATTTTCGCTTCTGATCTATTTTCCTCATTAATTAGAAATTCTAAACTATCCTTATTCCATTTTAAAAACCTATGAATAGTATAAGCACTCATTCCTGTAGCTTCACTCATTCTCTTACTTGCCCTACCAGTCGGAGCCAAAAGAACTAAATACTTATCAAGCTGCTCTTTACTAAATTTATTAACCTTACCATAAAGTTCACAGATAGCCTTTATAATAGTTGTCTTCCCTGTCCCAGGTCCACCAGTAATAATTAGTAAATTTTCATTAATTGCTTTTTTAATAGCTTTTAATTGTTCATCATTATATTTTATCCCATAAATCTCTTCCATATTTTCTAAAAGCATATCTAAATCATTTTTTTTACTTTCTAAATTAGAAAGAGAATATAACCTATTAACAATATGTTCCTGTGCATCCCAAATTTCTTTTAAATAATATTTATCATCATTAATCACAATCATACCTGAATCATTTAAAAAATCAAAAGCTTCATCTATAACTTCCTCACTTAAATTTAAATTAAATAACTTATTCAAATTATATCCAATTTTTTCCTTATCTAAATAGCAGTCACCATTTTGATAAACAATCATACTCATCACATATAAAATTCCCGCTCTAACTCTTCGCCTATCATCATCGGCGATATTAACTTTATCTCTTAACTTATCAAGTTTTAAAAAACTCATATCATTCATTTTCATCAAATCATAAATATTTTCATCGACAATTTTTAAGGATTTATTTCCATATTTATTATAAATACTCAAAGACTCTTTCATACTAAAACCTAAATTAGTTAAATTAACAATCGCTTCATGACTCTCATCATATTTTTTTAAAGTAAATACAATTTTATCAGCTTTCATTTTAGTAAGTTTCGGAACCAAATTTAAACAAGAAGGATCTTCTAATATCTTATCAATCGCTTCATCACCTAAAGTATCTACAATAGATTCAGCTAATTTTTCACCCACTCCGGGAAATAGATCAGATGAAAAAAATTCTTTAACCGCATCTTTACCAGTTGGCTTTACTTTTTCAAAACTTTCAGATTCAAATTGCATCCCATATCTTGGATGAGTAACTACCTTACCATATAAAATATAAGTATCCTCCATATTTAAATCATAAAAATACCCAGTAAATGTAATAGTTTTATTAATATAATCCTTCATAAGAGGAATATTAGTTTTCGTAACCTTAAAAAGACCAATCGTAAAACCTTGGTTAGATGTAAATATACTTCTTTTATAATGTCCTTCTATATAATCCATAGACACCTCCAAAAAAATGTCTATTAATTAGACATTTCTGAAATTAAATAAGGATAATCAACTGAAATACCTTTAACCGTTACTTCTTTTCTAAGAAGCGATTTATCTCCTAAAGCCTTAACATGAATATAATTTCCTGTATGACCAATTAAATAACCATTATCATAAACCTCAGGAATAAATACCATATCCTTACCAATATGTTTTTCCATAAAATCAATTTCACCTTGCTTAGAAATTTCTAAAAGCCTTTTTACTCTTTGTTTTTTTATATTCCCAGGAACTTTATTTTTCATAACAGAAGCTTTCGTTCCATCCCTATCTGAATAAGGGAAAACATGAATTTTTTGAAAACCAATTTCCTTAATAGTATTAACTGATTCTTCAAAAAGTTCATCAGTTTCACCTGGAAAACCAACAATGACATCAGTAGTAATAGACATATCAGGTTTTATTTCTCTAATCTTTTCTATTTTCTTTTTAAAATAATCAGTATCATATTTTCTAAACATATCTTTAAGTATTTTATTAGATCCCGCTTGCAAAGGAACATGTAAATGATTAACTAAAATATCACTATTTTTAATAACATCAAGTACCTGTTCATTTAATTCAGTTGCCTCTATAGAAGAAATTCTAAGTCTTGAAAGACCTTCTACTTTAATTAAATCAGAAAGCAAATTAGCAAACGAATAATTACCATCATGATAATGACCAGTATGAATTCCAGTTAAAACAATTTCTCTATGACCATCTTTAACTAAATCAATAGTTTCCTTAATTACATCCTCATGTTTTTTACATCTAACATGACCCCTAACAAATGGAATAATACAAAATGTACAATAATTATCACAGCCATCTTCTATTTTTATATAAGCTCTAGTTAAATCAAAATTATTAAGCTTCATATTTTCAAAATCAGCCTTTAAAACATCTTGAACATCAAATATTTTTTCTCTTTGATAATCTTTTAAATATGTAATTAATTCAGTTTTGTTACTTGTTCCAATAATAATATCTGCATCAATATCATCTAAATTATCTTTTTTATTTTGAACCATACATCCAGCAACTAATAAAGTAGCATTTGGAAATTGTTTTCTAACACTTCTAATAAGTTTACGTGACTTACTATCAGCAGTATTAGTAACCGTACAAGTATTAATTATACAAACATCAGGATTATCTGACTTTTTATAACCATGATTTTCTAAAATATCACCCATAACTTCACTTTCATATTCATTAACCTTACAACCAAGTGTATATATTTTATAATTCATAATTCACCTCTTAACCTAAAAAGACCTTTATGGTCTATAAGTTTTTTCTAAATTCTTTCAACGAATTTAAAAATTCAACATTGTTTTCTGGATTTCCGTGTTTATAAGCTTGCTTATTAACTGGTTTATTTTTTTGTATTCCATAAATTGGAGAAATAATATCTGAATTACGGAAAGTTGAGTGACTTTCTAAAGCCGGTTCAGCCTCTTTCTCAGGTACAAAATCCATCTGTTCTTGTTCATATTTATCAGCTTCAATCTTTAGTCTATCAGCTTGTTTCATAAGTTCTTTATAACTAATAATAGCCTCTTCCTCTTGCTTTCTTTCAAATTCATCTATTTCATCCAAAGAAGATTCTTCTTTTTCTAAATCAGCACTCATTTGCGCATAAACCTTCTCAAGTTCAGCTTTAGCTTGTTTTTGTTCTTCAGTCAAAACAACCTCTTTTTCTTCCAAAACTTCTTCACTATCATATCTTTCATCTTCACTTATTGGTTTAACTCTATTTTTATCTAAAATGACTTTTAAAATAGCAAAGAAAGTAAATAAAACAAGTACAATTGCAAGTCCAATAACCATTAATAATTGATCAGAAATCTCAAACAAAACGTACATACATATCACTCCACTTTTTATAAACTCTATAATAAGTTTATCACAATTTTTCATCATGGGAAAGTCTTTTTAGATTAATTTTAAAAAAAGGAAACTTACTATAACCAAACAAAAAAAGTAGAAAGTAAATTTCTACTAAATAAAATTATCAATATTTAAAAAATATAATATTTTTAATTTGATATTTTATATGTTATTTTAATTTTCTTTCTTTTTTTGAAATAATTATATTTGTAATTATTACTGCCAAAGATACAAATATAATTCCAACTGATGCGATTATAATTGACATTTGTGCAGATGTTGATGGTACTTCTACTATTTGTCCTTTATCTGCTTTTATTTCATCTTTATTATTGTTTTCCTCATCTTTTGGTTCTTC
>CACZST010000007.1 GCA_902783895.1 uncultured Erysipelotrichaceae bacterium
ATCGATTACAATACCTATACAAACAAAGTTCATCTTTGTTTGTTATCCATATTATAAATCGGTATCATTTTAACTAATGTTTAACAACAATACGGCTTTAAAGTAATATAAAAAGTCTCGATTCAATCGAAACTATTTTATGTTTATTTGGGCAATAGTGCATCCCCTATTAAAATAATGACTTTTAAAGGTGATTACATTTTTATTTCTTGTTAATGTTTGATTGGTTGTTTGTTTAATAATACCTGAACCAATTCCATGAATTATAACAACTAAACTATTTCCCATTTTTTTATTATCATTTATAAAATCATTTATAGCAACTCTTGCGGTGTCACGGTCAAAACCATGTAAATCCAAACTTGGTAAATTATCAATAAAAATTACTTCGTCAATGTTCATTAATTACAGCTTTTGCGGCAGCAAGTATTGCGATTGGTACACGGTATGGAGAACAAGAAACATAGTTAAGACCAATTTTACTGAAAAATTCAACGCTTCTTTCATCTCCACCATGTTCACCGCATACTCCAAGTTCAATGTTTGGATTGGCCGTTTTTGCTAGATTTTTGGTTACTTCGATTAACTTACCTACACCATCTATATCAATTGTTTTAAAAGGATCAAAGTTTAATATTCCTTTTTCATAATAATCTTTTAAGAAACTTGCGGAGTCATCTCTGGACATTCCGAATGTCATTTGAGTTAAATCGTTTGTTCCAAAACTGAAGAAGTCGGCCTCCTTAGCAATTTCATATGCTTTTATGGCACTTCTTGGAACTTCAATCATAGTACCAATTTTATAAGTTATTTCATCATTTTTGATGATTTCATTTGCTGTTTTTTCAATTATATCTTTTAAGTATTTTAATTCTTTTTCATCTCCGACTAATGGTATCATTAATTCTGGTTTTACATCTATTCCAGCTCTTTTAACATTTAAGGCGGCGGATAATATTGCTTTTGTTTGCATAACAGCAAGACCTGGATATGTGATGTCTAAACGGCATCCTCTTAAACCCATCATTGGATTAAATTGTTTTAATGAATTTATTTTTTCTTTTACTTTCCTGATTGTGATATTTAAACTGCTTGCTAAATCACGAATATCATCTTCTTTTTTTGGTAAAAATTCGTGTAATGGTGGGTCTAGGAATCTGATTGTAACTATTTTACCTTCAGCATTTAAGAATAATTTTTCAAAATCTCTTGTTTGAATTGGAAGAAGTTCATTAAGTGACTCTTCTCTTTCTTCTTCAGTTGTTGATAAAATCATTTTCCTTATGGCAAATAGTTTTTTTGTTTCAAAGAACATGTGCTCGGTCCTACATAGTCCTATTCCTTCAGCACCAAATTCAAAGGCAGTTTTGGCATCTTTTTCAGTGTCAGCATTAGCTCTTACACCTATTTTTTTAATTTCTTTGGCCCAATTTAATAAGGTTTTAAAATTCCCAGTTAATTTAGGGTCTGTTGTTGGAAGAATTCCACTATAAACATTTCCAGTTGAACCATCTAATGATATGTAGTCTCCTTCGCCTAAGGTTAAACCGTTTACTGATAATGTTTTTCTTGTTGAGTCTACTGCAATTTCTGAGCAACCACTTATACAGCATTTACCTAGTCCTCTGGCCACTACGGCTGCATGAGAGGTCATTCCTCCTCTTACAGTAAGCATACCAACAGCATACTTCATTCCTTCGATATCTTCTGGTGATGTTTCTTCTCTTACTAATATTGTCGGACCATCTTGATAATGTTTTACAATATCAACTTCATTGAAATAAATTTTGCCGCTTACAGCTCCTGGTGAGGCAGGCAAACCTTTGGCAATTGGTTTTTCTTCATTTAATGTGTTTTCTTCAAATGTTTTATGCATTAGGTTATCTAAATCTTCAGATGAAATTCTTGAAATTGCTTCTTCTTTAGTTATTAATCCTTCTTCAACCATATCGACAGCTACATTTAAATTGGCTGAAGAAGTCCTTTTTCCATTTCTAGTTTGAAGCATATATAATTTACCCTTTTCAACAGTAAATTCCATATCTTGCATATCTTTATAATGGTTTTCCAATAGTTTAGCAAAGCCGTTTAACTCAGAATATATTTTTGGATTATTTCTTTCTAATACTTCAACTGGTTTTGGAGTTCTAACACCAGCTACTATATCTTCACCTTGTGCTTTTTCTAAAAACTCACCGTATAATTTATTTTCACCAGTTGCGGGATTTCTTGAGAAAGCAACCCCAGTTAAGGAGTCTTCACTCAGATTTCCATAAACCATCATTTGAACATTTACAGCGGTTCCTAGGTCATCACTTATATTATTCATTTGACGATATATTTGTGCTCTTTTATTGTTCCATGATTCAAATACGGCTTTGATTGCTTCTAAAAGCTGAATTCTTGAATCTTCTGGGAAAGGCTCACCTACTATTTTTTGGTATACTTCTTTAGATTCCATGGCAATATTATACATATCTTCGGCAGTTAAATCTAAGTCAGTTGTGGCATGTCTTTTTTCTTTATATTTGTTTAATATATTTTCAAATTCATCTTTATCTTTGCCTTTAACAACATTGGCAAACATCATTATTAATCTTCTATATGAATCATATATAAATCTTATTGAATTTTCATCTTTTGATAAAGCTTTGGCAATTTCATCGTTAAGTCCTAAATTTAGTATAGTATCCATCATTCCAGGCATACTTACGGGTGAACCTGACCTTACTGATAAAAGTAATGGATTTTCTGTGTCACCTATTTTTTTATTTGTTTGAGCTTCTAACTTTTTTAAAACTGTTAGTATTTCAGTTTTTATTTCAGTATTTATTTCTTTTTCATCTTCATAATATCTTTTACATGCTTCTGTAGTTACGGTAAAGCCTAATGGTACTGGAAGTCCCATATTACACATTTCAGCAAGATTTGCGCCTTTTCCACCTAAAAGCGAACGCATATCTTTATTTCCTTCATTAAATAAGTATACATATTTTTGCATATTGATGCCTCCTTGTATTCTATAGATTATTATATCATGTATGATATACATATGGCTTTAATATATGTGTTTTTTTACATTTTTTAACATTACTTATGGGCTCTCGGATGAGCATTTAGATAAACTTGTCTTAATCTTTCGTTGGAAACATGGGTATATATCTGAGTTGTTGAAAGATTTTCGTGGCCTAAAAGTTCGCTTACACTTTTTAAATCGGCTCCTTCATTTAACATATGTGTAGCATATGTGTGTCTTAAAGTATGCGGTGTTACATGTACTTTTAAAAATGCTTTTTTGGCATTATTATCTACTATTTGTCTGACAGTTCTTTCATTTAATTTATTGTTTTTTTTATTTGTAAATAAGTATATTCCTTCATGATCCTTTAGATATAATTTAAGTAGGTTTTCACAGGTAGATCCATAATAAATATATCTTTGTTTATTTCCTTTTCCTAAAATTATTATTTGTCTTTCTTTAAAATTTATGTCACTTAGTTTTATATTTACAAGTTCACTCACCCTGGCAGCTGTTGAATAAAGCATTTCTAAAATTAATGCATCTCTTTTCCCTTCTTTGGTTTCTAAATCAGGGGCGTTTAATAAAGCGTCTAGATCTTCATAATTCAAATAGTTGGGTAATGTTTTTTCTAATTTTGGGTTACCAACTAATTCAGATGGATTATCTTCTATTTTATTTAAAGAGGTTAAGTATTTAAAATAACTTTTTATACTGCTTATTTTTCTTGATATACTTCTATTTTTATATTTTTCATTTGCTAATTTTTTAATAAAATTTCTAATATCATCTAAGGTAATATCTTTAGGGTTTTCTTTTTTTATAAAATTTTCAAATTCTTTTAAATCAATTTCATAACTTCCTTTTGTATAATCAGAAAAGTTTTTCTCATATTTTAAATAATCTAAAAATTCATTTATGTATTTCATGATACCACCCTAATTTAAATTATACACCAAAATAAGAAAAAAAACAGGTTAATCCTGTTTTAATAATAACAAAATGGTCTATCGGCTTTTCCTATTTTCTTTTCTTTTTGTTTTACTTTTTTCTTTGGAGTTGCCTGCATATCAAATAAAGTTCCTTGGACATAATTTTCGTTTTGATTTGAATCAATCATTACTGTATCTTGCTTTTCCTCTTTTAATTCTTTTATTTCCTCTTTTATTTCTTTCATTTCTTCTTCTATATTAGTTATTTCCTTTTCTTCTTGTTTTTCAGGGTTTGTTAATTTTTCATAAGTTTTTATTCCTATTTCTAAACCTCTAATTGTTTTATATCTTACTAGGAAATTTTCTAATCTTTTATAGTTAAATTGAATATCTTTTTTATATCCGTGTTTTAAAGCGTTAATAAAATCCAAAATTCTTTCGTTTAGTTTAGGATCTATATATTTCATTTTTAATAAATATAAATATAATTCATCATCAGTCATAAGTTTATTTATTATTTCTCTAACTTCGGCTTGAAAGTAAACTCCGGGAGTTACTGTATATAATCCATTATTGTCGCTTGCAAGTCTACTTAGGAAATCATATTCATCAAAAATTGCGAATAAGTATCTTTCTTGTTTATTTGCTTTATAATTAATAATTAATTTATTTGTTTCAGGATCTAATTTGTTTGCGATTGCGAACTGCTGTGGTGATGAATACTGTGTAGTAATTGAGTCTATTTCCGTTAACGCAAATTTTTCTTGTCCACTTTCTGATATGTATGCATAATCAAATTCTGGGGATTTTATTATTAATTTATATCTTTTTACACTATTTCTTTTTACCATATTATCACTTCCATAATGCTTATTATATATTATTATTTAAGTTTGTCAAATATAAATTAAAAAAATAAGATAAATATAAAAAGAAATTCCTATTCATTTGGAATTTCTTTTGTATAATCACAGCTTGAACATTTAATTTTATTATTTTTAATAGTAAGCATATTTCCACATTCTGGGCATTTTTCACCAGTTGGTTTATCCCAGTATGCAGTTTTACAATTTGGGTAATTATCACATCCATAGAATATTTTACCTCTTTTACTTCGTTTTTCAACGATATGTCCATCACAATTTGGACAGTCTGTTATTATGCTTTCTTCTTTCTTTTCTTGTTTTATATATTTACAAGCTGGGAAGTTACTACATGCGACAAAGGCGCCATATTTACCTTTTCTTATTACAAGTGGATGACCACACTGTGGGCAGTCTTCTCCTGTTTGTTCAGCTTCTTTTTTAGGTAATTTTTCAAAGGCATCTTCTAAAGCAGGTTCAAATTCTTTATAAAATTTTTCTAAAAGTTCATACCATACTTCTTTTCCTTCAGCTACTTTATCTAAGTCTTCTTCCATGTTTGCTGTATATTCAACATTAATTAAATGATTGAAACATTCTTGAAGTTTATCTGTTACTTCAAAACCTATTTCAGTTGGAACAAATTTTCGGTCAACTAAATTTACATAACCACGAGCTTTAATATTATCAATGATAGTGGCATACGTGCTTGGTCTTCCAATTCCAAGTTCGTCCATTGTTTTAATAAGTTTAGCTTCAGTATATCTTGCAGGTGGTTGAGTGAAATGTTGATCTTTAGTAACTTCATTTGCAACTATTACATTTGATTTATATGTATCAAATGGTGGCAAAATAGTATCTTTTGTATCTTCATAAGCACTATAAGCTTTTAAGTATCCATCAAAAACGATAACTTGACCAGTTGCTTTGAAACCATAATTATTATTATTTAAGATAACTGTTGTTGCCTCAACTTGAGCTGGAGCCATAATACTTGCTAAAGCTCTATAATATATCATTCGGTATAGTTTAAATTCATCATCGGTTAAATAAGGTTTTACTGATTCTGGAGTTCTATTTATACTTGTTGGTCTAATGGCTTCGTGAGCATCTTGGACATTTTCAGTTTTTTTAGATTTTTTTACAGGTCCAGTATAGTTTTCACCATATTTATTTTCAATGAATTTATAAGCGCTTTTTATAAAGTCATCTGAAAGTCTGATTGAATCTGTACGCATATATGTGATTAAACCAGCAGTTTCATCAGCTAGATCGATACCTTCATATAGTTTTTGGGCAACCATCATTGTTTTTTTAGATGAAAATCTTAATTTAGTGGATGCTTCTTGTTGAAGGGTACTTGTTGTAAAAGGTGGTTTTGATTGTTTATTTTTTAATTTTTTATCAGTATTTTCTATTTCGAATGAATTACTTAGTTTATTTAAAATATTAGTTGCTTCATCTTCAGTTTTTATTTCTATTTTTTTATGATTATATTCAAATAAATCAGCACTAAAGTCTTTGAAATTAGCGGTAATTGTCCAATATTCTTCAGGATTAAATGCGTTTATTTCTCTTTCTTTATCAACAACTAATTTTAAGGCAACTGATTGAACTCTTCCGGCAGAAGAACCGTCAGTTTTTGATTGAATTAATTTACTTAATCTAAAACCGATTATACGGTCAAGTATTCTTCGTGCTTCTTGACTATTAACAAGATTTTTATCGATTTTTCCTTCATGTTTAAAGGCATCTAATACGGCATTTTTAGTAACTTCGTGGAAAACAACACGGCTATAATGGTCATCATCTAATCCTAGGGTTTTATATAGGTGCCAGGAAATAGCTTCCCCTTCTCTATCGGGGTCGGTTGCTAGATAAACTTTGTCAGCGTTTTTCGCAAGTTTTTTTAAGTCATCGATTACTTTCTTTTTGCCTTTTATTGTTTTATAATCTGGTTTAAAATGGTCTTCTATATCAACCCCTAAACCATATTTTCCTTTAGTTGACAAGTCTTTTATGTGACCTTTACTTGATGAAACGACATAGTCATTTCCTAGATATTTACTAATTGATTTTACTTTGGTTGGGGACTCTACTATAACTAAATTTTTACCCATATATTCACCTTCCTTTTTAAACTATTATATTTTATACACTATTATTTTATTTATGTCAAATGTTTTTTAACTTTACTTTCGTATATTTGTGGTTTTTATTTTCATTATTTAGTATAATTATTTTGGTGATTAAATGGAAAAAATTATTTTAGAGATGTTTGATAGTGGTTATGAGGTAGATGATATTGCTTGTAATTTTGGGATTGATGTAAATTATGTTAAAGGGGTTACTAGCAGGAGAGAAAAAAAGTTTTTACTTAGTAAAAGTGTTGATGATTTAGGAAATATTCATAATAAAAAAATTATGGTAAATGAGAGGAAAGATAATTTTATAAAAGTAAAGCTAACTGATATTAGAAAGTTTAAGGCATTACTTATATCTGATACACATTTTGGAAATTCTCTTCAAAATATTAATAATTTAAATATTGCTTATGAGTATGCTTTAGAAAATGATATTCATATAATTATTCATGCGGGTGATTTTATAGATGGAACTTTTACTAAGGGATGTCAGGATATACCTGATCCTAGGAGACAAATAAAATATGCTTTAGAAAATTATCCATATGACGATGGTATATTAAATTTAATTTGTTTAGGTAATCATGATTATAGTGCGATAGAAAAAGGGATTGATATTTATAATTTAATGAAAAAGAGAAAAGATTTGATTGTTTTTGCGATTGGCCGAGGCGTGATTAAAATTGGTAATGATTATTTTTTAGTTAAACATCCAATTAATAAACTACATTTTAGGCCTATTTCTAATAAACTTGTTTTAGAGGGTCATAAACATAAAATGATGGTAACTTCAAGAAATGATATTTTTAAACTTAATATTCCGCCTATTAGTAATATGTGTTTTGATAAAAATCAAATATATCCTGGGGCGATTGAGATGAATTTATGTCTTGATAATAATTTTTATATTGAAAAAGGTAATTTTATTAATCTTTGTATTATAAATGATAGATTAATTCCAGTTGGAGAGATTGTTTATAATTCCTCTTTTAAAAGAGATTCGCTTGATGAATATGATTTTGGTCCAATTATTGATTATGAAAGGCCAGGAAGACAGTATACTAAATAGTATATTGTTTTCTTTTTAATAATAAAATGATATAATTATAACATTAGGAGGTCTTTTATATGAAAATAAAACTACTTACAAATCAAGAGTTTTTAGGGTTTAGTAAACATTTTAGACCGTCTTCTTTGTATCAAACCTCAAGTTATGCGTTTGTGATGAATAATCAAAAGTGTGAATCTGTATTTGTGGGTTTATATGATGGAGATATTTTGAAAGCTGCAGGTTTAGTTTTAATTCAAAAAATAAATGGTTTTAAATATGGAAGTGTTCCTAGAGGATTTTTAATTGATTATAATAATAAAGAACTTTTAGCTGATTTTACTAGATTACTTAAAAAGTTTTTGGGTAAAAAAGAAGTAGTTGCGCTTAAGGTTAATCCTCCTATTGTTAGATTTATATATGATGATAAAGGAAAGCTTATATTTAAAAGTAATAATTATAATAAGATATTTAAAGAGATGACAGATTTAGGTTACTTTCATTTAGGATATAATAATTATTTTGAAGCTTTAAAGCCAAGATTTGAAGCAAGAATAAGGATTGATAAACCTGAAGATGCGCTTTATAGAAATATTGATAAGGGATATCAAAGAAAAATTAAAAAAGCTATTAATGATGGTGTTAAAGTTTATCATGGCGGAATTGATGATTTAAAATATTTATATGAACAAACAAAAGATAATTATCCAAGAGGTTTAATGTATTTTTATGATTTATATAAATTTTATGAAAAGGATAATAATATAGATTTTTATTATAGCAAACTTGATACAACTGATTATTTAAAACATACGCAAAAAATGTATAGTATTTTTTCTAAAAAGAGTCATGATTTAGCTAATAAATTAATTGGTTCAAATGGTAGAAATTATAAGTTAATTAATAAAAAATTACATGTTGATAAAAAAGTTACGTTATACCGAAAACAATTAGCTGAAGCAACAGATCTTTTAAGACTTTATCCAGACGGAATTGTGATTTCTTCAGCACTTATTATAAAATGGCAAGATGAAGCTTATATGCTTATAAATGGCTATGATGATAATTATAGAAAATTTAGTGCGAATCATCTAATGATGTGGCAGCTTCTATGTAGGTATTCTAAGCTTGGATTTACTTATTTTAATTTTGGTGGTGTAAGTAATGTTACTTTACCTAAAAATGAATATAAAGGTCTTAATGAATTTAAAATGAATTTTGGTAGTGAGGTTTTAGAATATGCGGGTGATTTTGAATTAATCACTAATCGTCCACTTTATTTTGTTTATAAGAATTCATTTGGAATAAGCGATATATTTAAATAGGATTACTCCTATTTTTTTATTACTTAAAAACGATTAGTTTCCTAATCGTAAATTTTGAAATAGTCATCTGAATATGGTAACCATGTATCATGTATTTTATATTTATTTATAAATAGTATTTGTAATTCATTATAGAAGAAACGTTTCTCTTTTATTTCTAATTCTTTTGTTTTTTGTTTTCTTCCTAAAAGGTAATTATAATAATTTATTCTATTAAAAAATTCATGTTGAAGCCATGGATGTTTTTCGTCTGGCATAAATTTTTTAACTTCTTTTAAAACATCTTTATTTTTTATATTATCAAGATGAGTAATTATATATCCAATTTCATCATCTAAAAAAAGTAGAAAACTAGTTACAAATGTATTTTCTTTTGGGCCAATTGGCTTTTGAAAAACACCATAACTTTCTGGATCTAAATTTAATTTAGGTTTAAAATTATCACTTAACCAGTATTTTTGTTTATATAATGGTATATCAACTTTAAAATTTGTTTTTTCTATTATATCAATTTCATATTTTATAATTGATTTTGACATTTCATCATCAAATCCACAAAATATTAATCTTTTTAGTATTTCTTTTTCGTATATATCAGCATTATCTTCATCCTCACACATTAAGTATACTAATTCGCTGAAAAGTAATTTTTTTGTTTTTCTTAAGTACTCCATATACCCACCTACTTATTTACTTTTATATTATTACAATATTTAGTTTATGGTCAATATTTTATACAAAAAAACAAGGAATAAATCCTTGTTTTAAAATTATTCGATAACTTCTGAAACGTTACCTGCACCAACTGTTCTACCACCTTCACGGATTGAGAATTTAGTTCCGTTTTCGATAGCGATTGGAGCGATTAATTCTAC
>CACZST010000008.1 GCA_902783895.1 uncultured Erysipelotrichaceae bacterium
ATCGATTACAATACCTATACAAACAAAGTTCATCTTTGTTTGTTATCCATATTATAAATCGGTATCATTTTAACTAATGTTTAACAAACTTAACTTAATGGTTAATAATTCGTTTTATCATTTGATTATTATTTGGATATATTGTCTTTTCTTAAATTTTTTCTTAAAAGTTCTAATTCTTCAAACAAAAAACAACTTTATTGAAAGTTGCTATTTATTGTTACTCGTTGATTCGAGATTGATAACTATATGGTGCGGGCGAAGGGACTTGAACCCCCACGCCGTAAGGCACTAGATCCTAAGTCTAGCGCGTCTACCAATTTCGCCACGCCCGCAAGTGGTGGACCCTAATGGACTTGAACCATTGACCGCCCGGTTATGAGCCGGATGCTCTAACCAACTGAGCTAAGGGTCCAACTTTGACTACTTCTATATAATACCATATTGTTTTATTTTATGCAATAAGTATTTGTAAAATTAGTCATTTTTTTAATTTCCTTTATTTATCATATTAAGTAAATTGATTTTGAACATATCTTTATCTGAATGTTCTTTAGATACCATAACGCCTTTATATGTTACTAATTCTGATTGATGACCTTCACTTAAAATTTCTTTTGGAGTTAAATCAATTAGGAAAATTGTTTTTTGATTATCGTCAACCTTGTAATGTAGTTTAACTTCGCCATGAACTTTTGCGAATAATGCGTCAGTTGGTAAAATAACTTCGTAATTATGAACATTTCCTTGGCTACTAATTTCTTTACCAACAAATTTACCAGATTTAATTTGAGGATAATATTCAAAGTATAACTTTTTATAAGCAAGCATGTTGTATTTTTTTAAAGCGCTTTCTAACTTTTTAAATTCATTTTCATTTTCGTATGAAAATAAGTATTTATCGTTCATAGCTTCTATTCCTTTCTATTATTACTCTATTATTAATATAGCATAAAGTCAAAAATAAAGCAATTAATAGCTTTATTTTCGAGTAAGTTTGACAATTATTGGCATCTAAAAACTAGGAGTGACCTAGTTTTACTCGCGGTTACCTGTAGGATTGTAACCTTGATTTATTAAATCTTTGTCATCACATGATGACCATTTTGTATCAGTATTTCCTTCACCAGGAGTCTTACTACGAGATCTATAATATGTTACTGTTTTATAATTTGGAACAGTTGTATAGACAGTTGTAGTTTTTTTACAAGTTGTAGGATTTTGATATACTCCAGCATTATCATAACTAGATGGACAAACATATTGAACTGTTTTACCATCGGTGATAAATTTCGTAGATGGAGTTGTTTCAACTTCCTTCTTTGTAGCGTTTTTTACTCCTGATTTTATTTTTTTTGTGCTTGTTTCTACTTGAGTGGTACTATTTTCTTCTATCTTTGTAGTACTCCAACTTGACCAAGGTCCATAGGTCCAAGTTCCATCAAGATTTTTTACGAATTCGCACCTTGCGGTGCTGGTACTGGGAAAGGATGTTCCATCCAAGGCCATATGTGAGACAATATAGTCTGATTCACCACCACAATCTAAATTTACTTTCATCGTATATTCATCTTCACCTTTAGTAACTTCAACATACGATTTTTTAGAGCTGCAAGCATTACCATTTCCGTCTTTTAATGTGACAAGCATTTTTTTATTAAGCATATCACCTAATGTCATTGTTTCTTTGTCACCAGTATTTTTTGGTAATCTTGAGCTTGTATAATAGCCACTGGCTACTGTTGCCATTGATAATAAATTATTATTAAAGTTTGAGTTATCTTCAGTTTTTAGTTTTTTGTCAACATAATTTGTTAAATATCCTTTTGTTGGAAAAAGCATCATTAAAACAAATATGAATAATACAACTAAAACGACTTTCAATAATAATCCTTTAAATGGGAAAGTTTTTTCGTCATCTTCTTGGTACATTTTAACTCACTTCCTTAAATACGCTAGATATGATAGCACAACAACGGTATTTTGTCAAACAATACGGCTTTAATGTTAATCCTTTTTTAAAATGATACCTTATCATTAGTTAAAAAGATACCACTAATATATAGTATAATATCTCATTGGAAAGGAGA
>CACZST010000009.1 GCA_902783895.1 uncultured Erysipelotrichaceae bacterium
GTAGGACTCGAACCTACGACCCAGCGGTTAACAGCCGCTTGCTCTACCAACTGAGCTAATCAAGCATAAATTAAACAAAAAGCAGTTATAACATCCTTAAGGACGAATAACTGCAATTCGCGGTACCACCTTATTTATCACAAATGTGATCACTCTATAGTTTCCATCTTTGAAACGTATAATATGGTAACGGATTACAGCCGACATAATCTACTATTAATTTCGATTAGTAACTCTGTGGTGTTATTCATATAAGGCTTACTTGCTAGCTTTCACCATCCTAGCTCTCTAATAAGCAGTTTCTTATATTACTTCTCCACTTCTTCGTATTTATATAAAAATATTTATTAACAAAATTGGTGACCTGTACGGGATTTGAACCCATGAATCCATGCGTGAAAGGCATGTGTGTTAACCGCTTCACCAACAGGCCAAAATATAATGGTGGGCCTGATAGGACTTGAACCTATGACCCCACGCTTATCAAGCGTGTGCTCTAACCAACTGAGCTACAGGCCCATTATCTCACTTGACTTAATAAGTATAACCTATTTTTTTTAATTTGACAAGATATTTTTCAAATTTTTTTCACATTTTTTAAAACTTATTAATTTCAAGTGAATTTTTTCTATTTTTTAATATATTTTGACATTGACCTTATGTTTCTTAAACTATCAGCATCTTTATAAGCTTTATCAATGCTATTCCATAATCTAAATATAATTGATTTATTATCTAAATAACTAGTAATACCTGGTATAATACTTTCAAATTCCGAAACAACCTTTTCAATATGATCCCTAGCTGGTGATGCAAAAACTTGACCTCTCGCATAATTTTGTGCCCAATCTTTCTTAAATGCACCTTCCAAATGACGATTTCTTTCTAAAAAATAAACATCATCACAATCAGCTAAAGTTTGTAAAACTACTTGATCAATTTTATCTTGCATATAACATCCATATTCATAAAATGTCTCTTCACTACCATATTTTTCATCTTCATATCTTACATACTGATTATATTCATCAGAAATTAATCCGCATTCAACACCACTATCAGATATGGTCAAATCAATTTGTTTCTCCTCTTCAGTAAAATTTAAATCAAGAAAACCATTATCACCACTAACAGCTAAATTATAATTTTCCTTAATTAAATTAAAACTACTTATTTTCCCATCTTCTAAAGAAAAAGAAAATACTCCATCACCAATACCAAATATAACTCTACCATTTCTAACTACCGAATTATAAAATTTCATATCACTATCAATTAGTATTAACCCTTTTTTATTTCTAGCCAATTGATAGCCCATCATTTTAAGTATATCTTCTAATTTCATATAAAATCACCTGTGCAATATATTATAAAGAAAATTTTAGTAAAGTCAATCAAATTTACTTAATTTTCCATGCTGAACCAAATATGCCTTTTCAGATATTCTAACTAAAGGTAAATCTGCTTTTGAATCAGAATAAAACCTTTCAATCTTATAATTAGAAATAACCTTATTAAGCCTTTTAATTTTTTCCTCACCTTTACAATTAATACCTTTAATTTTACCAGTATTTTTATCAGCTAATGTTCCAATTAAAGTTACGTTATCAAATTTACTAGAAAAAGGTTTAATTATAAATTCAGGAGAAGCTGAAATAATAAAAGTTTGCCTTTTCTCTTTCATATTATCTAGAAAATACTTACAAATCTTATGTTCATTTTCCTTCCAAAAGCCATCTAAGTAATCATCTATATTATTTATATATTTAACAAACCCTAAAAATCTTCCTTTAAATTCTGTTAAATTAATCACATGACCTACCATCAAAATACCATTACCTAAAATATTAAAACAAAACGGAATTATTCTTTTATTCCTTTTTAAACAGTAAAAAAAGAAATCTACAGTACTATCTCCATCATATATAGTTCCATCAAAATCATATACATCTATTTTTTTCATTACACCACCCCATATTTTACTTAACATACATATTATAACAGATATCTTAATTTTTTAATAAATAAACTCTTCCTTTTTTGTAAATTTCGTGTTATAATTTACAAGTAATCACATTTGGACTGTTAGCTCAGTTGGTAGAGCAACTGACTCTTAATCAGTGGGTCTGGGGTTCGAGCCCCCAACAGTCCACCATCTTAGTAAATTAAAAGATAGTTAAAACTATCTTTTTTCGTATTCTTTTTTAATATAAGTCATTAAAACATTTACAATATAAGAAACTTGATCATCGGTAAGTTCAGTATTTTTCTTAATACCATGCCATTTTTCTAAACAACCGCGGCAGCAACATCCAGTCGCATGTTGAGCCACAAACACAGGATGTCCCCTCCAAGGTGTTTGCCTTCCATCATTTAATATAACTGAAGGTTTTAATCTTTTATTTATAAAATCATATGCATGACTTTCAATCTTATCAAGACCTTTATCACTAATGTACATTCTATCCTTATTAGATAAATGAAATTTACTTCTAAATTTAGAATAAGAAAGCCTTTTAAATAAATCATCTATTTTATCCATAATAAACCATCCTTTAATCACTAAAATATACGCCCATAAAGGCGTATATTTAAACTGCTAATTGAATCTTTTTTTCATTTCCAGATATTTCTTTAATAAAGTTACTATTTTTAATTGAAACTTCGTCATGATCTTTTAATGGATCAACCAAAATATATGAACTTTTATCATCAATTTCTTTCATTTCTCTTGGAATTGCCATATAAACCACATCATAATCACAGTTTAAATCAAATTCCTTAGTAACATCATCAACTATTTTTTTACTTGAAGTATTCATAGATATTAATGGACAATATCCTAAATTTTTAAATTCTAAATAAGCTTTATTAAACATTTCAATAAACTTAATAATCTTAGTTTTATCTTCAGCATTATCTTTTAAATAGTCATCATTTATTTGATATATAACAATATCAGTTATATAATTTTTAACCTTTTCTAAAGCTTCATAAATTTTTTTTATTTCACTACTAAAAAGTTCATCAGTAGTAGCACTGCCATAAATAAATGAAGCTACATTAAAGTTTTCCTTCTTTAAACTAATAATATTTTCTTCAAAAACTTCTCTATTTTTCCTATGTTTAATATCTAAGCAAGAAGCAAATACTAAATCAACATTATCATCTCTAAACTTACTTAAATCACTTGAAGTAAGTTTATCACCATCCGCAACCTTACGAATAATTAAATTATTACCTTCATAAGTATCTAACACTTCAGGCTCTAAAGCCTCTTTTGAAACTTCTTGTTTTTCTTCTTCTAAAACTTCTTTTTCATTACTAATTAAAACACTACTTTTACTAAAATCAACACCATACCCCGTTTTTTTCATTAATTCAAATTTCATACTAGCATTTACAATATTACTTAAAGAAGAAACATAACCAACATTAGAATTTCCAAAAAAAGGAATATCAAAAGTGTTTGTTCCAACTTTAAATGAACTTCCAGAAATCGGGATTGCGATACCATTATAATAATATTTATTAACTTCATCTTCTAAATATTGAATGGCGCGATTAAAAACTTTAATCCATGCGTTTGCAAAACCTGGGTCAGTCGATTTTGGCACGTAAATAATATAATCATCAGATCTTCTTAATGATTCACGAAGAGTCTTAACCACAACTTTTCTATCATCAACTTGTGTAATAAACTTATTAAACCCATTTGGTCTTTTTAACTCTCCTAAAAGCCATTTAACATGTTCATCTGTTAAGGTATCGATATAATTTTCTTGCATTTTCCCATCAGGCATACAATCACCTACTATCTATTAAAACAATTATACATCCTTTATAAACAAAATGTCAACATTTGTAAACAAAAAATAAAGCAAAATAGCCTTATTTTTATACATTATTTTATTTTCTTAGAAACCTTCTCAAAAAGATTTGTAAAAATATTAAAGAAAGTAAATGAAACAAATAGTAAAATTCCAAGAATAATTAATAAAGTAGGCGTCAAGTAAACTATAGAAAATACCTTTCTAAATAGTATTAAAGCAAGTACAAATATTGTAATTAATGATCCAAATAATACTCTTCTAAGTAAATTAAAAGGAACACATATTTTATATAAAAGCATAAATCCAGTAAATCCAGTTAAAATAACACATAATGTCGATACCTCATCAGAAGTTATCTTAATAAATGAAGGTAAAAATGTCACTATAAGTATATTAAGAACAATCGTTAATGCAGTTGGAATAGATCTCCTAAGTACATTAATAATTATTCGTCCATTTATCCGTTCATTATTCGGTTCAAGTGACAATATAAATCCAGGAATACCTATTGTAACCGCACTAGTTAATGTAAGCTGAATTGGTATAAAAGGATAAGTTTTACCAATAAATACAAATATTATTGCTAAAAGTGTTGCATAAGCTGTTTTACATAAGAATAAAGATGAAGACCTTTGGATATTATTAATACTTCTTCTACCTTCAGAAACCACTTTAGGTAAAGATGCAAAATCAGAATCAAGTAAAACAAGCTGAGATACATTTCTAGCTGCATCTGTTCCACTATTCATCGCAATACTACAGTCAGCTTCTTTTAAAGCTAAAACATCATTAACTCCATCACCAGTCATCGCAACTATATGACCTTCTGCTTGAAGTCCCATCACAAGTTCTTTTTTTTGATCAGGTTTTACTCTACCAAAAACATTATATTCACTTGCAACCTCGCTAGGAAGTTTATCGGTATGACTCATATCAATATACTTAATATTATCAAGACCAACTTTTGCAGCTATTCCAGCCACTGTCCTAGGATTATCACCAGATATTATTTTAATATCAACACCTTGAGATTTAAAATACTCAAGAGTTGCCTTCGCATCTGGTCTAATTTCATCATTAATAACAATTAAAGCCATTGGTGTAAGTTCATTTGGAATTCTTTCATTTAATTTTTCTTTAGATTTAGCAAGTATTACTACCCTACATTCCTTAGAATATAAATTTAAAATATCATCAATACTAGAAGTATCCTTTAAAACAATCTCAGGTGCCCCAATTATATAACTTACATCATTAAAAGAAAGACCAGACCACTTATTAATTGATGAAAATGGTACCATTTCTATAACTTTATTTGAATCTTTTACTGAAAATTTATCAGCAATCGCAATCATCGTCTCATTGTCTTTATCCATATGATAGCTAACAGTTCCAAGTGCTTTCATTATTTCATCTTTAGTAGATTTTAAAGGAACAACCTTTGAAACACTCATTTTACCTGTAGTTAAAGTTCCAGTTTTATCCAAACAAATAGTATCGACCCTAGCCAAAGTTTCAATACAATATAACTCCTGAACTAAAACCTTGTATTTAGCAAGTCTAATAACACTAATTGCTAAAACCGTACTTGTAAGTAAAACAAGTCCCTCTGGAATCATACCAACTAATCCCGCAACCGCCTTTAAAGCTGCTTGACCAATCGAACTAGCATCTTTAAGCTGACTTAAAAATAATAAAATACCTATTGGAACAATTATGATTGAAATAAATTTTAAAACCTTATTTATAAAATTCATTATTTCAGAATTAACTTTTTTCAAATATTTAGCCTCAGATGATATTTTAGCTGTATAATTATCCTCTCCAACATGAATAACCTTACAAATAGCCCTACCACTTACAATAAAACTACCAGATAAAAGCATATCACCCTTCTTTTTTAAAATCGGTTCAGACTCACCAGTAATTAATGATTCATTTACTAAAACATCACCAGATATTACTTTACTATCAACAACTATTTGATTACCTGGTTTAAACTTAATCACATCACCTAAAACAATATCGTGAATCCCAATTTCTTTATCTTTACCATCTCTTAAAACAACAGCCTTTGTTTCATTTAATAAAGAAAGTTTATCAACAATTCTCTTACTTCTTATTTCTTGAATTGTACTAATCAAAGTATTACAAAAAGCAACCCCTAAAAAAAGCAAATTTTTATATGAATGAACAAATATAACAACAAGTCCTAAACCTAAATTCAAAAAATTAAATATAGTAAAAAGATTAGTCATTATAATTTGACCAACTGTTTTTGTTTTTACTTCTGCCTTATAATTAACAAACCCCTTTTCTCTAAGTTCCTTTACTTCTTTACTTGATAAACCTTGTATATTCATTATTCATTACCTCAAAATAATTTTACCACAAATAAAACATAAATAAAATAACATTATTGTAAGGTTTCATCAAACAAACACATTTATTAAAAAAATTAATAAAATCAAGTAAATATATGATAAAATAAATAAAAGGTGATAACATGAAATTTTATTTAGAAACCCCTACTTTAAAAAGAAAAGAAGATGCCTTAAACTATTTAAAAGAACATCAAGAATATGATTCTGACATTAATGGAACCGGTGGGATGGACGAATGTTTAGATGAACTTACCTATGAAAACTGGCTTGAAATTCAAGATAAAATGACAAATGAAAAATATGCTGAAAGTATAAATAGATGTCCTGGTAAAACATATTTTTTAATAAGAAAAGAAGATAATAAAATAATCGGTATGATTAATATTAGATATAATTTAACTGAAGCAATGTTACATTTTGGAGGTCATATCGGTTATGGTATAAGACCTGCTGAAAGAAGAAAAGGATATAATAAAATTAATTTATACTTAGGATTAATAAAAGCCAAAGAAGAATTTAATTTAGATAAAGTAATGTTAGACTGCAGTGTAGATAACATAGGAAGTAATAAAACAATTAAAGCATTAGGCGGAATATTAGAAAGATGCGAAATAGATCCAGATGATAATACATTAACTAATGTATATTGGATAAATACAGAAAGTTCAATTAAAAAGTATAATCACATATACTCAAAACACATATAAAAAAACAAATACATCATCATCAAATATTTGTTTTTTTGTTTATATAACCACTTTTTATAATATCGTATTTACTATTTTCTAAATACTTCCTATCTTTATTTTTAAATTCTAATGTCTTTTCCATTTCAGCGCAGCTCATACAAAAATTATCTTCATAAATACTTTCATGTTTATTATAAAACTCCTTTTCATACATCTCTTCATTATTCAAATAATCTAATATTTTAGGAAATTTTTCAATATTCAAATAACTCCTTGGAGCCGAAAACATATAATCTATTTCCTTTAATTTTTTAATCGAAATTGGCTTTTTATAGAGCTGTAAACTTTCTATCGGAATCACATAAAGTTCACCATTTTCAATATTTTCATTAATTCTCTTATAAATATCTGTATCCTTTTCATATTTTAAAATTTCTTCTAAAACAAAAAGCGGTTTTCCAAGTTCCATTACCCCTACCACTTCCTGAACCGGATAACTTAAGTATAAATATGCAGTTACTGGTTCCTTACAAAAACGTTTTTGATATTCATATTTTTTTATATCATATAAAATTGGTCTAAAAAATTCTGGCCTAAAACTTAAAAATATTTTTCTTTTCATAGCAACTCCTTTATAATAATTAATTTAAATCCTATCATACATTTGTTTAATTTACAAGACAACAACTAAATATTAACAAATAATTTATTTTAATTTTACCAAATAAAATTTAATATATGCTATAATAAATATATAATAAACGGAGTTGATACTATGAAAAAGATTTATATTTTATTACCATTAATGTTATTGACTATTATGCCTATAAATGTCAGCGCAAGTAGTGGAATGCTTAAAAAAGGTTCTATTAAAACTTGTCCTGATGGCATAACCTACGGTATGCATAGTAACCATTGGCATAAAGCTGTTACTAATGGGGACAATTATTACTCAAGTGGGGATGCTATTGCTTATGACCCATGCCCTTCCTCAAATGAAAATAAAGGTACTGCAGGACAAACGTCTGGAAATACAAATAATTCAAGTTCTAACGCAAATAACAACTATAATTCTAATACACCTAGTTATTCAAATAATAATTCAAAAAACAATTCAAGTAATAATTCGAACAATAATCATCAAACTGAAAAAAGCATTTTAGCTAAAACAATAAACAATAATAAAAGTAATGATAACTCATTAAAAAAAGTAACTATAGATGGAATTAATATAAAAATGTCTGAAAATATGTCTTATGAAACAACTAAAAAAAATATAGACATTAATATAACACCAAACTCAGAAAAAGCAACAGTTTCATTTAATCCTATAGAATTAAAAACAGGAGAAAATATAATAGACATCAATGTAACTGCAGAAAATGGTGATACTAAAAAATATACATTAACAAAATAAAAGGAAAAGGAAATGCAAAAATTACCGAATTTATATTAGATAATAATAAAGTTGACTTTGAAGACAATAAAGCAACAATCCAAAAAGATCCAGATAAAACAGTATTAAATTTTTACTATAAACTAAATAATCCAAAAGCAAAATTGGTTATCTATCACAACAACAAAGAAACTAACATCTTAGAAAATGTAAAAGAAAATGATATAATTAAACTATTAGTAATTGATGAAAATGATAACGAAAATACCTATGAAATAAAAATAGAAAATGAATCATTCCTTGCCACATTAATTGCATATTATATATTAATTGTTCCAATAACCAGTGCAATAATATTATTTATAATTTATCATAAAAAAAGAAAAATAGACAAAGTAAAAACATCATAAATTTTTTTTAATAAATAAAGCAAAAAAAGATAGTATTATTTACAGCCTAAATCAACACTATCTTTTTTATTATATACAAATCCATCTTAACGATAATAATGTCTATTACTATTCTATTACTATAAAATTTAAAACAGTTTAAAATTATAAAAATTTTATTCTTTATCTTTTAATATATTAAAAAAACGTTGAAATTCAACGTTTGATTACATAATGGAGCAAATGACCGGAATCGAACCGGCATCTTAGCCTTGGCAAGGCCATATACTAACCGTTGTACTACATCTGCACGACTACTTAATTATATAATATTTTACTCAAAATGTAAATAATTATACTAAAATAATTGAAAAAAAATCAATTTACGCTATAATACATAACCAGGAGATGAAAACATGTCTAAAAATGAATTATTAAAAAAATTTGGTTTCACCAAAAGCCAAATAAACACTATTACAAATAGCTACATCATCAAAACAATAAATAGCAAGTTACTTGAAACAAAACTTAATGAAAATATTTCATACTTAAATAAAGTATATAGTCCAAAAGAAGTTAATAAAATTATCACAAATAATCCCGGAATATTAATAATGACTATAGAAAGTATGATTATTAAAAAAGATAACTTTATAAATAACGGATATAAAAATGAAGAAGTTAAAGAAATGATTAAAAAATATCCAAGACTATTCACATTAAGCACAGAAAAAATTCAAAATATAATAATACTATTTAAAAGTTTAAACATGGAAGAAAGCCAAATAATAAATATAACAGTCAAATGTCCTCAAATATTTGGTTATAGTTTAGAAAATATAATATATAAAATTAATTATTTTAAAAATAAAGGTTTTTCTAAAAATCAAATAACAAAAATGATAAACTTATGTCCACAAATACTTAGTCTTTCTAAAAATAATTTAAACAGTTCATTTAATTATCTTAAAAGTAAAAATTATAGTGAAAATGATATAATTACTCTACTTTCTAAATGCCCAAACGTACTTACTAAAACAATAAAAAAATTAGAATCTATAAGAAATTTATTTCTAGACTTAAATTATACAGAAGGAGAAATTAATAAATTAACTATAAAATGTCCTGCTTTATACCTATACGGTAAAGAAAATTTAAAAGAAAAAATATCAGTATTTATAGAAAATGATTTACTATATCAAATAAAAGATAATCCTAATGTATTAAGGCAAAGTGCTCACCTAACATACTCTAGATTAAAGTTTTTTAAATCTTTAAAAAATTTTAAACTAAGCAAAAAAACACATAAATATATATTTTTAGATAAAACAAATTTCAAAAAACATTTTAAAGTTGAAAATGAAAAAATATTAAAAAAATACCCATACAAAAAACGGAACTAAGTCCGCTTTTTTTACTATTTAATTTCAATAACAGTATTTGATTTTTTAGTTTTTTCTTCAGGTAAAGTTACCTTTAAAACTCCATGTTTAAATTCAGCTTTAATTTTAGATTCATCAATATCACCTACATAAAAGCTTCTTGTTGAAGTTCCGTAAAATCTTTCATGACGAATATAATTCTTTTTACTTTTATCTTTACTATCTTCTAATGTAGCAGTTAAAGTTAAGTAACCATTATCATATTCTACTTTAACATTATCTTTATCTAAACCAGGCATATCAGCCTCAACTATATAATTTCCATCTTTCTCGTATACATCACATTTTAAGTCTGTATCTGAATTCATAAAATTATCAAACACATTATCCAAATCAAATCTTTTTGGTAACATTCTCATATTTAATTCCTTCTTTCTACAGCTTAATCATAACACTAACATCAGTAATAATCAATGAATATCACAAAGGTTTCATAATAAAAAGCGAGATTATTTAATAACCTCATTTATTCTATTTATAACCCTATCTTTTCCAAATAATCTCATAATTTCATATAAATCTGGAGTATTACATTTACTTGTTAAACTAACTCTAATAACCGTACTAAAATCAGCTATACTTCCTTTATATTTATCTGGATTTACCTTATATTCTTTCATATCACCAGCATAATTTAAACTAACGGCTGCCTCTTTCATATGATCAAACCAACTATTTTTATCATCATCAGGATTATAATATTTTAAATATGTATTAAGAACTTCTTTTATATCATCCTTAGAATTAATTTTTTGCCATTCATAATTTACTGGTTTATAAAGTTCATCGTACATATACCATACTTGACTTTTAATCTCACTAAAATTTGCAATATCTTTTCTAGGCTTCTTTTGCTCTCTTTCAATATTAAATATACTTACCGAATAATCCTTATACTTTTCTAAAAGTAAGGCAAAATCTTTATCATATTCTAAAGCATGATTTAGTGCCATATCATAAACTTCAATAGCCTTTAACTTACTTATATAGTTTTTAGATATACTAATAAGTTTTTCATGATCAAATAAAGTCCCACCAATTGGCATCTTTTTAAAATCTAACTTAAACTCATCAGGATTAGCATCCTTATTTTGAAGCATCCACATTTCAAAATTACTATTGGCAATCGTTTCTAAAAATAACATAAGCGCTCCATAAGGAATTCCCTTCTCATGATAATAACTAATTGCTGCTTCAGGATCTTTTCTCTTACTAAGTTTTCTCTTTTTACCGTCCTCTTCAATACAAATTGGAGATATATGGGCATACTTAGGAGTCTCAAAACCAAGCATTTCAAAAAGTTGAACATGAACTGGTATACTAGAAAGCCACTCATCACCTCTAATAACATGAGTAGTTCCCATTAAATGATCATCAACCGCATGCGCTAAATGATATGTTGGAAGATCATCAGATTTCAAAATAACAATATCTTGATCATTTTCTGGAAATTCCATTTTACCTTTTATCTCATCTTTAAATTTAAAGTGATGATTAAAATTACCCTTAGATTTTAACCTAATAATATACTTTTCACCATTATTAATTTTACTGATTACCTCATCCATAGAAAGTCTTCTACATCTAGCCCAAATACCATAATAACCTAATCTTTCCTTATTTAAAGCTTGTCTGTCATGATCATGTTTTAACTCTTCCTCAGTGCAGAAACATGGATAAGCCTTATCTTCTATAATTAATTTCTTAATAAAAGCTTTATAAATATCTCCTCTTTTACTTTGCATATAAGGTCCATAATTTCCTTTATCACCATCTAAAGTAACACCTTCATCAAAATTAATATTAAATTTAGCTAAATCTTCTATTATTCTTTCTACACCATTTTCAATTGTTCTTTTTTGATCAGTATCCTCTATTCTAAGAAAACATACACCATTAGTTTGCTTGCTCATCTTTCTAGAAATAAAAGATGTATATAATGCTCCTAAATGAACATATCCAGTTGGACTAGGTGCATACCTAGAAACTATAGCTCCTTCTGGTAAATCCCTTTTTGGATACTTATCTTCATAATATTTATAATCGTGTTCATTTTTTACTAGTAAATCTGCATATTCTTCTCTTGTCATGAATATCCCTCTTTCCTTTAATATTATCTAATATTTAAATACAAAAATCAATAAAGATAAGAAAAAAACAAAGAAAACTTTGTTTTATTCATTATTATTGGTAGTAGAGTCACCATCGCCACCACCGTTTGGTTGGCTACCATTATCATTATGGTCATTATCGCCTTCAGAACCACCAGCTCCACTTCCACTAGGTTGACCACCACCTTGGCTTCCGCTACCACTAGTATTAGAATTTGAATTACCAGATGAAGGTGTCTTATTTGAAGACGAATTACCATTTACTTTATTAGAATTTGTATCAGTCTTCTTATTACTTGCAGCCGCACCTCCAGTTGTAAGAACTATTGATTTAGCATCTTCAACATTAGCACCAGCCGGAACACTCTGTTTAACAACTGTTCCTTCACCACCAGATACTGAAACTGAAATACCATATTGTGATGCCACAGATCTAGCATAACTTGTAGATTTACCTACAAAATTAGGAACCTGAACCAAACTCTTTTTACCAGTTACATTTTGACCAATTACCTCTTCTTCATAAGGTTTATTAATATCAAAACTAAATGATTTTTCTACTTTAACTTTCTTTTTACCTAAATTCTCTTTCATGGCATCAGAAACTGCTTTAACACTATTATCATATAAAACATAATTATAAAGTGATAAATTAGTTCCACCATAGTCAACAATTCTTGCATCATAACCATTTAAATGAAGTCTTTGCATTCCTAAAGCATCTGTAATACTTCCGCCACCTGCTTTATTCATCGCATCTTTAAATACATTATAAAGTGATAGAATTTGATCAGTACTCATATTAGTTGTCATATTATTACTAATAGTATCTAAAAGTTTATTAACTGTATCCAAACTATTAATATTCTTTACCTTTTCAAGTAATGCTGTAACAATTTCTTGTTGATGTTCACCTCTTACAAAATCACTACTTGTATAATTGGTATATTTTTTAGGACACATACCAGGATTAGCATGTCTATTACGAGCATAAGCCAAAGCTTGCTCTCCATTTAAAGTTTGCTTACCTTCTTCAATATAAACAGTATTGTTACCCCACCTTCTATTACTATCTTGTTCACATAATGCATAAGGAACATCAATATCAACACCACCTAAATTATCAACAAGGGAAACAACACCCTTAAAGTTTATTTTCACATAATAATCAATGTCAACATCTAGGAAATTAGAAATTGTATCCATCATACAATTTTCACCTTTCCAAGCCGCATGAGTAATTTTATTTTTTCTATTACCTGAAAAACATGCAATAGGAACATACGAATCACGAGGAATACTTAAAATTGTTGTACTTAAAGTTTTAGGATTAAATGTAAGAAGCATTAATGAATCACCATTAAATGAACTATTTTTTATTCCCTCAGCTTCACTATCAACACCCATTAATAAAATTGTAAATGGTTCTGTTATCTTCTTTGAAGTATTAGAACTACTCTTTTCCTTAACCTTCTTAGTTTGTGTAAATAATATTTTAGTTTTATCTTTAATATCTTCATAACCTTCCATACTACCAAACATTACAGAATAATTTGTTGGAAGGAAAACATAATCGATTTTACCATCATATAAATCATCAATCATTGAAATATAACTATCATATTTTTCTGTTTCATTTTTTAATTTTTTTTCTTTAATTACTTCATTTGGAATAGTATAACCTTCAATACTAGTCTTATCATCTAGAATACCTATTTTAGAAGATCCAATATCATCAATATCTGAAGATTTATTATCCTTAAGAGTAACTAAACTTGAAGAATATGTTTTATATCCATCAGTATCACTAATCGCAGTTATTGTTCCATATATTTTATTAACATATGTTGCAACAAAGAAACTAGCTCCACCAATCAAAAGCATTAAAATAATGATAACAATATTTTTTGCTTTCTTATTTTTATTTAAATATCTCTTTCCTAAAATAAATAAAAGTAAACAAATTAAAACTAAAACAATACTTAAAACAAGTCTCCAAAAATTTTCAATATTATTTAAAAGTGATACAGTGTATACCAAATACCCTGCCCCACAAATCATCAAAATTTCACTAATTAAAGTTACAAAAGATAAAATTTTATTTCTCTTTGACTTCTTCATAATACGGCCTCCATACCTTCTATAAGTATACCGAATATTTCAAATAAGGGCAAGGTGTATCACTAAAAAATATATTAAAAAGGTAATTTCTTACCTTATATTTACAATATCAAATTCTTTACTTTTTAAGCAACATCTTAACAATTTTATAAGAATCCGAAATATCTTTATAATGTGAAATTTCATCTGAATATATAGTCTTAATTGAAACCTCAGAGATAGGTATATCTTTAAGTACTAAAGTTTTTAAAACATTCATTTCATATTCAAAACCATCGCCTGAAATATTAGTTAGTTCTTTTAAAAGCTTTTTGGGAAAACATCTAAGCCCAGTTTGCGTATCACTAATATTAACTTTACACTTCAAATTAAAAAGATAGTTAATAAACTTATTCGAAAGTCTTCTTTTTAAAGGAACCTTCTTATCAAATGTCCTGCATCCTAATACAACATTATTATCTTCTAAAAATTTATCCACAACCTTTTTAATATCAGAAATATCTTGCTGAAGATCATCATCAATCGTAATAACCCCTAAAATATCTAAAGAAGAAAGATAATCAAATCCTGTCTTTAAAGCTCTACCCTTACCTTGATTTTTATCATGCTTAATTATCTTATAATCCTTTAAATTCTTAAAAATAGCCTTATCCTCACTACCATCATCCACAATCAAAACATTATTAAAACCTGCATCCTTTAAATTATCCAAAACCTTATAAAATTTAAGTGATGGATCATAAGTTGGAACTAAAACATAAATCTTATCATACATAAATGTCCTCTTTTCTAATACATCTATTACTTAAATAATAGCATATATTAGAAAAAATAAAAAGAAAACTATTAAACTTTATACAGTAAAAGATTAAATAATTTTCTTATTTTCCCATATTAATGTTTTTTTAGCTTTTTCTAAATATTCAGTTAAAGATAAATATCGATTTTTATATACAAAACTTTGTGGAGGCATAAATTTATACTTCTCCTTTAACTCCTTAAGTGAAATAGGATATTCAAGTTTATATACCCTACTTATTAAGTTTGCATTCAGGCTTAGTAGCATAAACATATAACTTCTTAAAATCTTGCTTTGGAATATAATTTCTAAACTCATGATTTTTAAAACCTTCTTCAATTTTTAAAGCAGCTTTATAATTAATACTAACATAAATTCCATTTTCCATATTTACCTCAATTCATCAAAATATTTTTAATTAATTTTCTTAAAAATAATTTATAAAAATAAATAATAAAAAAGCCCTTTAAAAAGGCTTCTTAATTACATAATTGGAGGGCCCGACCGGATTTGAACCAGCGCTCAGGGAGTTGCAGTCCCATGCCTTACCACTTGGCTACGGACCCATCAAGTGCATTTTCATTTTATTATATTTTATGCACTTTGTCAATTATTTAATTATTATTTTCTTAAATCTATATGTAATTTGTTTTTACACTCATCAACAATCTTATCAACTATACCATTAACTTCATCATCACTAAGGGTTCTATCATTACTCATAAATGTTAATGAATATGCGATAGATTTTTCATTATCTTGAATACCTTCACCTTCATATAAATCAAATACTTCAATAGATGTAAGTAATCTTCCACCTACTTTTTTAATAACTTCTTCAATTTCTAAAGATGATAATTTTTTATCACAAACAAACGCTAAATCTTTTGTAATACTTGGATATTTAGAAAGTTCTTTAAACTTAATATTTTTAACTTTTTCATCTAAAATCATATCAACATCAAGCTCAAATACATATACAGGTTTTTTGGATATATTAGGATGAACTTCACCAAAGAAACCAACAACATCTCTACCTATTAATATTTCAGCACATCTCCCAGGATGCATATCTTTAAGTTTAGCTTTTCTATAAGAAATTCTTCTGCCAAAACCTAAGAATCCAAGTAAATTATTAATTATTCCTTTTACAGTATAAAAATCAACATTTACCTTAATTCCTTGCCATAAATTACTTAGATATTCACCATACATTAAACCAGCAACCCTAGTTTTTTCAGTAAAATTATCTTCTTTAAAATATACCTCACCAGTTTCAAATATATTAATATTCTTAACATTATGAGCTAAATTATATTCAAATACTTCAAGAAGTGATGGAAGTAAAGTTGTTCTTAAAACTTTTCTATCTTCACTCATTGGATTTAATAAATAAACTTTATTATTATCATTATTAAATAATTCACTTTGCCTGTCAGATATCAATGAATAAGTAATAACTTGATTTAAACCAAGAGCAGTTAATTCATTTCTTAAAATTTTAACCATTTCTTGTTTTTTACCACGAGAGCCACGCTTTATTTTAGCTGAAGGTAATGTAGCAACTATTTTATCATAACCATAAATTCTTCCAACTTCTTCAATAATATCCTCTCTAATATTAACATCTAGTCTTCTAGTTGGAACTAAAACAGTAAACAAACCATCATTATAACTTACCTTAAACTTCAATCTCTCAAGTGTATCAATAACATCAGAAACACTTAAATTCATTCCTAAAACACTATTTATTTTATCTAAAGTTACTTTTATTTCCTTATCTTCTTTGCTTGTTGTATCAAAAGTTAAAACATCACTTAAAACACTTCCGCCTGCATATTTATTAAGCAAATAAGCCGCTCTTTTTAATGATTCAAATATTCTATTAGGATCAATTCCTTTTTCAAATCTACTAGAAGCTTCACTTCTTAAAATTTTCTTTGATGTAATTCTTACACTAGCCGCATCAAATATTGCACATTCCACAAATATATTTTTAGTATCCTTAGTAACTTCAGTATCTAAGCCACCCATAACACCCGCTAAAGCGACAGGACCTAAATCATTAGCAATAACAATATCAGTTTCTTCTAAAGTTCTCTTTTCACCATCTAAAGTAACTATCTCTTCACCATCTAAAGCTTGTCTTACAATAACTTTATTTCCAAGCTTATCAGCATCAAAGAAATGAAGTGGAGTTCCATATTCAAGCATAACATAATTACTAATATCTACCACATTATTAATTGGTCTAATTCCACTAGCAATTAATCTATTTCTAATAAACTCTGGACTTTCTTTAATACTAACATTTTTAATTAATTTACCTAAATAGGCAAAACATTTATCAGTTTGAATATCAAGAATATAATTATCATTAATACTTTCAGTAATTTCATTTACCTCATTTGAAGGATATTTAACTTCCTTATCATATGCAGCCCCTACTTCATATGCGATACCAAGCATACTAAGCATATCAGCTCTATTACTTGTAAAATCAAAATCTATAACCTCATCATCTAAACCTAAATACTTTAAAGGATCACCTCCAACAGGTGCATCAGATGGAAGTTCATAAATACCCTCGATATCTTCTTTTCTTAAAAATTTATGAGCAATACCAAGTTCAGATAAAGCGCAGCACATACCATTTGATTCATACCCAGCAAGTTTTGCTTTTTTAATTACACCACCAGGTAAATTAGCACCTACCTTAGCAACAATAACCTTTAAACCTTGACGCATATTAGGCGCACCACAAACTATTTGTACCTTCTCATCACCTAAATCAACTTCACAAATATGTAACTTATCAGATTCAGGATGCATTTCACATTTTAAAACCTCACCGATTACTAAACCAGTAGCTGGAATTAACTTATCTACACTATCATATTCATTACCAACTGATACTAACTTATCAGCAAGTTCTCTCGTAGAAATACCATCAATATCAACATAATCATTTAAAAACTTTCTACTTACCTTCACTTTAAAACCTCACCTTCTACACGATTAAATTCCTCTAAAAATCTAAGATCATTTGTATAGAAACTTCTAATATCACTAATACCATATTTAAGCATAGCAATTCTCTCAGCTCCTACACCAAAAGCAAAACCAGTATATTTATCAGGATCATACCCGCATCCTCTTAAAACATTAGGATGAACCATACCAGCGCCTAAAATTTCAACCCATCCAGTATTCTTACAAATATTGCATCCTTTTCCATTACATTTACTACAAGAAACATCAATTTCTAAACTAGGCTCAGTAAATGGGAAATAATTAGGTCTAAGTCTTATTTCTCTATCATCACCAAACATCCTCTTAACAAAAACTTCAAGTACTCCTTTTAAATTAGCAAGTGATATATCATATCCAACCATTAACCCTTCAATTTGAGTAAATTGATGAGAATGAGTTGCATCATCATCATCTCTTCTATAAGTTTTACCAGGACAAATAACTCTTATTTCAGTTTTTTCTTCATTCGCATCCATTGTTCTAGCTTGAACTGGACTAGTTTGTGTTCTCATTAACCTTTCACTAGTTATATAAAAACTATCTTGATTATCCCTAGCCGGATGATTTTTTGGTAAATTTAATTTTTCAAAGTTATATAACTCTTCCTCAATCTCTGGACCTGATGCCACATCAAACCCCATTGAAATAAATAACTCCTCTACCTCATCAATAACCTTTGTTAAAGGATGAAAGCCACCTTTATTTACCTTTAATCCAGGTAATGTAATATCTAAAGTTTCCTTTTCTAATTTTTCATTTAATTCCTTTTCTTTAGCCTTTAAAATAGCTTCTTCTAAAGCATCATTAATTGAAACTTTAGCATCATTAAGTGCCTTACCAAACTCTTTCTTTTCCTCATTTGAAAGTGTAGACATATTTTTAGTAAATAAACTTACCTTACCTTTTTTACCTAAATATTCTAATCGAAGTTCGCTTAAATCTTTTAAAGATGAAGCCTTATCTATTTTTGAAATTGCCTCTTCTTTTATTTTTAAAAGTTCATCATTCATAAAAATCCTCCTTAACAAAAAAACACATCCTGTATAAGGACGTGTTTTACGTGGTACCACCTTAATTTATAAGTTTAAAACTTAATCTCAAATAACTATAACGCGCATACCGACATATCTTTTCAATATATAGCTCCAAAGGCGAATTCATAAAACATTATTACTGATTTTCACCAGCCATCAGCTCTCTTAAAATAATAATTTTATTACTACTCCTTCATCAAAGCTTTTCCAAACTTCAAAAGTATTATAACATATATTTAAAATAAATCAAAACATTTTTACATTAATTTTTTCCTTTAGAAATAAAGTCACTATACCCATCTTCATATCTTTGAATCATATGGTCTTTAAAAACAAAAACTTTATTTGTTACCTTCGAAAGTAAATATTTATCATGACTTGCCATTATAATTGCACCTGGATATTTTAATAAAGCTTTTTCTAATTCAATTTTATTTGGCAAATCCAAATGATTTGTTGGCTCATCTAATATAAGCAAATTATAGTCATTAATAATAATTTGCGTAAGTTTTAATCTCATTTGCTCTCCTAAGCTTAAAGTTTTAATTTTATGATTAAAAAGATTTCTATCAAATCCCATATTTACTAAATTACTATAAAAGAATTGTTTCTTCTCATTATCATAATCACTCGCCATTTGAAATATTGTTTTTTCACCATCTAAATCAAAGACATCTTGACTCATATAAGCTATTTTTAAAGATAGACTTTTCCATATCTCACCACTATCAAGGCAAAGTTTATCCATTAATAGTTTAATAAATGTAGTTTTACCACATCCATTAGGGCCAATTAACCCTATTTTATCATTTCTATTCACATATAAATTAGCTTTTGAAAAAACTAAATTATCTTCAAATGATTTTGACAAATCAAAAGTTTTTATCAATACATCACTTGAATTTGATTCTCCCATAAAATTAAATTTTACATCTTTGTCCTCTTTTGGCCTTTCAATATAATCTTCTCTCACTTGATTAAGACGAGTCTTCTTACTCTCAGCACTTCTTGAAGCTTTGGCAGCTTTTCTTTGAGCATTTGTCTTAACACCCTTCATCTTAGAATCAGACCTGCTTTTAAATTGCCTTCCAGCCTGTCTCTCACCTTTTTCTGACCAATTTTTAAGTTGCGAAATCTCAGAAGTGATTTTTTTATCTCTTTTTTGCTGAAGTTCATATCTACTTTTCAAAAGTTCAAACTCTTTTTTCTTTTCATGCTCATAATCATCATAATTACCATAAAATAATTTTATTTTACCATCCTTAACCTCTATTATTTTATTAACTGTATGATTAAGAAAATATCTATCATGTGAAACAATTAAAGCTGTACCATTATAACCATTAATAAGATTTATTAACCATTCAACAGAATCTATATCAACATGATTAGTAGGTTCATCCAATATCAAAGTATTAGGATTGCTAGATAAAACACAAGCAATAGCTAACTTTGTCTTCTCACCACCACTTAGATTAGCAAGTCTTGAATCAGAAAATTCAAGAGTCTTATCCATATTAAACTCACCCATCACCTTAAAAAAATTAGAAACATTTTCCCTATCTAAACTCATATCTATGAAATCATCTGCTTTATAATCTGTAACTTGTCTTAAATAACCAAGTGATGCATTATTTGATATCCAAACTTTTCCTGAATCAGCCGCTTCAAGTCCCATTATTATCTTAACTAATGTACTTTTACCGCTTCCATTTAATCCAATAATACCAACTTTATCGCCTTCATTAATATCAAGAGAAACTTTATCTAAAATTAATTTATCACCATAAATTTTTGTGATATTTTCAAGTTTAATAATCGACATAAAAACACCTCCTATTTTATTATTGCAAAATAGTTAATATTCTCATTTCGATCACATCCTAACTAAAATTATTTTATAACTTATAATTATATTTAGTCAATAATATAAAATAAAAAAGATAGATAAACTATCTTGTATAAACATTTTGATTTATATCCATTGAAACTTCTTTATTAATAATAGCATTTAAAACTTCAGGATTATCAACTTTATTAACATAAGTGCAAGTTTCAAATATTCTACTATCTTTAAATACGTACTCTTGATGATTTTCTAACACCGGATAAACAATCATAGCACGTGCCTGCAAACTAAACAAATTTGATTTACCATTGTTCAATTTATCATCTATATTACCATTCATCTCTCTCATCAAATCTTCCATATTACTTACCCTCCGCTTGCTTCATAGCATCAACAACACTTTTTGAATCATTAGCAAAATATGCATTATATAAAATATCATTACCAATAACTTTACTAATTAAATTAGTCATAATAACCTCATCAATATAAAAGCTATCTTCTATATCACCAACTAAATAATTAGTAAGTATTTCTGTATATCCTTCATTTAAGGCAAACAGTGTATTATCAGAATTATTAAATCCATAATAATTATCCTTTGCGGTTATAACACCGAGTAAACTATGCATCAGCCAATGCTTAGTGTCAGAATTTTCTAATCTTCCAAGATTAATTGAAATCGCATTATTAAATGGATTATACTGACAAGGAAGTTTTACTAAATACATACTTTCCCTTTGTATCTTTAAAGTTTTAAGTTTAGATATAAAATTACTTAAATTAACATCAGGAAAAACCTTAGTAAAAATGGTTGTAAGTTCTAATATATTTTCCTTAACTTCTTCTGTTATATTTGGGTTACTATCCAAAGCAGCCTTTACTTCGTTATTCATAACTCAATCACCTAATTTGATTCTATCATATTTCGTAAATTTTGTATATCTTTTTTTGACTATTTTTTTACACAAACTGTACATAATTTGCCATTTTACACTAAAGTGACACACAAAAATACCTTATTTTTCCACATTTTAATATACTTTTCCACATTTATCATACATTTAAACTAAATTTACAAACTTACAACTTTAATTGCTTAATCCCTTATTTTGTTATATAATTAAAATCAAGGTGATATATATGAAAAAATTTAAACCAATTATTTTAGGAACTGACGCCAACGCTTATGGTCTAGCAAGATCATTTTATGACAAATATAAAGTTAAATCATTAGCAATTGGAACATTTCCCCTAAGAGAAACAAAAAATAGTAAAATTGTTGATACTAAAATTATCCCTAATCTAAAAGATAATAAAGTTTTTATTGAAAAAATGGTTGAAATTGGAAAAGAATATAAAAAAAATTATGATGTTTTGATATTATTATCATGCGCTGAATGGTATACAAACTTAATCGTTGACCACAAAGAAGAATTAGAAAAATATTATGCGCTTCCATTTATGGAAAAAGGTATAAAAGATAAACTTGAGGATAAAGAAAGTTTCTATGAAATATGTGAAAAGTATAATTTAGATTATCCAAACACATATATTGTTACAAAAGAAAATAGACATAATTTAAATCCGGGCTTTAATTTCCCAATGGCTGTTAAACCATCAAACAGTACATTATATTCAAATGTTGAATTTAAAGGAAAAGAAAAAAGTTATAAAGTAAACAGTATAGAAGAGCTTCAAAAAGTTGTTAATGATATATTTGATTCAGGTTATGAAGGCCATATAATTGTCCAAGACTTCATTCCTGGTGGCGATGATACTATGTATGTTTTAAACTGTTACTCAAATAAAAAAGGTCAAGTTAAAATGATGTGTTTTGGAAGATGTATATTAGAAGAACATACCCCATATGGAATTGGAAATTACCGTGCAATCATATCTGAAGGAAATAAAGAAATATATGAAAAAATTAAAGATTTTTTAGAAAAAATAAATTATGTTGGTTTTTCTAACTTTGATTTAAAATATGACTATCGTGACCAAAAATATAAATTATTTGAAATAAACATTAGACAAGGAAGAAGTAGTTATTTTACTACTTCAGCAGGCATGAATATGTCTAAATACCTAGTTGATGATTATGTTTTAAATAAAGATGTGAAAGCAGAATATAATTATAATAAATTCTTATGGCTCCACACTCCAAAAAGAGTATTAAAAAAATATGTTTATAATAAAGAAACTTTAAATGAAGCCTTAAAATTAATTAAAGAAAAAAAATATGCTTATACATTAAAAAATAAAAAAGACTTTTCTTTAAGTAGATTCTTTTGGATAAATAGAATTTATAATAAAGACTTCAAATCATTTAAAATGTATCCACCTGAGAAAGGAAAAAATTATGAAAAATAGTTTAGGTATTTTAGGAGGTCTAGGACCCTATGCTTCCGCATACTTTTATACTTTAATAACACAAAAAACAAAAGCAGAAAAAGATCAAGACCATTTAAATATTATATTACTATCACACGCATCAACTCCAGATAGAACAAATTATATTTTAGATAATAGTAATGAAAATCCTTTTAATAGTCTATTAGAAGATTGTAAAACCTTAGAAAAATTAGGCTGTAAAATGATAACTATCCCATGTAATACGGCTAGTTACTTTCATGATGAACTTCAAAAACATATAAACATTCCAATAAGTAACCTAGTAAAAACTACTACAGATTATATTAAATACAAAAACTACAAATCTGCAGTTATTATGGGAACTGAAGGAACAATAAAAGCTGGTCTTTATCAAAAAAGATTAGAAAAAGAAAACATTAAATGCATTTTCCCTAATCAAGAAAATATCACCAAAATAATTTATAACTACATAAAAAAAGGGATTCCTGTTCCTGAAGATTTATGGAATGACACTGTAAAAAACTTAAATGCTGATTGTTTCATTTTAGGATGTACAGAACTTTCTATCTTAAAAGGAAATAATGAAACAATTAAACTAAATGATAAATTCATCGATCCTTTAGAAATTGAAGCAAAAAAAATACTAAATATATATCAAAAAGAAAGGCTGTGATTGTATGTGCGGATTTTGCGGATTTATAAATAAAGAGAAAAAAAACAAAAAAGAACCTATAATTAAAAAAATGGCTGATGCCATCGCCCACCGTGGACCTGATGATGAAGAATACTATGTTGATGATGATATTGCTTTAGGTTTTAGAAGATTAAGCATCATTGACTTAAAATCTGGTCGTCAGCCAATGACAAACGAAGATGGTAACCTAGTTATTTGTTTTAACGGAGAAATATATAATTTTAAAGATATAAAACCTGATTTAATCAAAAAAGGGCATATCTTTAAAACTAAAGCTGATACTGAAGTTATTCTTCACGGATATGAAGAATATGGAGAAAAAATATTAGATAAATTAAGAGGTATGTTTGCCTTTGTAATTTGGGATAAAAAAAATAAAAAACTATTTGCCGCTCGTGACCACTTTGGTCAAAAACCATTTTATTATGCCAATATGAATGACACCTTTATGTTTGGATCTGAAATTAAAAGTTTCCTTAAAAATCCAGATTTCATTAAAAAAGTTAATAAAGATGCTTTAAAACCATACTTAACCTTCCAAACATCAGTCTTAGAAGAAACTTTCTTTAAAGGTGTAATGAAATTATTACCAGGTCACTTTTTAACTTATGATTTAGAAACAAAAGAAATTAAAACTAAAAAGTATTATCAAATTGAATTTAAACCTAAAAAACAAGATTTTGATAAACTTGTAAATAAAATTGATGAAACAATAACTAAATCAATAGATTACCACACAATAAGTGATGTTTCTGTTGGATCTTATTTATCAGGAGGAATTGATTCATCATATGTTGTAAGTTACCTAAAACCTAATGAAACCTTCTCTGTTGGTTTTGATTATAAAAACTTTAATGAAGTTCCAATGGCTAAAGACTTATCAGATTTACTTAAAATAACTAATAAAAATGAATTAATAAATTCTGACCACTTCTTTGAAAGTATAGACAAAGTTCAGTATTATGCCGATGAACCAACTGCCAATCTTTCCGCAGTTCCCCTTTTCTTCCTATCAAAACTTGCTAGTAAAGATGTTAAAGTAGTTTTATCTGGTGAAGGTGCTGATGAATTATTTGGTGGTTATACAGCTTATGATGACGACAAAAAACTAAAAGCTTACCGTAAATTACCATATTTCTTAAGACACATGGTAAAAGTAGCAATATCTCCCCTACCAAGTTTCCATGGTAAAAACTTTTTAACCAAAGGTGGTTCTAAATTAGAAGATTACTATGTCGGACAAGCTTTTATATTTAATAATCATGAAGCAAATAGTATCCTAACAGATAAATACAAAAGTGATGTAAGATATCAAGATATAACTAAACCATATTTTGATGAAGTAAAAGATGAAGATGACCTAACTAAAATGCAGTACCTAGACATGCATTTCTGGCTTCCAAATGATATATTATTAAAAGCTGATAAAATGAGTATGGCTAACTCTCTAGAACTTAGAGTACCAATATTAGATAAAGAAGTATTTAAACTTGCAAGCTCTATACCAACAGAATATAAACTATCACATGATACTACTAAATATATTTTAAGAAAGTCAGCTTCAAAAAGAATACCAGAAGCATGGTATAAAAGAAGAAAAAAAGGATTCCCTGTACCAATTATTAAATGGTTTAGAGAAGAAAAATATTATAATATGGCTAAAGAATTATTCGAAGAAGATTTCACTAAAGAATTCTTCGACCAAAAGAAACTACTTAAAATGTTAGATGAACATTATACAGAAAAAAGAAATAATTGCCGTAAATTATGGACAGTTTATGTATTTTTGGTTTGGTATAAAACATTCTTTATAGATTATGACAAAAGTATGAATTAAATCATACTTTTTTATATATCAAAAACTTTAGGAATTTACCTAAAGCTTATACAGTCTGACCAATATCTTTTATTTTAATATTTTTCTTATTATCAATTAGTGCCTCAATAATCAAAGTTTCCACCTCATCTTTAATAATTTTATCAACTTTTCTAGCACCATAAACTTTATAATTAATCATCGAAGCTAACTTAGAAACTAATTCTTTATCATATTCTATTTTAATCTTATCTTTATATTTTTCTTTAAGAACTTTTAATTTATCAAAAATAATATTAGAAATATCTTCTAGAGAAAGTTCATTAAACATAATTACCTTATCAACACGGTTCATAAAAGGAATAGAAAAATTATCATTAAGTTTACTTTCTTTATTATCTTTATTAAAACCAACACTTATCCTATCAAAACCACTATTTGAAGTCATAATAATAATAACATTGTCAAACCTTACTATATTACCCCTGCAGTCCTTCATCATACCTTCATCTAAAGCCCCTAAAAATAAATTAATGACATCCTTATGAGCCTTCTCTATTTCATCTAAAATTAATACTGAAAAAGGTTTGTTTCGCACTTCTTCAAGTAAATTATTCGTATCTTCAAATCCAACGTAACCCGCAGGCGCTCCTATAATTTTACTAATACTATGTGCCTCTTTATATTCACTCATATCAACTTTAATAACATTACCAATACTTTCACCTAAAACCTTGGCTAAAGCTGTTTTTCCTACCCCTGAAGGCCCACAAAATAACATTGAATAACATTTATCATTAAAACCTAATTTTATTTTTTTAACTATATTACTGCATGCTTTAACCGCTTTTTCTTGACCATAAATTGTCTTCTTAAATAAATTATCTACATTTTTTAATATTTTCTTTTTTTCTTTTATTAATTCATAAACTGGAATTCCTGTTTTCTCGCTTACCGTTAAAGCAACATCATTTTTAGTTACTTTCTTTAAATTTTTCTTATATAAAGAAAGTTCAAGATTATTTATTTTATCCATTAAATCAGCTTCCTTACATCTATAATTACTAGCAAGTTCAAAATCATTATCTAATATAGCCTTTTTCTTAAGACTAATTATTTTTTTTATATCCTGATTATATTTTCTATATTCCTTTAAATTTTTACCTTCTTTTAAACTAACCTTCGCACAAACCTCATCTAATATATCAATAGATTTATCTGGCTGTCTTCGGTCGTACATATACTTTTCTGATAAATCAATTATTAAATCAATAGTCTCATCATCGATTAAAACCTTATGATAATCCTTATATATTTCCTTTAAATTCATTAAAATATCTTTTACTATCTTTTTACTAGGAGCTTCAATCAAAACATTTTGAAACCTTCTAGAAAGAGCCTTATCCTTCTCTAATGATTTCTTATACTCCTCTGTTGTAGTTGCTCCTATACAGCGAATTTTACCTCTAGCTAAAGCAGGTTTAAATATATTTGAAGCATCAATTGCCCCTTCAGCTCCTCCTGCACCAACTAACGTATGAATCTCATCAATAAATAATATAATATCAGGATTTTCCTCAATTTCCTTTAAAATTTGATTAATCCTCTCCTCAAACTCTCCACGATATTTCGTACCAGCAACAGCTGAAGCCATATCTAAACTAATAATCCTTTTACCATTTAAACTTAAAGGAACATTTCCACTTACAATCATATTAGCAAGTTCCTCAACAATAGCCGTCTTACCAACACCAGCCGGACCAATTAATAATGGATTATTCTTACACCTTCTAGAAAGTATTTCTAAAACCCTTTTTATCTCCTCATCTCTTCCTGTGACAGGATCTAAAAGTCCATCCAAAGCCTTTTTATTTAAATCTGTGCCAAGTTCATCAATTAATAATTTCTTTCCTTTTTTTACCTTAAAATTATCATTAAAATCAGCATATATTTCATCAATATCAATACCCATTCCAATTAATAACCTAATCGCAACTCCTTCACCTTCCTCAAGTAAACTAACAAACAAATGCATTGTAGTAACTACCCCACCATTATTTTCCCTCGCATCATTTGTCGCATTTTCAATTATCCTTTTTAAAAGTGGTGTATATAAAAACCATTCACTAGATTTAGAACCTTTTCCAATCACTTTAATTATTTCATTTCTAAAATTATCATAATCTAAATCATAGTCTCTAAGTTTATCACTTATCTCACTATTTATTTTTAAAATAGAAAGTAATAAATGTTCAGACGAAACATATGGATGATTTAAATTAAACATTTCCTTTTTTGCTAAAACTAATACCTTTCTTGCTTCTTCTTCAAAATTACCAAACATAAGATTCTCCTTTCAATATATCCTATGTAGATAATGGAGGTTTTTTCTAAATTTTAAACAACAAAATAAAACAAAAAGATAAATGTTAACCATTTATCTTTCTATATAATTTTACCTTATTAATTATTTTAATTAACTTTTCAAAATCATAAATATATAATTTTTCAATAGTTGGACTTTCATCATACCTTCTTAAATTAATTCTTTTCAAATTGTATTTTTTAACTGTATCAAGTGTCCTTTGAATATTAATAATATCTAAATCTGTAATCGAATAAGGTTTCACCTTAAATGCAGAAACACCAATAACCTCAGTTGGTTTAATTACCTTAGTTGGACGAACCCTGTTTTTCTTCTTAGAAATCTTATTATTTTTCTTACTCTTATAATGTAAAATAGTTTTTTCATCCTTTTTAGTCTTATTTAATAAATCCTTATTAACCTCTGGATTAACAGCTGAATAGTCAGATGTAGTATTATCCTTTTTATCTTTAGCCTTATAAACAGATTTATTTGAATCATAAGTAGGTTTAAAAGATAAAACAGGATTTTCTTTAGACTTATAAATATTATTATCTAAATTATCAGAATGTTTTTTATCAGAAATAATATCTTCATTTTTTTCTTCCACCTTAGAAATAAATTTTGATTTATAATTATCATCTCTTTGTTTTTTCTTAAGACCTTCCAAATTTACTGAAACAACCAAATCATCATCATTCATTTTTTTATCTTCAGTTTTTTCATTATCATAATCAAATTCCTTCTTATCATCAAAATCTGGTATATAAGTTTTTAAAGTATATTTTGAAATTGAATGATCTTCAGATTTTATTTCTTCTAATGTATCATTTGAAGAAGTTACATCTTCTAATTTTGGTAATTTAAGTTCTGAAGAAAGCGCTGTTGTAACTTCAGTATCAGCTTTTACATCCTCAGAAATAATTGGTTTAAAATCAGTAATTGACTTAACATCAGCACTAGCTACTTCTTTATCTTCTTTAACTGAAGTATCAATTGGTTTAAAATCGGTAATTGATTTTACCTCTAAATTAGGTTTAGAAACATCATTTATAGAAGGTTCACTAGCAGCTTTAACACTTACATTTTCAATCTTATCAATATCAAATTTAAATGGTTTTAATTTTGTCTTCTTTGACTTCTTCGAAGTAGGAACATTTAAATAACCTACCTTATTATTATCAATTTTAACCTTTTTAATTCGAGAAAGTATTGATTTACCTTTTTCCTGACCATCAAGCATAGACGTCACTCTATCTATACCATTAATAATTAAAAGCGAAACTATTTGAAGAGCAAAACTTCCCATTAAAAGTTGCATCAAAGTAAGTAAATCATTATTTGAATAAAGCGCATTATCCGCATATATATCAATATTATTTGCCTTAACTGTTGTTAGTATTAAAACAAAAAGCATTTGAACAATCGCAAAAAAAGTAATATTAATTATCCTATTAACAAGTTTTACATTTTTAAGCAAAAAAGAAACAAGTGCGATTACTGAACATAAAACAACAACTACAAATAAAGTAATAAAATTAGGAAAATAAAGTGTCATAAATAAACCATCCATCATATTATCAAATAGTTCAAAAATAACATCATTAAAAGTAAATAATATAAATAATATAACAGCTAAATAAACAAATACAAATATTTTTTTACCATGCTTCTTCCTTAAAAAAAGAATAATAAGTGGGATTAAAAGTAAAATTAAAAAGAAAGGATGATTAGTTATATTACTAAATAAAACTTGCAGTTTCTCAAAAAATGATAACTGTTTCATATAATTCTCACTCCTTTACTTTTTTCTAAATTTACTCATAAAATTTTCAACTGTATTTTTCCCTAATATTTCATGAATAGTTTTTGACTTATAGGCCACATAGAAATAAATTACTATACCTATTATACCATAAACCATTAAGTATAAAATAGAAACAAATCTTGATACAGAATATTTAGGAATAAATAAATTAAGAATTGATAATGAAATAACCATTATACTTGTACAAAGAATTGTTTTTATAAACGTTCTTGCCGCCATAAAATAACTTATACCAGTTTCTTTTTTTATCCTCATCATTAAATAAATTGAAGCTGTAATATCAATTATCATATTAAGTGAAATTGTCGCATAATAAGCATCAATACCAATAAAGTTAAATAAATACATCATTGGTACATTCAAAACAATCTTAAACACCAAAGAAAGACCTAAAGCCGTAATTGAAGCTTTTGTATTATTCATAGTCTGATTAGCATTAACCATAACTGAACAAATTGAAAGTGGTATTTGTGATAAGATAAGCAAACTAAATATTGAACTATTAAGCTCATCATAACCATAAAATACTGTCCATACAGCCCCTGACATAAATGAAAGACCAACGGATAGTGGAATTACAACAAGGAAAAGTGATTGTAATGCCTGATTAATTTTCCCATTAACCTCTTTTAAATTACGAATCGCATAAGCAGAAGCAATTGTTGGTATTAAACTTGTAATAATTCCCGTTGAAATTGACATAACAATCATATTAAGTTTAGAGCCCCAAGTTTCAATCACACTAACTACATTTTCACTAATACTAGTAGTATAACCTAAACCAACTAAACCTTTAACAACCGTAAATACATCAACCAAAACATAAATTGATTGTAGTAATGATATGACTACAAATGGTAAAGCATAAAATACTATTTTCTTAATTAGTACCTTATTAGTAATCTTTGTTTCTGCAGGAGTAATCTTCGCATCTCTATGAAGACCCTTACTATTTTTAATCTTAATAAACACATAAAAATACGCAAATAAAGCACCAACTGTCGCCCCAAATACCGCTACACCAACTGCCGTATTTAAAGACAAATGGAAAACCTTTAAAGTTAAAAAACTTCCAACTAAAATTACTAATACTCTAAATACCTGCTCTAAAATATCAGCCACAGAAGAGACAGTCATTATTTTATGACCCTGTAAATAACCCTTAGACACACTTAAAAAAGGAACAACTAATATTGCTGTTGATATGATTCTAATAACCATAGTAACATCACCAACAGTATTACCACCCTTTACTCCACCAATAATCATATATGCAATTTGTGGAGCAAATATAAATAAAACAAAAAATGAAATTAAACATAAAATAGATATTATTCTAAGACCAACCTTAAAAGTTCTCTCTTTAGTATTATAATACTTCATCTCATTATATTCACTAATTACTTTACTCATTGCAACCGGAATACCAGAAGTAGCTAAATTTAAAAACACATTATAAATAGAATAAGCATAACTATAAAGTGCTCCACCTTGCGTTCCAATAATTGCATAAAATGGAATAACATAAACAAGCCCTATCACCTTACAAATAACAATTCCTATCGTTGAAATAGCCGCACCAGCTAAAAAGCCTGTCTTTTTCATACCTCTCACCTACCGATAAACCATAAGCGCTGAAAAACAATAAACTTGTTCTTCTGAAAATACTGATATAGCTGTTGAAAATTTAATATCAATAATTTCTGGTTCATTTTCTAAAATAAATTTGTTAATTACATCTTCTAAATCTTTTTCGTGACTTTCATCAAAAACTTTTACTTTCATTATACCACCTTTTATAATTATAACAAAAGTAAAACACCTAATATGTCAAAAAAAAGAATTTTCAAAATTCTTTTTAACGACCTGAGAAATAATTCCATTCACCTGGTGAAGGTACAATTATTTTAGGATTAATTCTTCCACTATTTGTAGTTGTATAACCTCTAAATAAATTTAAATGTACATGACCACCAGATGCACAAGGATCTTTATAACCCCTGCCGCCCATTTTACCAATTTGCGTATTTGCTGTAACATCCTGTCCAACTGATACATTAACACTAACTAAATGCCAATATGAAGTTGTATACTGAACGCCACCAATATTATGTAAAATATAAACCCTATTATTACCACAAGTACCTGCATTACCATAATCAATATTTATTACCCTTCCATCTGCAACTGAATAAACAGGGTCAACACTACCACTAGACCAATCCATTCCTGTATGGAACTCTCCAGTCCTTTGACCATAATCACTAGTCATATAACCTCTAGCAATCGGATAGTAAACACCATTAGAACTTGGTCTTACAGGCGCTCCAGAACCACTGTTATTAGGTCTACCTGGTGAAGTTGGTTTTACTTGACTTGCAATACGATTTTTACAAGCTGTCAAAGTATCACTACCACGACATCCTAATTTTTTCATGTTATTAATTGTATTCATTTCAGTTCTATATTCTTCATCTTTTGTAAGCATACCTTCTTGTATAGTTTCAATTTGTTTATTAAGTTTAGCCTCTAATAAAGAAAGCTCACTTTGTTTATTATGAAGTAAATTTTGCTGATCATTTAATTCCTTTTGCTTATCATCAAGCTTCTTAACATCATCTTCATATTCCTTTACAAGTTGTTCATTATAATCTCCAAGTTGTTCAGCAACAGAAACTCTATAAATAAAATCAGTAAAATCTTTAGCACCAAAAACATATTCTAAATAATTATTACTACCTTCAGAAACCTGAACAAAACTCATAATTTCCTTCATTTGTTTATTTTTCTTATCAATATCTTTTTTAATACCATCTATTTGATTACCAATATCTTTAACTTGCTTTTCAATATTAGAAATCTCATTTTCTACTTGCTTCTTTTGAGCAGTTGCCTCATTTCGCTCATTTTCGGTTAATTGTTTTTCATTTTTTGCTTTTTCATAAGCTTCCCTATTAGCCTTCACCTGGGCATAAAGTTCATCCAAAGTTTGTTCTTTTGCATAACCAGTATGTAAAAACATACTAGAAATTAAAACTAAAGTAATAAATAATACAAATTTTTTCAACATAACCACCTCTTAATTCTTTAAAGCTTTAACTGCATCTTTATAATTAGGCATATAATATTTCACTGTTTCCCAAAACTCTTTTGAATGATCAAAATGCACCAAATGGGAAAGTTCATGAATAATTACATAATCTATTTCACGTAAACTATATTCAATAAGTTTACTATTTAAAGTTACAGAAGTATCACGCTTATTACAAACACCCCATCTAGTTTTCATTTTCCTTATTTTAAGTTTAGGAAAAGGAATATCTTCATTAAATAAATCATAATTATAATGAAGCCTTTCTTCAAATACTTCAAGCATTTGTTTTTTAAGCCATTTATCTAATTGCTTCTTATCTTTAGAATATATTTTAAAACCATCGACCTCTACCTTATCAAAGTCTACAAATATTATATCATATTTCTCTCCTAAATAATAGAAGTCTTCATTCTTCAAAGCTCTTACCTTTACTTTTTCAATCACATTTCTTAAATAATCTGTTTCATCATTTAAAATTCTTTTTATATATCCTTTAGTAGCTAAATAATTTGTCGTTATTAATATTGTTAAATCATCTTGAACTTTTATATAAGTATTTTTATTATTTTTTTTCAAAACCTTAACAAGATAAGGTTGACCATCTATTTTATATTCAAATTCCATACTACCACCTACAACATTTTACCATAAAAAAAGAAAATTACTAAGCATTTTCTTTAAGCTCTGATGTACAGTAAGGACATCTTGTAGCTTTTATATCAATTTCCTTTTGACAATAAGGACATTTCTTCTCTGAAGGTGCTTCCTCTTTTTTCCCAATACTAGTAATTTTATTAATAACCTTAAGTAAACAAAATAAAACAAATGCCATTATTAAGAAATTAATAAGTGCAGATATAAATGATGAAATAAATCCAGCTATATCTGGCCAATTATAACGTGCCCCACCAGTTATAAAATTTAAAATTGGGTTAATAAAATTATTAGTTAAAGAATTTACAATTCCAGTAAATGCAGTACCAATAATAACACCAACAGCCATATCCATCATATTACCTTTTAAAGCAAATGTTTTAAACTCATCTAAAAACTTTTTCATAAACCTACCTCTTTTCAAAATATTAAAAAATATCTTCAATTTCGAAGATATTTTTATTCACTAAGTGGAAATTATAGTAATGTTAGTATTCCACAAACAAGCAATACTAATAAGAATGAGATTAATGCAAATTTCCAAATATATTTAATCCAATCTTTATAAGAAACATCAAATAAACTTAGACCAGCAATTAGCATTGCACTTGTAGGGAATATCATCATACCAATACCATAAACTGCTTGAACTAATAATCCAGCAACTGGAAGTGAAGTAACATCAAATCCAGAAAGATATCCTGTCATATCAGTAAGTAAATAATATAAATCGTTAAAGAAGAAACTTCCGATTAAACCAGCAATACCAGTTAAAATTACATTAAATCCGTCTGATAGACCAAATAATCCAGAATTGATTGTATCAACAATAGTACCACTTCCACTTGATAAAGCAGAATATAAGATTGTTAAAACTATACTTGCAAGTGTTACATAGATAGCTGTTGGAATCCATGCCTTAACACCAGCAATAAAACTTTCAACGAAATCATTTAAACTTAATTTATAAAGCCATGCGATAATTCCAGCTCCAACAAATACTAAAGCAATAAAGTCAACATTACTCCAGTATCCAAATTGACTAGAACCAGCAAATAAATTTTTAAAGATTTCAAAATCACCGATTTTAATCTTCATGACACTGTCATAGAAATTATTAAATACATCGATACCGAATGCATAATACCAGTTATACATTCCTAAAATCGCAAATATTAACACAAGTGCTAAAATAACAACAAGTGGTACAATACTTACCTTTTTATCAGAAACCTTTTTAACATCATGAGCAATAGCTAAACCTTTAGTATTTGATTTACTACTTGGTTTTCTACCTCTAGTTGATGTCTTTTTAGTTGTTGTTTTCTTAGTAGTTGTTTTTGCAGTAGCTTTTGTAGTAGTTTTTTTAGCAGTAGTTTTTTTACTATCTGCTGTTTTCTTAGTTTCTGAAACTTTAGTAGCTTTAGGAACTTTTACTTCTACTATATCTTCTTCTACAACTAATTTAGCAGCTGTTTTTCTTTCTTTTCTCTTACTTGTAAATAAAACAATTAAAATTAAAGCAACTGTTAATATAACAAGTAAAATTATTTTAGCAAGAATCTCACTGTTCATATCTAAACCTAAAATGTTTTTAGTATAACCAGAAATGTAGAATCCATATGTTGATCCAACAGAACCAACTAACAATGCACCTACTGTTGATGCTAAAACAGTAACCTTATCATAACCAAATTTAAATAGTACAGCTGCGAATAATGGTACTAAAATAAATAATGGAATAATTAAACCAGTAAGTGATGATAAAACTGTAAATAATATAACAGTTAAAATTAAGAATCCTTTTTCTTTTCCACTAAAACTTTTAGCCATCTTATCAGTTAATCTTGATAAAGCACCAGTTTTTTCCATAACACCGTATAGACCACCAATAACTGCAAATGCTACACCATATAATGCAAATGATAAAATCGCATTAATTGGAGATGTAAATAAACTAACAAGTCCAATTGGTGCAATACCATTTGTAGTTAAAGTATTTCCAGTATAAGTTCCAACTGGAATAATCCAACTAAGTACTACGTAAATTAAAAATGATATTCCCAATACCTTAAGTAAATTTCTTTTCACTTTCTCATACCTCCCAAGGTCATTATATCAAAAATGCCTTATAATATAAAGCATTTTTAATAAAAATAAACCATTTTTCATTATTTTTTCACATTTCTTATTTTTTCTGTTATAATATATCCGGTGATTTTTTATGATATTTCCCTACACAAATTCAAACAAAAGATATCATACTTTAGATTATTTTTTCAAAAATAAATTTAAATCAAAAGTATGTAAAATAAGCCTAAATGGTGGATTTACATGTCCTAATATTGATGGAACAAAATCAACAGCTGGATGCATATATTGCTCAAAATCTGGTTCTGGTGAATATGGTGGCGATCCAAAACAAGACCTAATAAACCAGTTTAACACAATAAAAAAAGTAATGGATAGAAAGTGGCCAAACAGTAAATATATTGGTTACTTTCAAGCACGAACAAACACCTATGCTCCAGTTGAAGTATTAAAAGAAAAATATGAAACAATTTTAAAATTAGATAATGTCGTTGGTCTAGCAATTGCCACAAGACCCGACTGTATAACTGATGAATGTTTAGATTATTTAAAAGAGTTAAACGAAAGAACCTTTTTAACCGTTGAATTAGGCCTTCAATCAATCCATGAAAAAACATCTAATTTAATTAATAGATGTCATGATTTAAAATGCTTTGATGATATGGTTAAAAAATTAAAGGAAAGAAATATTTTTACTGTTGTTCATATCATTAATGGACTTCCATATGAAACAAAAGAAATGATGATTGAAACTGTTAAACATGTAAATAGTTTAAATGTTGATGGTATAAAAATACATATGCTTTCTGTCTTAAAAGATACTCCACTAGAAAAACTATATAAAATTAAACCTTTTCATTTACTTACCAAAGAAGAATATATCGATATTGTCTGCAGTCAATTAGAATATTTAAATCCCAAAATTGTTATTCAAAGACTTACTGGCGACCCAATGGAGGAAGATTTAATCGGACCACTTTGGCTTCCTAAAAAAATTAACGTTTTAAATGACATAGATAAAGAAATGGTTAAAAGAAATATTTATCAAGGTGACAAAATAAGTACGAATTAAATTCGTACTTATTTTCTATCTATAAACCAATTTTCTGAAATATCACAGCTATCACTTGAAGGTGCTGGCGAAGGCTTATCCATTCTTATCAAAACTGGAACCTTAAAAGCTGTTCCAAAAGCCATACAATTACCTGGAAGTAAAACCCTAAGCCTTTTTACAATTTCATTAGTAATATTTGGAACCATGTCCCTAATATATTGAATATCCCTTGGGTGAAGCATTTTATATATCAAAAAATTATTACACTGTGAAATAGAAGTTTCAGATAAATCAGAAGGTCTTTGAGAAATAAGGCCAAGTAAAACACCATATTTCCTTCCCTCTTTTGTTATACGATCAAAAATATTATAACCAAGTAAATTAACATCATTATCATTTTGAACATACCTGTGAGCTTCCTCTAAAATTATATGGAAGGGAAGTGATGCTCTTCTATCTAAGTTCTTCGCATATTCAAACAATAATCTAGAATAAATTTTTGTAATTGTTTTCGCAAATCTATCATCAACATAATTAATATTAAAATTAATTATCTGAGCCTTTCTACCATTAGGTGCTGTAAGCAAATCTTTAATATAATCATCCTTAGATACATATTCATCACATTCAAAATATTTTGCATAATCCCCATTTAAAAGTGAATGAAGTCTAACCCTTAATATATTATTATCATCATAAATTTTTTCACTAGTTAAAGACCCCTCACTTATAAGCGCAAAATCTAAAGCTATTTTTAAATCCTCAAGGCCATATTTAAATGAACCATCAGGCATCAAAAGTTCAACATTATCATCCTTAAACGTCTGCATAAAATTAGTAAGCAATTCCATTTCTCTTATTTTACCCGATGCATCAATTAATAAACATTGTTTAAGTGGTCTAGAATAACCTGGCTGATAAATAACAGTATCTAAATTTAAATCCTTAGTATGATAAGTTGATAAAATAGAGAAAATCTGATCCCTTATCTGTGAAGAATTATTTCCAGAAGATAAAATCTCTAATATTGCTCTTGCAATAATATCATTTTTTTGTTTAATAACCTCATCATCTTCTCTGCAAAAAAGACCAACCAACTTCAAAGCTTTTTCAATTATTGGAATTTGATTAGCTGATGTCGCATTAAGTAAAAGTGCAATATCATCAACCGATAAAAGCCATAAAGGTATTTTTAATATTTCCGTATCCGAAAATTTTGTATTAGTTGTATATGCCTTAAAACTAATCTCAGGAACCTTTTTATTAATTGATTCAAATGCCTTATGATATTCACCATAAGCATCAAAAATAAATATTGATGCTCTATATGCAACCGTATTTTGTTTTTCAAAAATACTTTGAATAAGTTTAGCAACTCCCCATGATTTACCAGAACCAGTTGAACCAAATATCGCAAAATGATTAGCAAAAAAAGAATTAATATCAAATCCAATTTTAACACCTGGATAAATAGGACTATCCCCAATAAATAAATTCTTTTTCTCCTCATAATTATCAACACTTATAATCATAGGTATTTTTTCTTTAGATATAATTTTTACTGTTGCAGCAAAAGAAGGCTTTCTCATAACCCCAAATACAAATTTATTATCAATAATTTGACCAATTAAATTCACATAAGCAATCCCATTTTTTATATCTATAATCTCACCAACAAAAATCTCATCAGCATCTTCCATTACCACATGTAAATTTACCAAATTTTGAAATTTATTAAGTTCAATATTTAATTTAACTAGTATAGTATCTTCTTCAATTCCAACTATTGCCCCTAGCATATTCATCACCTATTATAATAATATCACAAATAAAATAATAAACAAAGTTTAAAATAAAAAGATTATTAAAACCTAATAAGATTAAATAATCTTTTTTAAATATATTATCTAAGATTTATATTATTTTACCTTTTTTCCTGTAATTCTTTTCATTATCAAAGCTGACCCAATTACACAAGCGAGTCCTAAACCTGCAATTATTATTGAACCAAAAGCTGATGTGGATGGTACCTCTACTACCTGTCCGTTATCTACTTTTATTTCATCTTTATTTCCTTCATCTTTTGGTTCTTCTTTTATTTCTTCCATATATTTTGAAATTGTATATGGATTAGTCTGACTTCCTTCTCCGCTTAATGTAGTTTTAGCTAATAGGAAGAATGCAGGACGGGCGGCGAGTCTGTCCATCGCCCTGTAGTTGCCTGATAACGCACTATAACTGTCAGAGACATTGAACAAGCCGCCCGCATATTGATCAGAACCAGGTGAAAGCATCCACGGATAATTATTTGAATATAAATAATTATGTGTACTACTATTAGTATAACACACTGAATTATTGCCAACATAATCCCATAAATAATCTTTTACACTCATACACGCAACATTTGAGGATGATTTTACATAATCAGTCGCATTCATTAAGGCTACTTTACCCTTCCACTTATATGCACTTTCTTCTTTTATACTTTCTGATAAATTTGTTTGATTATCTGCAGTTGGTCCAACATTCCACAATTTTTCTACTATCAAACTTTTTACATCATCATTTAAATTATTATAAAAATCATTATTTAAATATGTATTTAAACTTGCCTCTTTATCTGGTAAATTTTTAAGTGTCCCATTTACTTCCCGTGGCATTTGGGTTACTTTGTTACCATTTGTATCTAAAGTAGTTGTATTACTTCCCCATGATTTACAACCATATTGGCTTGTGCAAAAATCATCACTATTTGTTGAATATCTAGCATTTTCCTCATCCCATGCCATATATCCGATACTTTCCTGTTTAATAACCTTTATTGTTCCATCTTTTTCTAACGATATTATTCTATATAGATCATCACCTAATTTAATATAGTTATTTGGATTACCTCCTTTATAAATATATCTTCCTGCTATAGTGGTGTCTTTATAAAGTCCATCACCCTCAGTCACAACATTTTTCTTTAGTATATCTGCGGTTTTCTCTATTGCTTTTACTGGATAAAAAGATATACTTAAAAGAAATATTGTTAGCGTTAAAAATAATTTTTTCATATATTTAATCCTCCCTATCTTACAATACCAGTTTATCAAAAAAAGTAATATTTTTGGTAAATAATTAACTTGTTTTAGATAATTGATATTCTAACTTCAAAGGAAACATCTTTTAAAAGTCCTAATTTAATATGACCAGATTTCATAAATTTAATAAACCCTAAGCCTTTTATCACTAAATCATATCCACTTTTAATATCAATATCATAATAAACAAAATCTTCTTTTACTTTATCTTTATAAAATCTTTCAAGTTTTAAATCATTTGACATATAAAGGGTAATATTATTATCATCTAAAGTTAAAGAGGCAAAATCATCAATAAATAATGTCTGAAAATGTTTTATCTGATATGTAATTGGTCTTATTGTTTTTCTAGGTAAAATCCTTTTTAATTGTTCAAAATTAGCTTTTAAATAAATACTACCTTCATCTAAAATTCCTGGTGTATCAATAAGTGTTAGATCATCATTTACTTTAATTGGATTCATACAAAGTGTTGTCGAAGGTAAATTACTTGTTGTAATATCTTCAGGCATACCACCATAATTTTTTAAAAACTTATTTATTAAAGTTGATTTACCAGCATTTGTAAATCCAACCACATATACATTATCACTTTTTTTATTTTTTAAAATCATATCATAAAGTTCATCTAAATGATAATTATTCTTACCGGAAACAAATATTTTACCTACTACATTTAATTTTATTTTTTTAAGGAAATATTCATCATCAATACTTTTAGGTAATATATCTTTTTTTGTAATAACAAGTATTATTGGATTTTTTATTTCAATATCATTTAAATTATACAAATTCAAAAAATCAGTAACTAATAATACTAAATCACCTGTTTTATTTATCTTTTCTATATTTTTTAAATACTCCAAGTTATCCTTAGAAGAGAAAGAATAATTGTTATAATGCTTTATCTGAAAACATCTTTCACAAAACTTATTATTTAAATCTTTAGTATAACCTTCCTTTTTACTATCTTCATTTTGCATTATCACCCCGCAACCTAAACATCTAATCATAATATTTCTCCTCATTAAATAAATCATGGTCACGTAATTTTTTCTTTATTTTCTTCTCGAAATGCCTATTTAATCTTGTTAAAATAAAATCTTTAGAAGATACAGGATTAACTAAAATAGTTGTTATCCCAACCCTATTTCCAACTCTAATATCTGTCATTATTTGGTCTCCAATTATCGCTAAATCAGATGCTAAATAATTATTTTGATTCATAAATTTAATCAATTTTTTTACTCTAGGTTTCATCGCATTACTTACGCCATCAACCTTCAAATAATTTTTAAATCCTCTTAGTCTAAACATTGGACTATTTGTATAAATTACAACTCTAAAACCTTTTTGCTTTAAAGAAATAAATAAATCTTTAGCTTTTTGAGGTGCTTCAGTTTCATTTGATGGAACTATAGTATTATCTAAGTCAAATAAAAGACACTTAATACCGCTATTAAGTAATTTAGTATAATCAATCGTATAAATACTCTTTTGATAAATATCTGGAATAAATTCTTCCATTTAAATCGCTCCTTTCCAAAGCTTATAAAACTAATATAATAATAGCACAATTTATATATGCAAACAAGTAAGCAAAAGAAAAATAAGTATCAACTTACTTTCTTAAAATCATAAAATAAATATTTTTCTGGAAGATTTAAAAATTCACTGCCTTTACTAAAGTTATGATCCTGACCACGAGCAACCTCAACCTTTATCCTTTTAAATGTTTGAATTAAAGGTATATAAGAAGCAGATGGGTCTTTACTACCATAAACAAATGTAAGATCACCATGATATTCCTTAATTCCTTCCTTTGTTTTATGTAAATTAATCATTAAAGGGCAATTTATTAAAAGCATTCTTTTAATCTGTTCATTTTTATATTCAGTTTGAATACCTAAAATTGCTCCATTAGAATGTCCCATAAAATATATCTCTGAATTTTCATTAATATAATTACTAAGCACATTAAAATCATTTTCTAAAGTTTTCACAGCCTCATTATTAGCCGAAACAATCACCGTAAGGCCATATTTATAATTAATGGTTTTCGCTATCTTAATATATTTGTTTTGAAATCCATAAATTGAACCATTAGCCCCAGTTTTAATAAAAAATATTTTCTCATTTCCTTTTATAATTCCAAATTTATCTCCAATTTCCTCATCAAACTTTAATATGTTAAGTCTAATTTCCTCATCAAACTTTTCAGATAAATCTAGAATATAATCTTTATTTTGAAGCTTATTTAAAAGATCTTCATTAATTCCATAATAAAGACCCGCAAGTGATCCTGTAATCGCTCCTATAGTATCAGTATCACCACCTAAATTAATTGAACCAACAATAGCTTTCATAAATGAATTAGTATTTAAAAAAGTCCATATTACTGCCTCAAGTGTATCAACAACATATCCAGTTGATTTTATATAATCTAAATCAAGTTTATAAAAATCAGTTGATAAAAATCTTTTATAGCATCTTCTCGCATCTTCACTAAATTTATAATAATTAAGTTCCCTAACCTTTTCCAAAGCCTCAAACTTATCAAATCCAGAAAGTAAAAAATGAACATATTTAACATATATAAAACATCCCATAATACTAAACTCATGTGCATGTGTAAGTGATGATGCTTTTTTAACAATATCTAAAACCTGTTCATCATCAGTAAGTTCATAAAAAGTATATAAAGCAATTGGTAGCATTCTCATAAGTGAACCATTACCATTATTATTAACCCCACTAAGACCACATTTAGTTGGTCTTTCATGATTATTATAATAGTTCATTAGAGCTTGTTTAGTAGTAATGCCAATATCAAAAACTTCCCCTGTCGCCGTATATTCACTACTATTTACAAAATCACAAAATCTCTTAATCATATCCTCATAATCAATCCCATGAACATTTATAATTGAATCCATAGTTGCTAAAGTTAAAGCAGTATCATCTGACCATGTACCTTCCGGAACATCATATGTACCATATCCTTTCATTGAAACAACTGGATTATTTATAAGATCTTTCCTTAAAGTAAATTCAATTGGAACACCCATCGCATCACCAATCGCAAAACCTAATATACTATTTACTACCTTTGACATTATATCTACCTTCTAACTACACTCTATCATTATAACATATCAATTATGAAATTCTTATTAAAAATTATAGTATTACTCAAAACTTATATCTATACTAATTAAATTTCGAAAAAATCTTTTAAATTCTCTTTTCTTAATTTCACATCTCTTACCCTTTTCATATACAGTATGAGATTTAACACATGAATCAACCTCATAATAATCAAATCTACAGTATATACAGTTATTCATATAATCTAAAAAAAACTTATGAGAAGAAGCATCCTCAAACTCAAGTAAATCCGATTTAACAATAACTTGATTATTAAAGTTATTAATTAAAACACCTTTCCTATAATTAGTTACTTTAACAATCTCATCAATCTCAAAACTACTATAAAAATCATCAGGATTAAATTCATACAAAATTTCTTGAGTAGTTTTATCATCAGCGAAAACTTCATTATAGCTTTCTAATGTATACTCCTGTCCCATTGATAAATTAAGCATCAAAATTATTTCATTATTATCTTCAATAGTAATAAAATTGCATCTTTTATCTTCATCTTGAATATAAGCATCTCTAGAGACAATAATTCCAGTAATATTATTTAAAACAAGTTTTTCCATCAAAAATCACCTAAAACAAATTATACTATAAAACACAAATAAAAAAAATACCGATAAATTAATATCAGTATTACAAACTTATATTACCGGTAATCATATCTTTCATATTTCTGCCTAAAAGCTCTAAATAATTTGCTTTTTTTACATCTTTAGAAACCGTAAGTTTAACTTCTTTTAAAACTTTACCATCTTTCTTTACCTTTAAAATGCCCACATCATCACCCTTTTTAATAGGTGCATTTATTAAATCAACTTTTTTATCATAAGTTGCTTTTATATTTTTTTCACCTTTTTTCCTAAGAATACTCACCTCTTCTTTTGGAATAACATTTACATATTCATCCTTACCATTATATACTTTATATTTTCCAAGAGAAAATTTATCATCAACTAATTTTTCTATTTTATACTGCGCAAAAGCATAATCAAGCATTTCACTTACTTCTTTATTTCTATCTTTACTAGTCGCTTCACCCATTGCCACCGCAATAACGCGCATACCATCTTTCTTAGCCGTAGCTGTTAAACAATATCCCGCACCTTCAGTAAATCCAGTCTTTAAACCATCAACCCCATCATAAAATCTAACCAATTTATTAGTATTTACAAGCCATATTTTCTTATCAGTACCTTCTCTTAAATAATCTTCATATACAGAAGTAAATTCAAATATTTTCTCATGTTTTACTAATTCCTTAGCAATTAAAGACATATCACGTGCACTTGAATAATGATTCGCTGTATCAAGACCATGAGGATTTTTAAAATTAGTATTTTTAAGACCCAATTCCTTTGCTCTTTCATTCATTTTACTAACAAAAGCGTCTAAAGTTCCTGAAACAGATTCACTCAAAGCGACAACCGCATCATTTCCTGACGCAATTGCTACACCTTTAAATAAATCCTTAACCTTCATTTTCTCACCTGTTTCAAGTAAAATCTGACTTCCACCCATTTTTGATGCATTTTCACTTACTGTAATTTCCTGATTCCACTTTAAACTCCCATTTTCAATTGCCTCTAATATTAAAAGCATACTCATCATTTTTGTCATCGAAGCTGGCACTAATTTCTCATCTGCATTTTTCTCAAATAAAATTTGACCAGTACTTGCCTCAATTAATATAGCTGACTTCGCTCCCTCAGCTAATTTTATATCAGTAGCCGATACCATATCTAAATTTATGAAAAGGCATAAAAATATAAATAGTATATTTTTTTTCATTTTAACCACCTATTAAAAAATATGTCAAAATATATATTAATATAACAAAAAATGGAAATACTAACATCACCTTGAATGTTTATTTCCATTAATCATTTTAACCTTACCACGTCTTTTTTTCTTAACATTAAAATCATAATCAAGTTCATTTTCAATATTATTAACTTGTCCCATTAAATTCATAAAATCTAAACCTTTTTCTTTTCCAAAATTTTTAACAGTTTGATACTTTAAAACTTGAACATTTTCCATATTTTCCATAAGTAAATTATCAGTCAAAGCCTCAGTCTTTTTCTTACTAAATAAAGTTAGAAAATTTAACCTTTTAGGTCTAAAAACATCATCAGTAAGCCTTGCATTTGCCATATTAATTCTATTATTAAGTCTTATTTGTTTAAAAGCTTTACCAATATAACCAATAGATAAAATACCAAGTGCGGGTATTAAAAGATTATCCATAAGAATTGAAGAAATCATTTTAGGATCTTTTTTATTTTTAAAAATTATATTTTTTGAAACAACTTCATCATCAACTAACTGTGATACTTCCATTGCCTCACGCATATCAATTTTTGATTTTTTTTCATTTATAACCATATCATCAATTAATTTAGATTTATTATTTAAATTATAATCATTTGATATACCTTTTTTGAATGCAGCTTCTTTACTTTTTAAATTATTATCTTCATTAACCTTTTCTTTATTTAAATCCCTTTTTTTACTATCTATAACTTTATCTTTATCTTCATTTATTATTTTATTTATATTATCTAAAGCTTCCTTTTCTTTAGAAGCAATTTCATTTAGTTTAACTGTTTCATCTTTTAACTTTAAAGAAGCATCTTTAGTCATAATAGTCTTTGTTTTATTATAAGAATCTTTCCTATCTAATTTAGGCTTATCATTCTTATCAAAAAGTGCCCATAAAATAAACATTGGAACTGCTATAAATATATTTTTATCAAAAGATTGCTTAACTTGAGGTTCTGAAACATTTTTGAAATTAGACTCATCCGGAAGAACACCACTAAAAGTATATCTAGAAATCTTATAATTATTTCCATCATCAAATGAATAAAAAACAATATTTTCAAATCTTTTTTTCTTATAAAATCTACCAAACAATTTAAACCATATTTTTTTTAAAAAATTAATTATCCTTTTCATTGGCCACTCCTTTTACAAAAAAATATTATACCACTTGCTAAAATAAAACCGAAATTAAATTCGGCTTTAACAACTTTTTTTATTAAATTCATATGTATAAGTATTTTTAGTATTTGAATCATCCTTATACGTAATCCTTACAAAACCACAAATCTTTTTATTATTACTTGGATCATTTAATTCACTACTATCGATATAACCATCAGAATCTAAAGTACTTAAATCAACATCAATATAATCACCATTTGAAGTTGGCATTTTATCCGCATTTAAAGTTCCCCATTTATTAGCCGCATCTTCAAATGTTTTTGTTTGAGTTGAAGAAAGTGATTTCTTAGATTTATTCATTGTTCCAGTAACAGACGATGTAACTATTAAAGCAATAACTCCTAAAATAACAATTACCGCTAAAAGTTCAATTAATGTAAATCCTTTTTTCATATTAGCAGCTCCCTTTATATTCATATTCAAGTTGATTATTATCATAAGTTATACAAATTTTAGTATCCTTTGAAATAATCCCACCAGTAGTTAAATCTTTAATATCCTTATTATCTAAATAACCAGACTTTTGTAAAGTATCAATTGTCACATAATTTAATGAAGGATTACTACCATTTATCGTAACATTACGCATCCCCCATTGCCTGGCTGCATTTATAATTTCATCTTGTTGCTCACTATTAAGCTTATCCTTTGACCTTGATAAAATACCCGTAACATTAGTAGTTACAATCACTAAAACTACACCTAATATAATAATAACCGCCATAAGTTCAATTAATGTAAATCCCTTTTTCATTATTATCACCCTATAATTAATAATATCACATCAATAATTTTAAGTAAATAAAAACATAAAATCTATAAAGATTCTATGTTCACCCTTGTTTTCTTACCTTGATCATTATTACTTGCTGCCTGAATAAGTGTTCTTATAGCCTTAGCATTTAATCCGCCACGGCCAATAACCGCACCCATATCAGACTCACTAATTGAAACATCAATTGTAATAATATCATTTTCCAAAACATTTACCGTTACCAAATCTGGTTTTTTAGCTAAACTTTTAACTAAATATTCTGTTAATTTCTTATAATCCATAATTATTTACTTTCTTTTTTCATTTTTAATTCATGGAATTTTTTATTGATTCCAGCTTTACTTAATAAACTCTTAACTGTATCAGTTGGTTGAGCTCCATTAGAAAGCCATTTTAAAGCTACTTCTTCATTAATTTTAAATTCTGCAGGATCAGCAACTGGGTTGTATGTACCTACAAGTTCGATATATTTACCATCTCTTTTTGTTCTAGAATCAGCCGCAACTATTCTGTAAAAAGGACTTCTTTTTTTACCCATACGAAGTAATCTTAATTTAACTGCCATAATATCCCTCCATTTCGTAATTAAATTCTACCATAAAGCTATTTATCTGTCAACCTTTTTTTGTTAACATCATTAATATAATCATTTATATCAATCATATAACCACTTGGAACATAAACCTCTGGAATAAATAAACTCCTTCCAGCATCTTTACCATTTCCTTTTATAACCTCACAATTTTTTATCTTCGTATTAAAAACCTTATTATTAATCCAATAATAAAGCCATCTGTTCACACTTCCATGACCAAAAACTAAAATATTATCATATAAATCCTCGTCGCCCATCTTTTTAAGCATTAAGCCTACCTTTTGAACCCTTTGACCAACATCATGTTCACTTTCGCCCTCAATATAAGGCAAATCCCAAGAGCCAATTTTTTTAAGTAAATAAAATAACCTAGCTTTTGGACAAACCTCTAAAACCTCTTCCTTAGTCCTTGCATAATGAATTCCAGAATCAATTTCATGAAGATCATCCATAATCCTAATTTCAACATTATTACTTACATAATTTAAAGAAAGCCTACTCAAAGCAATGTCCATAGTTTCAATACATCTTTTATAAGGAGACACTAATATTAAAGTTTTACCAGCAAGAAAATTCAAATAATCTCCAAGTTCCTTAGCTTGCCTTCTTCCAAAAGTTTTCTCTAAAGGCATTTCACTATCAACAGCAATCTTTCTCAAATCCCTTTGACCATTATAATTAGCATTATTAGCTGGTGTAAAACCATGTCTTATCAAATATATATTACTCATAAAATCATCTCTTTATAATTATAACATAAATTAAAAAACGTTCAACCGAACGTCTATTTTAAATAATCTTCATCAACACTTTCATCAATTTCTTTCATAGTATCAGAAGAAACCTCATCATCTATTATATCCCAAGGTTCCTCATCATCTTCAATTGCGATTTTCACCTTTGTTTCACCAACAATTTCAACACCAAGTTCCTTTTCAATATTAAATGATACCTTTTTATCTTCTAAAATATTAACACCAAAACATGCGGGTTGTTTTAAAGACCTTACAATAATATCTGTATCACCAGATAAATCAGCATTATCTCTTATTCGAACATTGAATAAATCGTTATATTCAATTGTTTTATTAATAACAGCCGTTTTACTATCATTATCATAAGAATACCAAATATTTATATCAAAAGAACCATCCACACCAATTTTATCTCCTGATTTAAAACCCTTAAAATTGTGATTTATGACCCAGCACCCAAGTATTGTAGTTGGATCAAACTCAGCTTCTAAAGTATACTTATCCTTAAAATGTTTCTTCCCTTTTCCAATTATCGCTTTTGTTACTATTTCTTTATAAGATGCCACTATATCACCCCTCACTTTAAGATATGCATTTACTTTTAAAAAGTACACAAAAAAAGTGGTTAAACCACTTTAATTATGTCAGGGGCATGTTTTATTTATTTTATATTTTGTATCTCTTCTATAGAAAGTCCAGTTGCCTTTGAAATAGTTTCTAAATCAATA
>CACZST010000010.1 GCA_902783895.1 uncultured Erysipelotrichaceae bacterium
ATTGTGGAAGGCCTAAAAATCAAATATGGGGTTGTAATGAATGGAAAGAAGGTTTTAAGAATAATGAAAAAATATAATTTAATGCCTGAATATGTAAGAAAGGCAAAAAAGAAAAATAAAAATGAAAGAATAGAAGATAATATTAAGCCAAATTTATTAAATAGAAATTTTAATACTGATGCACCAAATAAAGTATGGGATACAGATGTGACTTATCTTATATTTAAAGGTTCTCGTGCATATCTATCAACTATTATTGATTTATATGATAGAAAAGTTGTAGCTCATAATATATCTAAACATAATGATAATAAATTAGTTATTGATACATTGAATGAAGCTATAGTCAAAAGAAAAGATGTAGCTGGATTAATAATACATTCCGACCAAGGATTCCAGTATACATCTTATGAATACAAAGCAATTTGTGAATCTAATGGTATTACTATTTCTATGGCTAGAAAAGGTACACCAATAGATGATTCACCAATTGAGAGTTGGCACTCTCTTCTTAAAAAAGAAACTTTGTACAATAATAATATCACATCTTTAGAAGAATATATAATTTTAGTTGAAGAGTGGATAGAATTTTATAACACAAATAGACTTAGGGGAAAGAAAATTAATAAGAAGAAAGAATATAATAAAAAAGATAAATAAAGATAAACTTTATTTGAATAAATATTATATTTATATAATAAAAATCAAGGGTCTAGTTGAACTCACTTCGTTCGCCCTTGATTTTTTATAAATTAGTTTTTTATTTGATGTCTCCTAAACGGGGTTCACATCATGTAAAATCAGTTTTTTTGTGCATTTTTAATTGCTTTTAATAAATCAAGTAAATAATAAACAAAGTGTTTATCTAATTTAACTGTATCAAGTGTAATAATTAATCTTTGAAATTTCATACTAAATCTAAACATTCGTGTTATATTTGAAACTTCATAGAATAATTTTTCTCCATCAATATTATTAGTTAATTCTTTTGGTAGAGATATTTCAATTGAATTTTTGGTTTGTCTTATATTAGTAATGTTAAGTTCTTCGGCTAATTTTTCAAATAGTTCTTCATGCATGTATACAATAAGACTATCAGATAATTTACCAAAACGATCTTCTAATTCATGTTTTACTTCATCTAAAGATTTATATGAATCAATTGAATTTATCTTTTTGTGAATTTCAATTTTTAATTCTTCATCAGAAACATATTTATCATCAATGGTTGTTTCAACATCTACTAAAGGTTGTTTATCATCTTTTTCTTTTGGTATTTCTTTTCCTTGTAGTTTAGCTATTTCTTCATTAACCATTTGCATAAAAAGTTCAATACCAATACTATCAATAAATCCAGCTTGCTGACTTCCTAATAAATCACCGGCTCCTCTTATTGATAAATCACGCATAGCAATTGCAAAACCACTTCCTAGTTCGGTAAAGTCTTTTATTACTTTTAATCTTTTTGTGGCAACTTCTGATAAGATTTTTTTATTATTATACATTAAATAACAGTAGGCGATTTTATTGCTTCTTCCAATTCTTCCTCTTATTTGATATAACTGTGATAGGCCAAAATGGTCTGCATCAATGATTATTAATGTATTTGCAGATTCTATATCTATTCCTGTTTCTATTATTGTTGTGCATAGTAAAACATCATATTCTTTATTTACAAATTTCATCATAACGTCTTCAAGTTCTATTTTACTCATTTTTCCATGAGCAATAGCTATTTTTGCTGATGGTACTAATTTTTGAATTTCAGCTTTTTTTGTTTCAATATTTTGGACATTATTATATAAGATAAATGTTTGTCCATCTCTTGAAAGTTCTTTTTCAATTGCGTCTTTTATTATTTGTTTATTTTCACCTAATACATAGGTTTGAACTGGATATCTATCTTTTGGTGGGGTCTCTATTAATGATAGACTTCTTATTCCTGCCATGGACATTTGAAGAGTTCGTGGGATAGGGGTAGCTGATAGGGTTAAAACATCAATATTGTTTTTGTATTGTTTTATTTTTTCTTTATGTTTTACACCAAATCTTTGTTCTTCATCAATAACAAGTAATCCTAAATCATTAAATTTTACATCATCACTTAAAATACGGTGTGTTCCAATTAATAAATCTATTTGTCCTTTTTCAAGCTTTTCTAATATTTTTTTTACTTTAGCTGGACTTACAAAACGGTTTAATATGGCTATATCTATTTTAAAATCTTTAAATCTTTCCATAGCATTTTTATAATGCTGTTCAGATAAAATGGTTGTAGGGCATAAGATAGCTGCTTGTTTTCCAGAAATGATTGATTTAAATATGGCTCTAAAAGCAACTTCTGTTTTTCCAAAACCAACATCTCCACATAATAGTCTATCCATTGGTTTAGGTGCTTCCATGTCTTTTTTTATTTCTTCGGTTACTCTAAGCTGATCTTTTGTTTCTTCATATTTAAATTGTTTTTCAAAATCTATTTGATCTTTTCCATCAGGCTCAAAGGCAAATCCTTTTTTTGATTCTCTTATGGCATAAACTTTTAATAAATCCTCAGCGATATCTTCAGCATGTTTTCTTGCTTTTGCTTTGGTTTTTTGCCAATCTGAACTACCTAATTTATTTAGTTTTGGAGTAATTCCTTCTTTGCCAGAATACTTTGTAATTAAATCTATTTTTTCTACTGGAATATAAAGTTTATCATCATCTTTATATGCGATTGTTAAATAATCTTTTTTAAGTCCATTTTTAACTAATGTTTTTAAACCAACATATCTTCCGATTCCGTGTGTTCCATGAACTACATAGTCACCTATATTTAATTTTGTTATATCTTTTATTCTTGTACCATATTTAAATTTTGTTTTATAATTACTTTCTGATTTTTTTCCATATAATTCAGCTTCTGTAATCACAACCATATTGTTTATTTGGAAACCTTCATTTAAAGTTTTAACTATTATATTTATTTTTCCGGGAAATATTTCTTTGTCATTTGTATATGTTATATCTTTGTTTTCTAAGAAGTCTAAAAATCTATTTATTTGATAACGACTATTTAAACATATAATAACTGTTTTTTTTAGTTTTATGTAATTATTTAATCTTTTGTTAATTTCTTTAGCTTCTTTTGGGAATGGTGAAACTTCAGTGTTTTTATAAATTATACAATCTTTTATTTTTAATGATAATTCGTCTAAATCTTCAAATATGATTGTTTCTTTTGGTTTTATATCATTAAAATCAAACATATATTTTGTTTTAGGGTCTACTTCTATACCGATATTATAATTAATTATTTCATCTTCAAGTAAGGTTAAATTTGTAATTATATTTTGATAATTGTTATATATGGTTATTGGACTATCTAAATATCCATATATATTTGTTGTTCCTTCGTCTTTAATTAGATCTTTATGGTGTCTTCCGAATTCATAATTTTTCATTATGTTTTCGGTATTTGGATATATTGTTATTTCATCTATTTTTGATGTTGTTAGTTGTGAATCTATATCAAATGTTTTTATAGAATCAATTTCATCACCCCAAAATTCAATTCTTATTGGATTATCTGAATTTATGGGAAATATATCTAAGACAAAACCTCTAGTGGCTATTTCTCCAGTCATGTTTACTGTGGTTTCTTTTTTATATCCTAGGTTAAATAATTGATTAATTAAGCTTTCTATTTTGTATTCTTTTCCTACTTTTAGGGTTATATAACTTTCCTTAAATAAATTTTTGTTTGGTAAATATCTTAAATATCCCATAAGGTTAGTGATTACAATTGATTTATCTTTTTTTAAAATATTATTCATTGTTTCTAATCTTGTTGTTTTTAATTCTGGTGATGTAGCAATTGCTACACTTGTGATAAAATCATCCATAGGGAAAAACCATACATTTTCTGTATGGTGAGTTAGTTCATTATATATTTGCTGTGCTTCATGAAGTGTTGAGGTAACATATAATACTGATTTGTTTTCTTTTTTAAATTTATCCAATATATAAATTGCTTTTAATTCACTGTTTAATCCTACTATTTCATGAGCACTTTCTTTGAATATGTTGTCTAGAAAGCTCATATTTCACCCCTTTTGGTTATATTTATTCATTAAATTATCAAAGGTCATGTTTAAATAATCGGTTAATATTTCTGGGGCTTTGTCAATTACTTCATTTAATTTAGATAAGTCTGCTTTGGGCATTTTTCCAATTACGTAATTTATACGGTCTGCTTTTTTATCATTTGATATTCCTATTTTAATTCTTTTGTATTCATTTGTGTTAATATTATTTTCAATATTTTTTAAACCATTATGACCACCTGATGAACCTTTATATTTTATTTTTATTTTTCCAAGTTCAGTATCTAGGTCATCACATATTACTAATATATCATTACTATTTATTTTATAAAAGTTCATAAAGTCTTTTACAACTTCTCCTGATAAGTTCATATATTTTTGGGGTTTTAAAAGAATTATCTTTTCTCCATTATAATTAAAATCAGTATATAGTCCTGAAAATTTTTGTTGGTTTATTTTTAAATTTTTACTTTCGGCAAATTTATCAATAAATTTAAATCCAGCATTATGTCTTGTATTTTCATATTCTTTTCCTGGATTTCCTAAACCAATTATTAATTTCATGTTATCACCTTTTTTTCCTTGAATATTATATCACGAATTTATAAATGAGGGAAATTTTTGAATAAAAAAGCAGCCCATTTGCTGCGATAAGTTTTGTTTATAGTTTATGGTACTTACTATAAACTTCACTTTTTGGTATATTTCTTTCTTTTGCGACTTTCTTAATAGCGTCATTTGGTTTTAAACCATCTTCTATGTATAAATTAACGTGAGTTTCTATTGGTATATTATCATAATTTTTTATTTCATGATTTCCGTCTACTACTAAGACAATTTCACCTTTTAAAGTATCAATTTCATTTATAATATTTTCTAGGGTGTCTCTAATTACTTCCTCATATTTTTTACTTATTTCCCGGACAATAGCAATATTTCTATTACCAAATACCTCATAAATATTATTTAATGTTTTAAGTAAGCGGTGGGGAGCTTCATAAAAAACAATAGGGTGAGGAATTGACTTTAATTTTTCTAATTCTTTTTTTTGTTTAGAATCTTTACTATTTAAGAAACCATAGAAAGTAAATGGACCTCCGGCTAGGCCTGACATTACTACAGCAGGTATTACTGCGGTGGGACCGGGTAGACAGACAACATTATAACCTTCTTTGATGGCATTTTGGGCTAGAATGTATCCTGGGTCACTTATAACTGGAGTACCTCTATCGCTAACAACAGCTATATTTTTACCTTCTTTTAAGTAATCAATTTCTTTTTTTTCATTATTTTCTTCGTTATATAAATGACTAGAAATTAATTTCTTTTTTATACCAAAATGATTTAAAAGCATATTTGTAACTCTTGTATCTTCGGCAAATATTAAGTCTACTTCTTTTAAAATATTAAGCGCTCTTAACGTTATATCTTCCATATTTCCGATAGGGGTGGGAACAAGATATAATGTTGGCGTATTATCATAACTTTTTTGACGCATTATTTATCACCTTCATTTGTAAAATTTCTTGTTATTTCGTTTGTATAATTACCATTTTCATCTTCTATATATAAAGGATGCATTATTTGCAATCCAGGTTTTCCATTTTTTATTCCTTCAATTAATAAAACATTTGAATTAGAATTTTGTTTCGGGTATACAAATCTTATTTTTTTAGGTTCAATATTATTTCCTCGCATTGTGGTTATAATATCAACTAATCTTTCTGGTCTGTGAACAATGGCGATATTTCCACCGTTTTTTAGCAATTTTTTTGAGATATTAAAAAGTTCTTGTAGGTTTAATGTGACTTCATGTCTGGCAATTGTTTTATAGTCATTTTTATTAAATCTGGAATTTTCTGAAACTTTAAAATATGGTGGATTACACGTTATGGTGTCGAATGATTCTGTAGGATATTTATCTTTTAATACTTTAATATCTTCGTTTAGTATTTTTATTTGATCTTCTAGTTTATTTAATTTTACGCTTTCTAAAGCCATTTCACTTACTTCTTTTTGAATTTCAACACCAATTATTTTGGCTTTGGTTTTTGTCGATAATATTAAAGGAATAGGGGCATTACCACAGCCAATATCTAATATGTTTTTCTTTGCCGGAGTTATAGTAACAAAGTTTGGTAATAATACAGAATCAATAGAAAAGTTAAACATTTCACTATCTTGAACAATTCTTATATTTTTATACCCTAAAAGAAAATTAGTTACTTTCATTTTTATCAACCTCAATTATTCCACTATCAGGGATTGATACTTTATATTTTTGATTTAAAATATCAAGTCCAACTATTGTTCCTTTGCCTTTTGATGTATCAATTTCATCACCTATTTGTTTCATATTTAAGCGGCATTTACAATATCCTTCATTTTCATATTTTAAACAACACATTAATCTTCCACATAATCCATTTATTTTGGTTGGATTCAATGAAATATTTTGATTTTTTGCCATATTGATTGATACTGCATTTAAATCTTTTAAAAATCTGACGCAGCATAATACTTGACCACATGGCCCAAGTCCACCGACAATACTTGCTTCATCACGAATGCCGATTTGTCTTAATTCAATTCTTACTTTATATATTTTAGCTAATTCTTTGGCTAAAACTCTAAAGTCTATACGTTCTGGGGAGGTAAATCTGAATACTAATTTATCTCTATCAAGGGTATAGAATGAATCAATGATTTTCATATTTAAGTTGTTTTTTTGAGCAATACTTCGGCATTTTATTAAAGCTTTATAGGCATCTTTAATATTTTTTTCTTTTGTTTGAAAATCTTTTTTGGTGGCTAACCTTTCAATTTTATCTATGATTTTATCATCATTGATTTTATCAGTGACAACTGTGCCTAGAAATAGACCTTGATCATTTTTCACGACGACAAATGATCCTTTATTTACTTTAATTTTATTTGTTTTAAAATAATATATTTCTCTGTTTATTGGTATAGTTACTCCGATTACTTCAGCCATCTAATTTCTCCCTTCTAAGTTGATTATCAATTTATCCATTAACAAGTTTAGATTAGCATTGTATTTTATGTTTTGTTTTAATTCCATTATTATATTAATTTTATTACATATCTCTTCTATGGTGTTTTTTTCAGCTATTTTATGCATATCATTAATTTTATCATTGAATATATATATATTTCTGTTTAATTTTGATGCGAGTATATCTTTATAATATAATAGTATTACTTCGAAAGATTTTTCGGTTTCATCTTTGGTTTTTATATATTGATGCCATAGGGTGCTTAAGTATAGTAATGTATCTATATGATGTGCTTCGTAATAATTAACAAAGTCAATTATTTTAAGGATTTTTTCTTTATTTTCTTCTTCATTAATTTGATATACTAATTTTTCTATTTTTTCCTCACACTTTATAGATGAATCAAAAGTTAGTTTGGTGTTTTTAAAACTTATTATTTGGCATCTAGATCTTATTGTAGTTAAAACTTGATATATATTATCAGTAACAAGTATAGCGACAATATTATTATCTGGTTCTTCAAGAAATTTTAATATAGAATTCGCAGATTGTTTATTTAATTTATCAGCTCCATTTATAATATAAACTTTTTTATTACCCATTATTGGTTTTTTATTAAATTCGTCTTGGAGAGATTGTAATTGTGATTTTTTTATCCAAAAGCCATCAGGGTTGATGACTTTTAGTTCCGGAAAGTTTCCCGAATCAACGAGATTACAATATTTGCATTCTTTTTGATTATTCATGTGATGATCTGGGCATACTAGTGCTTTTACGAAGGTAAGAATAAATTCTTGATAATTTGGATAACCATTTGTCTCAAATAAATACGCATGTGAACATTCGTCTTTTTCGATTGCTTTTTTTAGTATTCTATGGACTATCGGCTGGGAATTCTGAAAATCATCTAACATAAAAATGCCTCCTTGATCTAGTATATTAATATTTTTATTACGATTAAACATAATAGGGCAGGTAAACTAAATACTGTTAAAAGAGCTACTGTAATAATATTTATAGGGATTATTGCAGTAGCTGGAACAATGACATTATAGCCATATAAAGTGAAAAAACTTACAACTATTTTTTTTAATATTGTTATTATTTTATTTAACATAAAACACCTCAATTAATTATATTTTTTTTATATATAATTATGAGATTGTTGTTCGATCTTCCATTGCTATTTCTAAGGTTAGAGGATCAATATAATCAATATCTGCACCCATAGGTATACCATGAGCTATTTTTGTTATTTTAATATCTTTTCCTTCAAGCATTTTCCTTATATATAATGCTGTTGTTTCTCCCTCAATACTTGGTTTGATTGCTAAAATAATTTCAGCAATTGACTCATCTTCAATTCTTTTTATAAGAGAGTTTAAGTTAATGTTTTCAGGGTTAATTCCATCTAATGGTGAAATTAACGCTCCTAAAACATGGTATTTTCCTTTAAAAATTCCAACTTTTTCAAATTGGATAACATTTTTGCATTCTTCTACTACGCATAGGGTAGAGTTATCTCTTTTTGGATCTTCACAAATGTTACAATATGTTTCTTCCGTTAAGCTTCCACATTTTTCACATTTTTTTATTTTTGTTTTTCCATTTTTAAGAGAACTACTAAATATTTCAATATCTTCTTCGTCTAAATTTAACGCTGCTAAAGCTAGACGTTCAGCGGTTTTTTCACCAATTCCGGGAAGTTTTTTAAAACTTTCAATTAAATTTAAAATAGTTTTTGGGTAATTCATTTAAAATAATCCTGGCATTCCTTTTGTATATTTGCCCATTTTGTTTTCTGTTTCTTCATCGACTTTTTTATTTGCTTCATTTACGGCAACTAAAATCATATCTTCTAGCATTTCAATTTCGTCTGCCTCTATTTTTTCTGCATCGATTTTTACTTTTGTTACTTCTTTTGTTCCTTTAACTGTAACAGTTACAAATGAAGATTTTCCTTCAAATGTTTTATTATCGATTTCCTCTTTTTCTTTCATCATATCTTTTTGTAATTTTTGAGCTTGTTTCATCATTGCTTGTATATTCATTTTATTCCTTCTTTCTTTAATTGTATTCTAATATATCTTCAAACATATTTATTATATCTTGATTATCTGGGTTAAGTAAATCTTTTATATTAAAATTTTCTTTTTTATATATAAAAGGTCTTTTTTTATTGTTGAATTCATCTTTTATTATTTCCCATTCATCTAATGATGTAGAAATCAAATTATAGTGCTTATTTAATAATTTTTCGATTGTTTCTTCTATATTTATTAATTGTTCATTAAATATTTGTGATGTTCTTGAAGTTCGATAAACAAATATTAAATTCTCATCACTTGCGGCTTTTAAGGTTCCATCTAATACAATTGAGGCCGCATCACTGTAATCAGGATTTAAAATCAATTCATTTAAATCTTCAAGTTTTGGTAATATTTCTTTCATTAATCTTTTATTAAATTTTGACAATGTATTATCTATTCTTATTAGTTTTATTTGATTTATTTTTTCTAATATTTCTGAATTGTCCGAGTTTGTTTTTTCTGGTGTTTTTGGTTTATCATTTGAAAAATCATCATTAATAGGAAGTGGAGTAGGTTCAGGTATATATTTTTTTTCTTTATTTACTTGTTTTGTTTCTGTTTCTACGACTTCTGGTTTAGAAGAAAGTTCTTTTTTAGGTATTTCTTGTTTGATAACTGGCTCTTTTTGTGAAACAATATTATTTAATTCATTGTTTTCTTTACTTGTTCCTAATTTTATTAGTAGAATTTCGAACAATAGTTTGGTATTGTTGGTATCTTTCATTTCTAATATGTATTTATTTAGTTCTTCAATATATTTTAGAACTAATGTTCGTGGTATATTTTCTGAAAATTCTTCATAAACAGAGGTATTTTGAATATTATTTTTAAAATATTCTGGTGCTTCTTTGAAAAGTAGTAAATTTCTTAGGAAATTTATCATTTCTTCGGTAATTTTGATGAAATTCTTACCAGATTCTTCAAATTTGTCAGTATTTTCTAAAATTTCGTCTATTTTTCCATTAAATATTTCAGAAATTAGTTTACTCATTTGGATTGGGGTAATTGTTCCATTTATATCATGAATATCATCTATTGTTATTTTTCCGTCTGAGTAAGCTCTTGCTTGATCTAACATTCCAACTGAGTCACGCATTCCACCAGCAGATAATCTTGCGATTTCATAAAGAGCATCATTATCAATTTCTATATTTTCTTTTTGGGCAATTTTGCTTAAGTTTTCCACAATTGCTACATCAGAAATTCGTTTAAAGTCAAATCTTTGGCATCTTGATATTATTGTTTCAGGTATTTTATGAGGATCAGTTGTTGCTAGAACAAAAATTACATGAGCAGGGGGTTCTTCTAATGTTTTTAATAAGGCATTAAAGGCACCCGTTGTCAGCATATGTACTTCATCAATAATATATACTTTGTATTTACCTAATGAAGGTACTAAATTAACGTTATTTCTTAATTCTCTTATTTCATCAACACCGTTATTTGATGCGGCATCTATCTCAATTATATCGCTATTGTTTTTTTCAGTACAACTTGGACATTGGCCACATGGAACACAATTTTCGAGGTTTGAACAATTTACTATTTTACCAAATATTTTAGCAATACTTGTTTTTCCTGTCCCACGAGGTCCAGCAAATAAATAAGCATGATTTATTTGTTTTTTTTCCACAGAATTTTTTATTATTCTTACTATTGTGTTTTGACCACAAACATCTTCAAGTGTTTTAGGTCTATATTTTCTATATAATGCTTGATACATTTTTTATCACCCCATCATTTGTTATTATACCATATTTGCGCATAAAAAAAGAGGGATATCTTAACATTATTTTCTTTTATTTTTAAAGAAATCCTTTATAATTTTTCTAGAGTTTTCCACATTTTTTAATTGAATTTTTTCGATATTTTTATAATTTATTTGTTTTTCTTGAGGTGCGGCATAATATATTTTTTTTATTCTAGCTTGTTTTAAAACTTCCATGCACATTGGACAAGGTTCTAGTGTAACATATATTTCGCATTCTGAAAGGTGCCATGTTTTCTTTTTTTTACATGCTTTTTCCACAGAAATTATTTCTGCATGTCTAGTTATAGAGTGTTTTTTTTCTCTTTCATTATGAGCTTTAGAAATTATTATACCTTTTTCCACAATTACTGCGCCTATTGGAACATCATCTGTTTTTAAACTTTTTTTAGCTTCTTTTAAAGCTATATCTAGATAGTTATTCATGTGATCACCTCATACAAAAAAGGTACACACGCTTGGAGGACCTTAAGGCTGCTATCTTCCGATTCTGACCTGATTCAGTCACAAGAGTTGTACCAATATAAATATATCTTATTTTACTACAAATTTCAATATAAAAGATATAGTTTTCCACAATTAAATATTATTTTAATTTAAATTTCCCAATTTGATACTAATTTTACTTTGAAAATGGCAAATTGAAGTAAAAATTGGGTCTAATTTTCATTTATCATATATTATCCCAATGTTTCACGTGAAACATTGAGTAAAGTTATACTTATTTATTAGTGATAATGATTTTTAGATTTAATTATTTATTAATAAATATTTTATGTTTTTTATATAGTGTTCTTATGTTTCACGTGAAACATAAGATGTATTAAATAGTAAAATTTTTATTCATATTTGTTTAACCATTAAAAAATAAATATATCTTATATATTTATTAACATTAAATAAAATTTATAATTATGTTATAATGTTTCACGTGAAACATAGAGTACTATGAATAAATCATTGTTTATTAAGCAAAAAGTATTTTATTGTATTTTTTTATTATAAAAATTTTATTCTCCGATTAATGTTTCACGTGAAACATAGAGTGCTGTGGATAATCAAATGTTTGTTATTTAGTTTATAAAATTTAATATATAAAAATGTATCTTATTTTTATTTTTTTACTTCGATTAATGTTTCACGTGAAACATAAGTACTGTGGATAAAATTGTAATTTGTGGATTAATTTTTTTTATTATTTTTAAAAAGAACTAAAAATTGATTAGTATAATTGTATAATATTTATAAATTTATGATAGATTCCTCGTTTAATGTTTCACGTGAAACCTTAGATAATCTTTTTATTAAATTACTATTAGTGCATATTTATATTTTTTTATAAATAGAATAGTTAAATTGTATTTCTATTTTAGATAATACTTTTTTTGGTTATTGTATATTTACTTTTTTTTAATTTAATAACTTTTATAATGATGTTTCACGTGAAACATAGGATACTGTGGATAAAATATAATTTGCGAATCATTTGTTTTACTTATAATTTTTTTATTTCGATACCTTCATTTAAAATACGTATTTATGGCTATGTTTCACGTGAAACATAAGTACTGTGGATAAAACTATAATTGTTATTAAACACTTATTTCTTATGATGTTTCATGTGAAACATAGGATATATTTATATTGATATTTGTATTTATATTTTATAAAAAAACAATGTTTCACGTGAAACATTGTTTATATTTCTATTCAGTTGTAGTTGTTTCTTCTGGTTGCTCTTCAGTTACTTCTTTTTCTAATAGGGCAACTGTACTTACTTTTTGATTATCTTTAAGGTTAATTAATTTAACACCTTGGGCAACTCTTCCTGTTGTAGATACTTGTTCTACTGATAATCTAATAACTATACCATTATTAGTTATAATCATTAAATCTTCGTCACCTTTTACTAATTTGAATGATACTATATTTCCATTTTTCTCTGTTACATTAAGGGCTTTTACACCTTTGCTACCTCTATGAGTCATTCTGTATTCATTTACATCTGTACGTTTTCCGTAACCATTACTTGTTGCAACAAGTATTTCTTGATTTTCTAAGGCAATTTCACAGCCTACACAGATATTATCGTCAGTTAATTCAATACCTTTAACTCCTGATGCAGTTCTTCCCATAACTCTTATTTCATTTTCGTTAAATCTTATCATTCTTCCATTAGAAGAGGCTATAATAATTTCATTATCTCCAGTTGTCTTTTTAACTGATATTAATTGATCGTTTTCTTTTAATGATATTGCTATTTTTCCACTACTTCTAATATTTTCAAATTCAGATATTGCTGTTCTTTTAATTAAACCCTTTTGTGTACAAAATACAATAAATTGATTTTCTTCATTTTTATCGATTTTTAACATTGCTGTTACTTCTTCACCTTTTTCAAAAGGAAGTAGGTTAACTATTGGTATGCCTTTTGATTGTCTATTGAATTGAGGAATTTCATATCCTTTTATTCTATAGGCTTTTCCCTTATTAGTAAAGAACATTAGATAATCATGTGTTGTTATTGGGATTAATTTTTCTACGAAATCTTCTTCATTAGTACTCATTCCTTTTATTCCAACACCACCACGATTTTGTGTTTTGTATGTTTCGCTTGTTATACGTTTGATATAACCCTTATTAGTTAGTGTTACAACGATGTTTTCTACAGGTATGAGTGATTCATCCTCTATATAATCAATCGCTGTCATATCTATGTTTGTACGTCTCTCATCGGCATATTTATTTTTAATTTCTAGCATTTCTGTCTTAATTATATCTAATACTTTTTGTTCAGATGCTAGTATTTCTTTATACATTTTTATTTTTTCTAATAAATCATTTAATTCTGATTCGATCTTATCTCTTTCTAAGCCTGTTAAACGACGTAATTTTAATTCTAAGATTGCTTCTGCTTGAATTTCGCTTAATTTATATTTTTCAATTAATTTTTCTTTAGCTATTGTGTCAGTTTTGGCTTCTTTGATAATTTTAATGAAATCATCAATATTATCTAAGGCTATTTTATAACCTTCCAAAATATGAACACGTTTTTCTGCTTTATCTAATTCAAATTTAGTTCTTCTTATGATTACTTCTTTTTGATAATCAACGTATTTTGAAATAATGTCTTTAAGTCCAAGGGTTCTTGGAGTTTTATTGTCTATCATTAATAGGATAATTCCATAAGTTGTTTGAAATTGAGTATGTTTATATAAGTTATTTAATACAACTTGTGGATTTGCGTCCTTTTTAAGTGTGATGGTTATTTTGATACCATCTTTTAAATCTGTATGATAATCTGCGATTCCATCTATTACTTTTGTGTGTACAAGTTCAGCAACTTTATTTTTCAAATCTGATGTATTAACACCATAAGGAACTTCATCGATTACAATATAATGACGACCATTTTTTTCTTCAATTGTTGCTTTACTTCTTATTGTTATTGTCCCACGACCGGTTTCATAAGCTTTTTTGATTCCACTATTTCCAAGGATTGATGCTCCTGTTGGAAAATCTGGTCCTTTGATATAATTCATTAAACCTTCAGTATCAATTTCTGGATTATCAATATAAGCGATACATCCATCTATTACTTCGCCTAGGTTATGTGGGGGAATATTTGTGGCCATTCCAACTGCAATACCCATAGTTCCATTAACTAATATATTAGGAAATCTAGAAGGTAATATAGCTGGTTCTTTTTCTGATTCATCGAAGTTTGGAACAAAATCAACTGTGTTTTTATTTATATCCCTTAATAATTCTAAAGATATTTTTGCTAATCTTGATTCGGTATAACGCATGGCTGCTGCGCCATATCCTTCAATATTACCAAAGTTTCCGTGGCCATCTACAAGCATGTATCTATAACTAAAATCTTGCGCCATACGAACCATGGCTTCATATATACTTGAATCACCATGAGGGTGATATTTACCCATAACATCTCCAACTATACGAGCACTTTTTTTATGGGGTTTATCTGGTGTGTAACCAGATTCATACATTGAATATAAAATACGTCTATGTACGGGTTTTAAACCATCTCTTAAATCGGGAAGGGCACGAGAGGCAATAACACTCATGGAATATTCAATGAATGAGCTTTCAACTTCATTTACAATATTATTTTCTTGTAATCTATCTCTTGTATGATCCATTTGTTACCTCCTAAATGTCTAAGTTTTCCGCAAATGCGGCGTTTTCTTCAATAAATTTACGTCTTGGTTCTACTTCTTCACCCATTAACTTAGCAAAAGCTTCATCAGCTTTCATAATATCATCAACTGTGATTTTTCTTAATATTCTTGTATTTATATCCATTGTGGTTTCATTAAGTTCTTCAGCATCCATTTCACCTAAACCTTTCATACGCATTAAATCATATTTTGTATTAGGATTTAGGGAAGCTAAATAGGCATCTCTTTCTTCTTCATTTAAAACATATTTTATTGTTTTTCCATGCTTTATACAGAAAAGTGGTGGTTGAGCGGCATATACATGTCCTGCTTCAACAATAGGGCGGAAGAAACGATAGAATAGGGTAAGTAATAATACTCTAATGTGTGAACCATCTACATCGGCATCGGTCATAATTATTATTTTGTTATATCTTAGTTTCTTTAAATCAAATTCTTGACCAATTCCTGTACCAAATGCGGTTATAATTGTTCTTATTTCTTCATTTGATAAAGCTCTATCTAATCTTGCTTTTTCAACATTTAATATTTTACCTCTTAATGGTAAGATTGCTTGAGTCATAGAGTCACGACCTTTGATGGCAGATCCACCAGCCGAATCTCCCTCGACAAGGAATATTTCACATTTCGAAGGGTCTTTATCCTTACAATCTACGAGTTTTCCACCAAAATTAATAACGTCTAAATCGCTCTTTCTTCTTGTAAGTTCTCGAGCTTTTTTAGCAGCTACTCTGGCACGAGCAGCTGTCATATTTTTTTCAACAATAACTTTTGCTTCATCTGGATGTTCAAGTAAATATCTTTCAAATCCTTCAGCAAATACTTTATCAGCTAATTTTCTTACTTCGGAATTTCCAAGTCTTCCTTTTGTTTGACCTTCAAATTGTGGGTTAGGGTGTTTACAGGAAATAATCATTGTTAGTCCTTCTTTAACATCGTCTCCACTTAATGAGTCGTCTTTTTCTTTTAATAATCCATTTTTTCTTGCGTAATTATTAATTACTCTTGTTAAGGCACGTCTTACTCCTTCTTCGTGTGTTCCACCGTCGTGAGTGTTTATGTTATTAACAAAAGAATAAATATTACTTGTATATCCGGTATTATATTGCATTGCAACTTCAAAGAATACACCTTCGTCTTCACCTTCTAGGTGAATTATATCATTTTGAATAGGTGTTTTATTTTTATTTAAATATTTTACATATTCACTTATTCCACCTTCATAATGGAATGTTTCACCGGTTGTATCTTCTTCATCACGGTCATCTCTTAGAGTAATTTTTAAGCCTTTATTTAAGAAAGCTAATTCCCTTACTCTTTCTTTTAATATTGAATAATCATATATATCAGTATCAAATATTTCTGGATCTGGTTTAAATGTGACTGATGTTCCTGTTCTATTTGGATCACATTCACCTATAATCATTAATTTTTGTTCTATTTTTCCGCCGTCTTTAAATTTGGCTTCATAAATATTTCCACCATTATATACTTTAACGGTTGTCCATTTTGATAGGGCATTTACTACTGATGCTCCAACTCCGTGAAGACCACCAGATACTTTATATCCACCGCCACCAAATTTTCCACCAGCATGTAAAACAGTATAGACAGTTTCTACTGTGGATAATCCTGTTTTTGGGTGAACACCAACTGGTATTCCACGACCATTATCTCTTACAGTAATGGAATTTCCTTTATTGATTATAATTTCAATTGTGTTACAGTAACCGGCAAGAGCTTCATCAATACTATTATCAACAATTTCCCATACTAGGTGATGAAGTCCTTTGACATCTGTTGTTCCTATATACATTCCTGGACGTTTTCTTACTGCTTCTAATCCTTCCAATACTTGAATATCGGATACATCATAGTGTTCATTATTTTCGGCCATTATGCCACCTCGTTTTCTAATATTTTTCCTTTATCAATGTGTATTAGGTTAGCATTTTCAAGTAATTGTTTATTTATTGTTTTTAAATCTGTTGTTGTTATTATTACCTGCATTTTATCATCTATATGTTTTAATAGATTATTCTTTTTAATATTGTCTAAATCACTAAATACATCATCAAGCAGAATAATTGGATTTTGTTTTTTATAATCTTTGAATATTTCTATTTCAGATAGTTTTAAGGCGATTACAGCTACTTTTTGCTGGCCCTGAGAGCCAAATTCTCTTAAGTCGTCTTCTTCAATGTTAAAACTAAAATCGTCTCTGTGTGGGCCTGAAATTGTAGTTTTTAAGATAACTTCTTTTTCATAGTTTTCTTTAAATCTTTTTTCTAAAGTAGCTTTAATATCATTTTTATCAAATGAATCAATCCCACCAGATGGTTTATATTTTAAATTAAAACCTGGAATTTGTGTAATATCTTCAAATATTTTGGAAATATATTCATTTAATTTTTCCACAAAGGTATGTCGCATTTGAATTAGGAAAACGCTTTTGTTAATTAAGTAATCAGTTAGAATTTGGAAATAATTTTGATCAACTATTTCATTATTATTTATTTTTTTTAAATAATCATTACGCATTTTTAATAGTTTATTAAAGTCACTTAAAGCACTATAATAATTGGCGGAAAGTTGACTTATTTCCAAATTTAAGTATTTACGTCTTCCAGCTGGACCACCTTTAATCAAATCTAAATCTTCAGAAGAAAAAATTATAACATTTGTTTTTGCGATATAAGAGGCAATTGTTTTAACATTCTCACCATCAATTTTTGCCTTTTTAACGCTTTTTCCTATAGAAAGTTCAAGATTATAAGATAAATCGGTTAGTATAGTTCCTTTTAGTACAGCCTTACTTTCATTTGTTTTAATTAAATTATCATCAATATAAGCACGGTGAGATTTTGTTTGGGCAAGAACATAAATACTTTCTAAAAGATTTGTCTTTCCTTGCCCATTATTGCCGTATATTATATTGACTTTAGGGGTAAATTCGATGTCAAAAAAAGAATAATTACGAAAATTTTGTAGTTCTAAGTGTTTGATGTGCATAAAATACCTCTTTTCGTTTTTTTTACTCTTCTTTGCGATTATTCCCTTTTTATGTACTCCTATACCTATATATAATTATATCATAAAATGGGCCTTATTTATAGAAAAAATAAGCTTTTTTTTGCTTATTTTTATTAAAATTTGGTTGTTTTTCGACTTTTTAAAATTAATAGTAATTTTGATGCTCTTAAAATTTGATTTTCGAGGCTTTCAAGTGAAATATCCATTATTTGTGGCTGACCTGTTCGGAAATATATTTTGGATTTGTTTTCATATTCTTCATAATGGGTAATATTATTAAGTGATATCCAACAGACATTTATATTTGTATATGATTTAATTGGGAAAAAAATTATTTCCCGAGTTTCCTCAATAATTACAGGTAATTTGTATTTCATTCCAAGCATCTTTTGAGCGCTTTTAACTCTCCCTTCAAAAGTGCTTCCAAAATATTCACAGCTATATCTTATAATATCTGTTGGCGGCATGGAAATTTCTATTTCTTTTTCTGCTTCGATCACTTTACTTGTTTTCCCTAAACCTATAATTGCATTTGTGTTACTATTAATTTCATAATTTAAATTAACCATATAATCCTCCCTTGTCATTAATTGACAACTTTCTTATACTCTTTTTTTATGTCGAAAAAAGTCATTTTTTGTCGAAACAATAAAAAAAAGAACTTTTAATAAGTTCTAATTGGTAAAATTAACTGAATTACATCATCATTATCAGGTGTTTTTAGAATTATTGGTTTTATTTCACCATTAAATTTAAGTTCAATTTCTTCAGATTCCAATGCTCTTATTGAATCCATCATAAATTTTGAATTAAATGCTATTTTGATTTCATTATCATTATCCTTAGTTACTGAAATTTTTTCTTCTACATTTCCTATTTCTGGAATGTTTGATGAAATAATCGCTTGATTTCCAGATGTTTGGAATTTTATTGTATTTTTATCTGCTTCATTTGTAAGAAGGGAAGCACGGTCAATTGCTCCAAAGAATTCATTAAAGTTAACTGTCATTGTTAATTCATATTCATTTGGGATTAATTTTGATGTATCTGGATAAGTTCCACTAATTACTCTTGTTAACATAGTTAAACTTCCAAACTTATAAATTACTTTATTGGCAAATATGTGCATTTCCATATTTTCTTCATCATCATTAAGTAATTTATATAATTCGTTAATATTTCTTGTTGGAATAATTATATTTGCGTTTTCAATATTTTCATCTGGCAGTTCAACTTTTTTAACAGCTAATCTATAAGAATCAGTAGCAGTACATTGCATTATATTATCTTCTATTTTAAAGTTTATACCTGTTAATACTGGTCTTGTTTCACTAACACTAGCAGCAAATCCTGTTTGATTTATAATTGTTTTAAATACTTTTTGGTTTAGGATTATTGGGTTTTTACTGTATTCTAATTCTAAATCAGGAAATTCAGTAGCATTATTACAATTTAAAGTAAAAGATGAGTTTTCTGTAGTAATATAAAGTTTAGAATCAATTACTTCTTCTAAATTAATTAGTTCATCTGGTAATTTTTTAACTATTTCATATATATATTTTCCAGAAACAACTATTTCACCAAGTGAATCTATTTTTTGGATTTCATTTTTTTCTATAAATGTTTTTATTGCGATTTCATTGTCTGTACTAGATAAATGTAAACCTTCTTCTGTTAATTCAAATTTTATGCAGTTTAAAACTGGTCTTAAATTTTTATTTGATATACCTCTAATAGCGTAGTTTAAATGTTCAAGTAAAATATTTTGATTTATTGTGAATTTCATAAAATTATCTCCTTTTTTATTATTATTTATTTATATATTCTTTATTATTGATGTGGAAAATGTTGATAACTTATCAAATCTATTGTTTTTTAATGGATAATTCGAATTATTTTAGGTGAATTATCTGTGGAAAAAGTCGAATTTTGCACTTTATTTTATTTGATTAATTATTTTTGATATTTCCACTTCTAAATTTTTATCTTTTTTTAATTCTCTTTTTATTTTTGCAACTGAATGCATAACTGTTGTATGGTCTTTTCCACCAAATTCACTACCTATTTTTGGTAGTGATTCTTTTAGGTGGACACGACATATATACATACCTATTTGTCTTGGAACAGCAATTTTGGATAACCTTTTTTTAGATTTAATATCGTCGGCTGTGATATTGTAATTATTAGCGACTAATTGAATTACTTGGTCAATTTTGTTTTTAGAAATGATATTTTTACCTATATAATCTTTTAAAGCTTCAATTGCTAGGTCTAATGTTATTTCAGATCCATTCATTATGGTTGCGTAGGCAAATACTCTTGTTAATGCACCTTCTAATTTTCTAATATCTGTGGTGCAGTTATTGGCAATATATTCTTTTACCTCTGGTGAAACTAGTTCAGTAATGCCTTGTGCTTCAATTTTCTTATCTAAAATGGCCATACGTAAGTCAAAATCTGGTGGGAGAATATCGATTGTCAATCCCCAGTTAAATCTTGTTCTTAATCTTTCTTCAAGTTTTTTTAAATCATCTGGTGATCTATCTGATGATATTATTATTTGTTTGTTTTTATTGTGTAAATCATTAAATGTGTTAAAAAATTCTTGTTGAGTTTTGCTAGCAATTTCTAGATATTGAATATCATCAATCATTAATACATCAATATCTCTATATTTTCTTTTAAAATTATCCACAGCTTTGAAGTTACTTGTTTCATTTTTTCTATATATATTAAGGAAATCATCAACAAATTTTTCACTTGTTACGTAAAGGACACGTTTATTTGATGTGGACATTATATAATTTCCAATAGCATGCATTAGATGCGTTTTTCCTAAACCACTATTACCATATATAAATAGGGGATTATACATTGAACCTGGTTTTTCCGCAACTGCCAGACCAATAGCTTTGGCAAATTTGTTGGAATTTCCTGATATAAAGTTATCAAAATTATATCTATTATCAAGTCCGCTTTCGAATATTGAGTCAGTTTTTTCTACTTTTTCTTCTGTTTTAGGGATTCGTTTGTTTTTTTCTTCTTCAGTAATGTATTCAAATTTAAATATTGAACCTGTTACTTCAAGGAATGTTTCTTTTATAATTTCGCCATAATTTTCTTGAAGATGTTTTTTGTGAACATCATATGGAACTTGTATAACAGCAAATTCGTCATTTAATTCAATAAGTTTAGTATCTTTAAACCACGTTTGATAAAGGACGGGTTTAAGTTTAATTTCAATTTTTGAAAGAAAAACTTTCCACATACTTTCTAAATCCATAAATATACCCCCTAAAAAGCAGTAATCTAATAAACATTTTACATTATTTTGACAAAATATGCCATAAAAAAATAAAAAAAATATAAAAAAGATATCCACATCTATTTTTTCCTTAAAAAATAAAGTTTTTTTGAGTTTTCCACAAAAAATGTGGAAAACTAAGTAATCCACTTTGTTTAAAAGTTTTCCTTTTCCACATATGTTGATAAATATGTTTTTTTAAGAAGAAATAAATGTGAAATATATGTGAAAAAAATTATTTAAAAAAATAAGTGTAATTTTAAGTGTGAAAAAAATGTGAAAAAATTGTTACTTTATTTTTTTTGTTTTTTGATGTATAATTTAGATATTTGTTGCTTGATTTAGGAATGTTTATATAAAATGATTGACATTTTAAGGTTTTATATATATAATTATTAAAGCAATTAATTTGTTTTGGGAGGTGGATTTATGAAAAGAACATTTCAACCTAATACTAGAAGAAGAAGTAAAAAAATGGGCTTTTTTGCGCGTATGAAATCATCTATTGTTAGTAGAAGAAGAAAAAAAGGTCGTAAAGTTTTAGCTCGTTAATCGACCACTGCGATGCAGTGGTTTTTATTAATCTATAGGAGTATATATGAAGAAAATTAATATTATTAAAGAGGCACGGGATTATACGCGGATTATAAAAAATAATCGTCCCTTTAAATATGGCTGTTTTGTAGTATATAAGGAAAATAAGGAAAATGATATTTATAAATTCGGTTTTTCTGTAGGGAAAAAAATAGGTAATGCGGTTGTGAGAAATAAAATAAAAAGACAACTTAAGAATATTGTGGATAAAAAAAATTACTGTAATAATTTTAATTGCGTTATTATTGTTCGTAAGGAGATTATTTCAAAGTCATTTGATGAAATAAGGAATGATTTATTTTTTATCTTTGATAAGCTAAAATTGGAGGAGAAATAATATGAAGAAAAAGTTAATTATATTGATGGTGACTCTTTTTTTGACATTAACACTAACGGGTTGTACTACTTATGTTAAGGATGATAAAGGTAGGACGGTAAAGGAGCCAACAACAGGACAAACATTAACAGAGAATATTTTATGTAAGCCAAAAAACGAAGATGTTTTAAAGACATATGATAAAAACAAGGTTGATATAAGTAAATTACCTGATTGTAATGATTTTACTCCAATGTCTGGTGGATATTCAGGTTTATGGGAAACTTTATTTGTTAAGCCTTTAAGTTATGTTATTATTAAACTTGGTATTCTTTTCGGAAATTATGGTTGGGCAATTATCTTTGTAACTTTAATTATAAGGTTAATTATATTCCCGATTAGTAAGAAATCTGCTTTACAAGCTGAAAATATGAAGTTAGCTCAAAAGGATTTAGAAAAACTTGAAAAGAAATATAAAGGCCGTGATAGTCAAGAAGATCAAATGATGAAGGCTCAAGAGATGATGGCAATATATAAGAAGTACAACATTAATCCGATGTCTGGATGTATTTTTGCTTTTATTCAATTACCTTTATTCTTAGTTTTCTTGGAAAGTTTAAACAGATTACCAATTATATTTGAAGATAAATTTTTAGGATTTAATTTAGGAACAACACCATTTACAGCTTTATTTGGTGATAGTTTGAACTTTAATCATTTCTTCGCAAGTTTTGGAAATGGTCAATGGATATATATTTTACTTCCAATTATTGTTGCTTTAGGAACTTATTTCTCATTTAAATTTAATTCAGGAATGTCTGGTAATTCTGATGAACAACAAAAACAAATGAATACAATGATTAATATTATGCTTGTATTTATTGTATTCTCATCATTTGTTATGCCTACAAGTATTATTATTTACTGGATTACTGGTAATATATTTACAATAATTCAAAGTGAATTAATAAGGAGGTCTAAGAATGCTAGAAGTAATACAAAGGTTATCAAAAAATAATGAACTAGAAAACATTTTGAAAGAAAATAATATTAGTATGCAAGAAGTATACTATGATATTAATGAATCGGAAAAAGGTATTTTAACTTCAGTTGTGACAAAATATGAAGTTAAAAGATTTATTAAAGAATATTTAAATGAACTTTTTTCTTTAATGAATGTTCAGGCTGATATAAGTTATGATTATATTAATGAAGCGTTAGTTGTTTATATTGAAGCGGATAATAATGCTTTAATTATAGGTCATGATGGTCAAACAATGAAAGCTTTAGAACATATGGTTAGACAAACGTTACGAAAATATGGTCATTTTAACATTAAGCTTAATATTGATGTTGCTGGATATAAAGAAAGAAAAGAAGATAATTTAAGGAAAGAAATAAAGAAGATTGCATCTGAGGTTTTAAATTCAAAGGTTTCAGTAAAACTTGATCCGATGAATTCTTATGAAAGAAGAATTGTTCATTCTATTATTTCTGATTATGGTAAATTAGTTTCACATAGTGATGGTGAGGAACCAGAACGTTTTGTTAGAATAATGTATAAGGAGGATTAAATTCTTCTTTTCTTTTATATATTTTTTTCATAATTATAGAAATGATGATATAATATAGAAATTGAAGGGGTGGATTTTTTTTGAGGAAGAAAGATATTACGAAGGAAATATTAAATGATGAAGAGTTTATGGAAATTGTTACTCCAATTTTGGAACATCCTGAGTTTTTAAAAAGGAAAAATTGGCAACATCATGAACATTCTTCTTTATATGAACATTGTTTAGCTGTTTCATATTTATCATATAAGGTGTGTAAAAAACATAAGTGGCATTATAAGGATGCGGCTATTGCTGGTTTGCTTCATGATTTTTATACTAAACCATGGCAGGAAAATTTGGGAGAAAAGAAACCTTTTTTTAAACAGCATGGTTTTGTTCATGCTTCTGAAGCTTTAGATAATTCTAGAAAATACTTTTCTAAATATTTAAATCCAAGGATAGAAAATAGTATTGTTAGACATATGTTTCCCCTTAATATTAAACCACCAAGATATATTGAAGGTTGGGTGGTTAGCTATGCGGATAAAAGGTTATCACTTGATGTTGTAGTTGATGTTAAAGCATGGCCAAAGTATTTAGGTTTAACAAGAAAAATAAATCATATTAAGAAAATTTTTAAAAGGAAGTGATTGTAATGAATGATACAATAGCGGCTATTGCGACTGCTCAAGGTGTAGGAGCGATTGCGATAATAAGAGTTAGTGGTCCTGAGGCATTTAATATTGTTTCAAAAATTTTTAGTAATAAAAAATTTAAAGATGCGGATAGTCATACGATTAATTATGGTTATATTTTGGATAATGGTGACAAAATAGATGAAGTGTTGGTGACAAAAATGATTGGTCCAAAAACATTCACAAGGGAAGATGTAGTGGAAATAAATACTCATGGTGGAATTTTAATTACTAGTAAAATATTAGAATTACTTCTTTTAAACGGCTGTAGATTAGCGGAACCAGGTGAATTTACAAAAAGAGCCTTTTTAAATGGTAGAATTGATTTAACTGAAGCTGAAGGAATTATGGATTTGATTAATAGTAAAACTGATAAAGCTAGAGAGATGGCAATAAATCAAATGAATGGTGATGCTTCTAATATGATTCATAATTTAAGGGATGAGCTTGCGGGAATTATTTCTAATATCGAAGTTAATATTGACTATCCAGAGTATGAAGATATTGAAGAGATGACACTAGACAAATTATCTTTAAGTTTGAAAGATTTAGAAGATAAAGTTAATAGGATACTTGTTCGAAGTCGTGAAGGTGAATATATAAAAAATGGTATTAAAACAGTTATTATAGGTAGACCAAATGTTGGTAAAAGTAGTTTATTAAATAGGTTACTTGGTCAAAATAAAGCAATAGTAACTGATGTTTTAGGTACTACAAGAGATACAATTGAGGCTACTATGGTTTTAGATAATATTATTTTGAATTTAATAGATACTGCGGGTATTAGAGAAACTGAAGATAAGGTTGAAAGTATTGGAGTATCTAAGAGTTTAAAATTAATGGATGAGGCTGATTTAGTTTTATTTATGCTTAATTATGGTGAAGAGATTACTTCTGATGATAAAAAAATACTAGAAAAATTAAAAGGTAAAAATTATATTATTGTTGTTAATAAGACTGATTTAGATAAAAAATTAGATGATAGTATTTTAGATGATCCAGTGTATGTTAGTGTTTTAGATAATAAGAATATAGATGAAATTAAAGATAGGATAAAGGAACTATTTAATTTAGAAAAATTGGAAACTGATGATTTAACTTATTTAACAAGTGCGAGAAGTCAGGCAATTTTAAAACAAGTTTTAGAGTCTGTAAAAGATGTTAAAAATGGTATTAAAAATTATCCAATTGATATGGTTGAGATTGATTTAAAAAATATTTGGAATTTACTTGGTGAAATAATTGGTGAGAGTTATGATGAAGAATTATTAGATCAATTATTTAGTAGATTTTGTGTTGGGAAGTAGGTTAGATTATGGATTATGAAATAATAGTTGTTGGTGGTGGTCATGCTGGCTGTGAGGCTTGTTTGGCAGCAGCAAGAAAAGGACATAAAACATTACTTATAACAGGAAATATAAATAACATTGCGGATATGCCTTGTAATCCATCAATTGGTGGAAGTGCTAAAGGAATTGTTGTTAGAGAAATAGATGCTTTAGGCGGTGAAATGGGCAGGAATGCTGATAAAAGTTTATTACAGATTAAAATGCTTAATTTTGCTAAAGGTCCTGCTGTTCAATCTTTAAGAGCGCAAGCTGATAAAATAACTTATCCTAAAAATATGCTTAATACTTTAAAAAACACTCCTAATTTAGATATTAAAGAGGAATTGGTTAAAGATGTACTTACAGAAAATAATAAAGTAACAGGTGTTTTATTAGAAAATGGTGAAATAATTAAAGCCCAAGCTGTTATTTTAACAACTGGCACATATATGAATGCGGATATTTTAGTTGGTGATACTCGAAAAAGAGAAGGACCACATGGTGAAAAACCTTCAAATTATTTAAGTGATAATTTAGAAAAAAAAGGTTTTGTTTTAAAAAGACTTAAAACAGGAACTCCGCCTAGAATTGATAAATCTTCTATTGATTTTTCAAAAACTAAGTTAGAGCCTGGTGATAATGTTTATCATACTTTTAGTTTTGATAATGAACCTGTTTATAATATTGATAAACAAGTACCATGTTATTTAACATATACTACTGAAGAGACACATAAAATTATTTTGGATAATTTAACAAAGGCTAGTATGTATGGTGGCCTTTCAGATATTAAAGGTGTTGGTCCAAGATATTGTCCTTCAATTGAGGATAAGGTTGTAAGATTTAGAGATAAACCACGTCATCAATTATTTTTAGAGCCTGAAAGTATTTATTATGATGATATTTATTTACAAGGTTTTTCTAATAGTATGCCTCATGAAATTCAGGAGAAAATGGTTCATTCTCTTCCGGGACTTGAAAATGCGAAGATTTTGAAATATGCATATTCAATTGAATACGATGCAATTTATCCTACTCAATTAAAGTTTTCACTAGAAACAAAACTTATTGAAAATTTATTTACAGCTGGTCAGATTAATGGGACAAGTGGTTATGAAGAGGCTGCTTGTCAGGGATTAATTGCGGGTATTAATGCTTCTTTAAAATTAGAGGGAAAAGAGCCTTTGATATTAAAAAGAAGTGAGGCATATATTGGTGTTTTAATAGATGATTTAATTACAAAAGGTATTAGAGATCCTTATAGATTGCTTACTTCAAGAGCAGAATATCGTTTACTTTTAAGGTCTGATAATGCTGATTTAAGGTTAAAAGATAAGGCAAGAGAAGTAGGTCTTCTTGATGATTTAAGTTATGAGAAATTTATTTTAAAGAAAAAGCAAATTTCTAAGGCTAAAGAAGAATTTAAAGAAATAAAGTTAACCCCAAAAGATAATGATTATTTATCAAATATAACAACACCTATTAACGAGGGAATTTCACTTTATAATATTTTAAAAAGACCAGAAATTAAAGTTTCAGATTTAACTTGTTTTTTGAAAAATGAATATTCTTCAGAGGTTTTAAATCAAGTGATGATTCAAACTAAATATGAAGGTTATATAGATAAAGCTTTGAAAGAAGTTAAAAAGATGGAACATTATGAAAATAAAAAGATTCCAGAAGATATTAATTATGATGATATGCATAATTTAGCTAGTGAAGCTAAACAAAAACTTAAGGAAGTAAGACCATTAACTGTTGGTCAAGCAATGAGAATTAGTGGAGTAAATCCTGCTGATATTTCAATTTTGTTAATGCAAATGAAACGAGGAAAATAAATGAATTTAGATGTTTTTAAAGATGAAGTTAGTAAACTTGGGATTAAGTATACTGATGATATGTTAGAAAAGCTTGAAAAATATTATGAGTTACTTATTTCATATAACGAAAAAATGAATTTAACTGCAATAACGGAAAAAGAAGATGTATATTTAAAGCATTTTTATGATAGTTTAACTATTGTTAAGGTTATTGATTTAAATAGTATTAATAGTGTATGTGATATTGGAACAGGTGCTGGTTTTCCTGGAATTGTTTTAAAAATATTTTTCCCAAATATTGAACTTACCTTAGTGGATGCTTTAAATAAAAGAATTAATTTTTTAGAAACTACTGTTTTAAAGCTTAATTTAACAAATGTTACATGTGTTCATGCAAGAGCAGAGGAATATGCGCTTAAAAATAGAGAAAAATTTGACTTGGTAACTGCTAGAGCGGTCGCTTCACTTCCTGTTTTACTTGAGTACTGCTTACCACTTGTTAAGGTTTCTGGATATTTTGTAGCAATGAAGGGTAGTGAAGATATTTCTTTAGCTGGTAATGCATTAAATAAACTTTCTGGAGAAATTGATATTAATAATAAATTTTTACTTCCTTTTGAAAATAGTAATAGAACTTTGATTAGAGTTAAAAAGATTAATAAAACAGATAAAAAATTTCCTAGAAAATTTTCAGAAATAAAGAAAAGGCCATTGTAGGCTTTTTTATTTATAGTTTAATTAATAAGTAATAAAATTACTTATTAACATTAATTTTTAAATTTACACTCGGGAAATAATTTTTATAAAGATGTTTTATTTTTATTGAATTATTTCCCGAAAAATAGTATTATGATATTATAAGAATAGGAAGGGAGGGGTAGTTTATGTATGAAAATGGTAAATTAGCTGTTTTAAATATAGATGATATATTTCCTAATAGGTTTCAGCCCAGACTTAGATTTGATGAAGATAAGTTAAATGAACTTTCTGATTCAATTAGGAAATATGGTGTAATTCAGCCGATAGTTGTAAGACCAATTAATAACAAGTACGAGATAATTGCCGGTGAGAGACGTTATAAGGCAAGTGTGCTTGCAAATAAATCTACAATTCCCGCTGTTATTGTTTCACTTTCTGATAAAGAGAGTGAGGAAATTGCTTTGCTTGAAAATATTCAAAGGCAACAATTAAGTCCAATTGAAGAAGCTGTTTCGTATAAAAGAATTTTAGATATGGGTTATATTACTCAAGAAGGTTTAGCTAAAAAAATTGGAAAGGCTCAGTCAACAATTGCAAATAAAATTAGGCTTTTAAATTTAGATGATGAGGTTCAGGAAGCATTACTTGAAAATAAAATTTCTGAAAGGCATGCTCGTTCTTTATTGCGGCTTAATGGTAATCAAAATCAAATTGATATGCTTCATCGTATTATTAATGAAAGATTAACAGTGAAACAAACTGATAATGAGATTGCAAAATTAAAGAATAAAACTTCAGATAAAAAAGATACTAATATATATGAAAATAAAAGCAATGACGAAGTTGAGAGTTTGTTTGTTGAAAATCCTCATGAGGAAAGAAAGGGTGGAACTATGGATATAGACCGTATTATTCGTGAGGCTAAAGACATTAATGCTCCACAAGCTGAAGATTCAAAGGATTTAACTAATTTAATGAAAAAAGATGATAATGTTAAAGTATCACCACTTATTAAATCAGAAGAACCTGAAGAAAAATTACCAGTCCAAGAAGATGGTAAATTTGTTAATTTTTCACAGATTAAAGAAGAAAAGAAAGAAACTACTTTACAAAATAATTCTGGTGTAACATTTGATAATATATTCTCTTCACCAGTAATACTTGAAGAAAATAAGACTGATACTAAAAATGAAGATAATAAATTAAATGATGATACTTCATCAGTAAACAATAATGAAATAAGTAATGCGGTTGCAGATGCATTTATGAATGTGTCTCAAACAAAGGAAATTAAGCAAGATGATGAAAATATAAAAGATAATACAAAGGAGGAAGAGGAAATGAATCAAAATAAATTTATTAATCCATCATATGATATTAATGCATCTGTTAATACACAGCAGCCAACTGATCCTTTCGGAAATAATAGTTTTGGTAATTCTATGAATGAGTATCAAAATAATACTGTTCAACCAGTAAATCAAACACCTGCTAATGAAGGATTTAATCAATATACAGAAAGTCAATCTTTTAATAATCAATTTCAAGAAACAGTTACTTCAAATGTTAATAATATGAATGAAAGTAATTCAAATGAAGGTCAATTTAGTGGATTTAATGGTAATGCATTTAATCAACCTGTTTCTTCAGATGTTAATAGATCTATGCAACCTAATATGACTGATTTTAATAATCAGCAACCACAATCTAATATGAATGATTTTGGTAGTCAACAATCACAGTTTAATAATCAACAACCTACAATGAATAGTGTTCAAGATAATGGTACTCTTCAAAATTCTATGTATGGTTATCAACAACCAGTTCAAAATAATAATCCATATGATGTAAATGTTAATCAAAATGTGTCTACACCTTCCACAAATGAAAGTACATCTAATCAGACATATGCTACTTCTTCAGCAATGCCAAATAACGATTTTAATAACCAAGTTAATCAAGGATCAATGTATGGTCAAAATGTTAATAATTTAAATAATTATAATGATTTTAATTCTGGTATTAGTCAACCTGAGGCTAATAATATTCCTGATAATATTCAACCTCAACCATATGGATATAATTCACAGGTAAATCAACAAAATCCTTATAATGAATCTAATACTATGGCTAGCAATATTTCAGAACCTGTTAGAGTTGCTCAAGGTCCTAGTGTAGAAAGTAATTTTTCTAAGGTTATTAAATTAATTAGACAATGTGCAACTGAAATTGAACAATATGGATATCGTGTTAATTTAGATGAACTTGATTTAGGTAATACTTATCAAGCAAACTTTACTATAAATAAAGAATAAAATGGGATTACTTTGTAATTCTTTTTTGTTTTGTGTTAAAATTATTTAAGAGGTGGAATATGTACGATATAAATAAATTAAATAGTATTAGATTTGATGTTGATAATATTATTTATTTTGATCCGATTGATTTTGAAGCAAAACATGATGCTGATTATATTTTTATAACTCATAATCATGATAATCATTTTGATAAAAATACTATATTAAATTTAAAAAATAAGTATACTAAAATTATTGGTCCTAAGGATATTTATGATTCTTGCACTGAAATGGGTTTTTCAAAGGAAAATATATTAATTGTTGAACCTGGAATGGATTATGATTTAGATTATATGGATTTTAGATGTGTTTATGCATATAATAAGGATAAAAAATATCATTTGAAAGAAAATGTTTGGGTGGGTTATGTTATTGAAATTGCTGGTATTATATATTATATTGCTGGAGATACCGATTATTTAGAGGAAAATAGTAATATAATTTGTGAGGTTGCGATGATACCGATTAATGGTGTTTATACAATGGATGCAACTTCAGCAGCTAATTTTGTAAATAAAATTAAACCTAAAGTTGTTGTTCCTGTTCACTATGAATTAGATGAATCAGCTTTTGATATTTTTAAAGAAAATGTGGATAATAAAATAGAGGTAAAAAAATGCTCAAAAATTTAAAAAATTAAATTTTGGGTATTACATTAAATTTGAAAAAATGCTATAATTTTTTAGTAACGTCACATAAGAACCGGTTAATTGCCGGTTTTTATTTTTTTGTGGGAAGGAGGTAAGAATATGCCACAAACTAGAGGTCAGGAATTATTTTTTACTGCAGTTATGGTTTTATTTATGGCGTTTGGTATGACATTATATAATGATGTTTTATCTACTGGAATTATGACAATGGAAGTTTTTTGGATTGCATTATGTTCTTTTCCAATTGTATATGTTATTGCTTTTGTTTTAGAATTTTTCTTTATTGGTAAATTAGTTCAAAAATTAACTTTTAAGATTATTGATCCAAGTAAAACTCAACCAATTTTTATAACATTAGTTATGCAAGGTATAACTGTTATGTTTATGTGTCCTTCAATGAGTTTGGTTGCAGTACTTTTATTTACAGATGTAAATATTAATACTTTTTTAATTAGTTGGCTTAATGCTATTGTACTTAATTTTGCTGTTGCTTTATTTTATCAAGTATTTTATGCAAGCCCAATTGTAAGAAAAATATTTAGTTTAGTATTTAAACTTAAAAATGAAAATAATAAATAAATTTGATTGATTTAGTTATCAGGATATTATATAATACTTATAGGTAGTAAGGAGAGAGATTTATGAAAAAAGCTTTAATTTTTACTGTTGCATTAGTTACTATTCCTTTTTTAACAGGGTGTGGTAAAGAAACTTTAACTTGCACTATATCTAAGAAACAATCAGGTATAACTATGAATCAAGAAGTTGTAGCTGAATTTAACAATAATGAAGTTACAAATATTGATATGAAAATTAATGTTAAACTTGATGATGCATATAAGAGTTATATAGATACATATAAAACTGCTTTAGAAAGTCAATATAAAACTTTCACAAATAATGGTGGAGAAGTAAAAATTGATAAAAATAAAGAAAATGGTTTAGATGTTAAAATTAATCTTGATTTAAAGAAAATGACTAAAGAACAAAAATCAAAATTACAACTTAGTGATACTTATGGTACTAAAGATGCAACTGCTAAAAAGTTAAAAGAACAAGGTTATACTTGTAAATAGTAAAGGGCTTAAGGCTCTTTTTTTATGGACAAGCTTTTAAAAATTTTATATACTAATAAGGTAGGAGGAATTAGATGAATGATTTAAAAAAATATATAGGTAAAACTTGGATTTGGATTGTTTTTTAATCGCTTTTCTTGGCTTCTTAGATATTGCGAGTGATGTTTTTAAACATGAAATTATATGGATAGATGATGTTGCTTATAAATGGGTTCATAGTTTTAGAAAAGAATATTTAAATTCAATTATGATTTTTATTACAAATTTATGTAGTCCAATTACGTTACTTCTTATTTGTTTATGTACATTTTTATTTGTTAAAAATAAAAAAATAAGTTATTTGATGTTTATAAATTTATGTTTATCAACATTACTTAATATTGTATTTAAATATACTTTTCAAAGATCTAGACCAATTGGATATAATTTGATTATAGAAAATGGTTATAGTTTTCCTTCGGGTCATTCGATGGTTAGTATGGCATTTTATGGACTTATTTTTTATTTCATTTATAAAAGTGCTTTTAATAAGAAACTTAAAATATTACTTATGTTTTTAATTTCTCTTTTAATTTTCTTTATTGGAATTAGTAGAATATATTTGGGAGTTCATTTTGCGAGTGATGTAATTGCAGGATTTATGATTTCTATTATTTATCTAATTTTAATAACAAGATATATTAAGAAATATAATTTAATAAGTTTTTAGAAAAGAGGTATATTATGAATTGTCCAGCTTGTAGGATTATTAAACTTTTAGCTATGGAAAGAGATGGAATAGAGATTGATTATTGTCCGCAATGTCATGGTATATGGCTTCAACATGGTGAACTTGAGAAATTTATGGAAAAAGCTAAGGAAAATGCTTTAGCGTCAGAGGGTAGTTTTAATTTTTTAGATGGTATTTTTGATATGTATGAATAATGTTATAACAATATTTGACATTTATTTTACAATGATATAAAGATATTATTAATTTTTAAAAAAAATACTTTTTAGTGTTGTTTTAAGTGGTTAATTCACTTTTTATTTTTGCGTTTTATATATTACATATTGTTATATTTAGTGATATTTTATTGTACTTAGAAAAAAAGTGTGTTATTCTTATGGTAGGAAGATATTTGTCTTCTTATATACATGAATTTATTTGTGTATATGCAGTATGTTGTACGTTGTATTACGATGTATAAGTTTTAAACATTTATAACTTTAACATCTCTTAAAATTGTCTATTATATTTATAATAGAAATCTAAAAGGTTGGGAGGTGATATTATGAAAAAAATTAAAATAGTTGTTTCATTATTTGCAATTAGTTTTATTTTTTCTGTTACCGGTGTTAATGCTGCATATCATTCTTTTATAGGTATAACTATACCAAGTATGAGTGGTACATATACAAGTGATAGTGTATATAAGAATACTATAAGTAATCAAACAGTGAAAAAGAATGGTGCGAAGGATAATCTTTCTGGTGATGAAAGAGCTATTCAATCTAGATTAAATGGAATAGGTGCATCATATATTGATGTTGCAACTAGTTATAGAACGCTTGCTAATAATGGATCTTTAGGCCAGATTCCTGGTGATTATAAGATTGAATTTAAAGCAAAAAAATGGACTGCTTCATCTGTTACTTTTTCTGGTTCATGGATTTTAGATAATTAATATATGTAGTGAATGATGAGAAAATAATAGTGATATCGTTTTCTCATTTTATTTTTATTAAAAAGAATCGAGGTGTTCAACTTTGAATTGGGTTAAAAGAAATATCTTTTTTGTTATATCGTTTTCTATTTTACTTTTTTGGATGTTATTTGAAATAGTAAAAACATATCCTATTTATTTATCTTGTGATACAACTGATCCTGTTTTATTTTTTTATATTATATTTGGAAATAGTAGTTTATCTTTTCTGCCTTTAATTTCACCTATTTTTATTGTTGTGCCAGCAATATTTAATTTTCATCAGAAATTGCATAGTGGTTTTATGGAATACTATTTAACTAGGGAAAGTTATGATAAATATATAAAAAAGGAATTTAATAATTCTATAATATGTTCGGTAATTTTTCCTTTAATAATTATTATTTTCTTAGTTATTGGCTGTATTTTAAATGGAAATATTGATTTTGGTTCTGGTAGTTTTTTGTATGGTTATTATCCATCGCCACCTGTAAAATATATTTCTATTATTTGGATATTTATGCTTATATATATATTGAATATTTGGCTTCAAAGTATTTTTTATATTAATGTTGGATTAATTATTTCGAAGAAACATTCCAGTTTTTTAATAACTGTGATATTGTCTTTTATTTCTTTTATAATAATGAATATTATATTTGAGGTTTTTATCGGTAATTTATTATTAGCTAGAATTCTTAATATACATAATGTTACTGATACTTTAAATTTATTTAATTATTGGATTTATGATGGCATTAATAATTTATGGCTATCTACTTTATTTTCTTTATTATTATGTGTGGGTTCATTAGTGGTATTCTATTTTACTTATAAAAATAAAGAAGGAGTTGTAATTGAAGGTGAAAAGTAGTTTTAAATATATTTTTGAAAACTGGAAATATTCTTTAAATACATCACTATTTACAATTATATTTATATTATCTATGGTTCTTGCTGTTTATGGCGGAATACAAATGGGTTTTAAGTATGATTATATTACAGTTTTTATTTCTGTTTTGAACCAAAATTTTTATTCTGTTGTTCTTTTGCTTGTTGTTTTATTAAATACAGTAAATATTAACAATATATTTTCTAAAAATGAATTTTATATTATTAGATGTGAAACAAAGAAAAAATATTTAATTGATCTTATAAAAAATGTTTTGTTTGGAAATTTTTGTCTTTTTGTTTTAAATATATTATTATTAATGATTGTATTAAATGTTACTTGTGCTGGTGGGAATGTTTATATTCAGGTTTATAAAGATATTCCAAATATTGTTTCTTTAGTATTTTTAATTATTAAATTTTTGTTATTAACTGAGGTTATTTCAATTTTTAATGTATTACTGCTTAAGGTAGTGGATAATAAAATTGTTATTTTTTTAAATATATTATTAATTGTTTCTAATCTTTTAATTCCAATATCTGATAGTGAAATCACTAATGTTTTTCAGCTTCCTTTATTTATTAATAGTTATTATAGGATAGGTGGGTACAGTGGTTTACTATTTGAAATACTATGTTTTTTATTATATTTAAGTTTACTTTTATTATTTACATATTATTTATATAAGTTTGTTATAAGAAAAATGAGAAAGGTTATAGAATAATGCGTTATATTTTTATTAATGATTTATTTCGTTTTTTTAAGGAAAATATTAAAATAATCATTACTTATTTTATGATTATATTTGCTTCTTCATATGTACGATTACTTACTGATAATTTTTTAAATCAAGACTCTTTTTTAGATATTATTGGTTTAAATTTCTCTTTGAATGGTAGTATTTGGCAGATTTTGTTTACTTGTTTAAATATTGGTTTTTATATATTTTTAGCAATAAAAGTTTTTGAAAATAATTTATCGAGTGGTTCTGAGAATGTATTTTTGAGGGTGAGTAAAGGAAAATGGTATATTTATAAGGTTATTTCAATATTAATTATTACTTTTTTAGTTATGTTTGTTTGTTATTTATTAATGTTTATTATATATGGATATAAGATTAATTATGGTATGATTTTTATTTATAATTATATATATTTTATTTTTATTGAAATTTTTTCAATTTTACTTTATATATTTTATTATAATTTTAAAAAATTATTTGTAATAATATTTATTTTATTGTTTTTAATAATTAAATATTTAATAATAGATTTTAGGTTAATTAACCATTATATTTTTATTATATTTGGGTTATTTGTTTTTATAAATATATTTATTTATTTGCTTATTAGATTTAAAAAGATAGATATTTTAAAATAGGAGGTTTTTATATGAGAATAAAGGTAGAAAACTTAGCAAAAAAATTTCAAGATCAAACTATCTTGAGGAATGTTAATTTAGATTTTAATGGTGGACATATTTATGGTATAGTGGGTAGAAATGGTAGTGGTAAAAGTGTTTTTATGAAGTTACTTTGTGGTTTTTACAAGCCTACAGAGGGAACTATTTTATATGATAGTGTTGATATAAATTCTAATAATGTTTTTCCACCAAGTACACGTGCACTTATAGAAAAGCCAACATTTTTACCTGAACTTAGTGGATTTGAAAATTTAAAGTTACTTGCATCTATTCAAAACAAAATTGATGATGAAAAAATAATTGAAACAATGAGAAAGCTTAATTTGTATGATGAAAGAAATAAAAAATATTCTAAATATTCTCTTGGTACAAAACAAAAATTAGGAATTGTTCAGGTTTTAATGGAAAATCCAGAAGTTATGATTTTTGACGAGCCTATGAATGGTATAGAAAACGAAACTGTAAAAATTATTAGGGATATTTTAATCACTGAAAAAGGTAAAGGTAAATTAATAATTGTTGCTTCACATATAAAGGAAGATATTGATAATCTTGCTGACGAAGTGTTTGAAGTAGATAATGGGTATATAAATAAACGAAAATAATTTTTAATCTTAAAAATTATTTTTTATATCCTTATTTTTATATACTTGTGTTTTTTGTATAGACATGCTAAAATAGTTTGAACATTATTTATGAAGATGATAAGAAGGGATGTGAAAATATGTTTAAAATACATTCTAAATTTAGTCCTAATGGCGATCAGCCACAGGCAATAGATAAACTTGTTGAAGGTATTAATGAAGGCAAGAAAAATCAAGTTTTACTTGGAGCAACTGGTACAGGTAAAACATTTACTATAGCTAATGTTATTGAAAAAGTTCAAAAACCTACTTTGGTTTTAGCGCATAATAAGACTTTAGCTGGACAGTTATATGCGGAGTTAAAAGAATTATTTCCTGATAACCATGTAGAATATTTTGTATCTTATTATGATTATTATCAACCGGAAGCTTATGTTGCTAAAACAGATACTTATATAGAGAAAGATGCATCTATTAATGATGAAATAGATGAACTTAGACATGCGGCAACAGCTGCTTTAGTATCTTCTAAAGATGTAATTGTTGTTGCATCTGTTTCATGTATATATGGTATAGGTGAGATTTCTGATTATCGTGATAAAATGTTATTCTTTAGTGTTGGTGAAGAAATTGATAGGGATAAGGTTATAGAAAAATTAATAAATATGCTTTATGAAAGAAATGATATTGATTTAAAAAGAGGCACTTTTAGGGTACGTGGAGATGTTTTGGAAATTATTCCTATTGGTCAGCATGCACATGGGGTTAGAATTGAATTTTTTGGTGATGAAATTGAACGTATAAGTGAGTTTGATTTAGTTACAGGCGCAATTACTAGTGATAAAAAAACATATACAATATTTCCTGCTAGCCATTTCGTTACTAGTGAGGATAAGCTTAAAATTGCTATTAAATCTATAAAAGAAGAGCTTGATAATCAGCTTAATAAATTTCAAAGTGAAAATAAATTACTTGAATATCAAAGGCTTAAAGAAAGAACTAATTATGATATTGAGATGCTTGAAGAAACTGGTTTTTGTAGAGGGGTAGAAAATTATTCAGCTCCGCTTTCACTTAGAAAACCAGGAGAAACACCAACTACGTTAATTGATTTCTTTGGTGATGATTTTTTACTTGTTGTTGATGAGTCACATGTTACATTACCACAAGTTAAAGCAATGTATAATGGGGATAGAATGCGAAAGATGTCTTTGGTTGATTATGGATTTAGACTTCCAAGTGCTCTTGATAATAGACCACTTAAATTTGAAGAGTTTGAGAAGAAAATAAAACAAGCGGTTTATATTTCAGCGACACCAGGTGATTATGAACTTGATAAATGTAATCATGAGGTTGTTGAACAAATTATTAGACCTACTGGTCTTTTGGATCCGAAAATTGAAGTTAAACCACAAGCGAATCAAATTGATGATTTAGTAAGTCAGATTAACAAGCAGATAGATAAAAATGAGCGAACTTTAATTACAACATTGACTATTAGAATGGCTGAAGAGCTTACAATGTATTTGAAAAAATTAAATATTAAGGTTGCTTATTTGCATAATGAAATTAAGACACTTGAACGCATGAGGATAATTAGAGATCTTCGTTTGGGTAAATATGATGTAGTTATTGGAATAAACTTACTTCGTGAGGGTATTGATATTCCTGAGGTTAGTTTAATTGCTATATTAGATGCAGATAAACAAGGATTTTTAAGAAGTGAGCGAAGCTTAATTCAAACAATAGGTAGGGCAGCTAGAAATGCAAATGGTAGAGTTATAATGTATGCAGATACTATAAGTCCTTCTATGGAAGCAGCTATTAAAGAAACAGAAAGAAGAAGAGTGATTCAAGAGAAATATAATAAAGATCATAATATTACTCCTAAGACTATTGTTAAAGAAATAAGGGATGTTGTTACTAATAACAAAGTGGTAGAGGAGAAGGAAGAGAAGAAACTTACTAAGAAAGAGAAAGCTGATTTAATTGATAATATTGAAAGAGAAATGAAATTAGCAGCTAAAAATCTTGATTTTGAAAGAGCTATGGAACTTAGAGATGCTTTATTTGAACTTAAGAGTGAATAACTCTTTTTTCTTTTTACTTTGAATATGCTATAATGGTTGTAAGGTGATTTTATGAAAAAGAAAATCAAAGGGGCTAATTTGTATAAGGTGTTTGATTGGGTGACAAAGATACTTGGGTATACTGTTATTTTAATGGCTACATCACTTTTATTTTCAAATACTTTATATATAGATAATGGTAATTTTGGAATATGGGCAGTTATTGCTTCAATATTGGTTTATTTACTTAATATGACAATAAAACCATTTTTAGTATGGCTTACTATTCCTATTACTGGACTTACAATGGGACTTTTTTATCCTTTTATAAATCTAATTATTTTAAAAATTGTTAGTTTAATTTTATATGGTCATTTTGAAATATACGGGATTTGGTTTGCGGTAGTTGCAGCATTTTTAATTTCGGTTATGAATATAGTTGTAGATGATTTACTTGATAAAGGAAGGAGAGAGATAAATGGATCCGGTGATTAATTTAGGTATAATTGAAATACATTGGTATTCTATTTGTTTATTTATTGCTATTTTACTTGGTTCAAATGTTGTTATTAAAGAAGCAAAAAAATTTGGATATCAAGAAAATTTTATTGTGAATTTATTATTTTTTGGAATATTATTTGGTATTATTGGTGCGAGATTATATTTTGTTTTCTTTAATTTTGATTATTATGGTCAGCATCCGTTTGATATATTTAAAGTATGGGAAGGTGGTTTAGCTATTCATGGGGGAATAATAGCAGCACTTATCTGTATTTTAATTTATTGTCACCAAAATAAAGTTAATACTTTGAAAATATTAGATTTTATAGTTGCTGGAGGTATTTTAGGTCAAGCTATTGGAAGATGGGGTAATTTCTTTAATGGTGAGGCTCATGGTCCGGTTACAACGCTTGCTTATTTAAAAGATTTAGGTCTTCCTGATTTTATAATTAATGGAATGCATATTGGAGGAAATTATTATATTCCAACATTTTTATATGAATCTATATGGTGTTTACTTGGATTTATTATTATGATTTTAATAAGACACAGAAAATTTATGAAGGTAGGTTTTTTAACTAGTTTTTATTTAGTTTGGTATGGCTTTGAAAGATTTTTTATCGAAGGTTTAAGAACGGATAGTTTAATGCTTGGACCTATTAAGATGGCTCAAGTTATGAGTATTGTAATGGTGATAAGTGGTATTTTATTATTTATTATTTGTTTATTTAAATCAAAGAAATATAATGAGGTGGAAACATGCGAAGAACAAAATGTTTAGTTATTGGTGCCGGTCCTGCGGGAATAACTGCTGGAATTTATTTAAAAAGAGGCGGACTTGATCCAATTATTATTGATAAAAATGCTCCAGGTGGACAGTTATTAAAAACTGGTGATATTGAAAATTATCCTGGTTTTGGAGTTATTAGTGGTCCTGAACTTGCGATAAATATGCTTAAAGGTCTTGATGATTTAGGAGTTAAACCTTTATATGACGAGGTAATTTCTGTTACAAAAAATAATGAATTTATTGTTAAAACCAAAAATGATGAAATACATGCGGAGCACATTATTGTGTGTACCGGCAAAGAAGTTGGTAAATTAGGTTTAGAAGATGAAGATAAATTAGTTGGCAGGGGTATAAGTTATTGTGCGACATGTGACGGATTTTTTTATAGGGATAAAATCACTGGTGTTGTTGGAGGCGGAAATTCTGCGGTAAGTGAAGCAATTTATTTATCTAATTTATGTGAAAAAGTTTATTTATTTGTTAGAAGCGACATAAAGGCTGATAATATTTTAGTTTCAAGAATGAAGGAGAGAGAAAATATTATTGTTTTAAAAGGTGTTACTATTAAAAAAATAAATCATGATGATACAGTAACTGGTGTATTACTTAATAATGATGAGGAAGTTTTACTTGATGGTTTATTTTTAGCAATTGGTGGTAAACCTAATTTGAGCTTTTTATCTGATTTAAATTTAGATTTAGATAAAGGTTATATTAAAGTTGATAAAAATATGGAAAGTAACATACCGGGTCTTTATGCGGCTGGGGATGTTATTTTAAAAGATTTTTATCAAATAATTACAGCAGCAAATGATGGTGTAGTGGCAGCTTTAGATATTATAGAAAAAGAAGGTGATTAAATGAAAGCAGCAGTATTAGGAGGAGGTACTGGTTTAAGTACATTACTTAGAGGACTTAAGGAACTTCCATTTGATATATCAGCCATTGTTTCAGTTTGTGATGATGGTAGTAGTACTGGAAGACTTAGAGAAGAATTTCATACACCTGCGGTAGGTGATATAAGAAAAGTTTTAATAAGTTTATCGGAAGATGAAGATTCTGTTAGACAACTTTTAGATTATAGATTTAAAACATCATCTGATTTAGATGGTCATGCTTTAGGAAATTTACTTTTAACAGGAGCCGCTGAGATAAAGGGAAACGTTTCTGAGGGAATTGAACTTGTTGGTTCTATTTTAAAATTAAAAGGTAAAGTAATTCCTCTTACTGAGGATAATGTTGTACTTGTTGGTGAGATGAAAGATGGTTCAGTCGTAGTTGGTGAACATAATATTACTGAATGTGGCAAGGGAATAAAAAGAGTTTTTTATGAAAAAACACCTAAGGTTAATTTAGATGTACTTAAGGCTATTAGACATGCTGATGTGATTATTTTAAGTATGGGAAGTTTATTTACAAGTATTATTCCTAATTTACTTTGTGACGAGGTAAAAAAAGAGATTGATAAAAGTCATGCGAAAATAATTTATGTTTGTAATGTAATGACACAACCTGGAGAAACTGATGGATTTAGGGTTAGTGATCATATTAAACTTTTAAATAGTTATTTAGGAAAAAGAAAAGTTGATGCGGCTTTAGTTAATATAGGTGATATATCTTTAAATATATTAAATAAGTATGCAAATTCTGAGCAAAAAGATTTGGTACTTGCCGATATAGAAGAAGTAGAAAAAATGAATGTTGATATAATTAAAAATGATTATATTACTATTTCTAATGGAACAATAAGACATAATACGCTTAGGGTTTCACTTGATATATTATCTTATTTATTAGATAGAAGGTGAGTTTGTGTCATTTACTAGTGAGGTAAAAGAGGAAGTAACTAAACTTGATTTAGATAATGCGGATAAGATATCTGAACTTTCTGGGATAATGCAAAATAATTATAATGAAATTAAAGTTCAAACAGAAAGTAATAGTGTTGCTAGAAGAGTTTATAGTTTAATTAAAGATTTATTTAATGTTTCAGCTAAAGTTACATTAAGAAGAGGATATAATTATAATAAAAAAATATTATATATTGTTGAGGTTTTAGAAAATGTTGATGGTATTTTAAAGTCTTTAGGTATTAAAAATGATGTACCTGAAGAATTTATCTGGGCAGATGAAGATTTAATAAGAGCTTATTTAAGAGGCGTATTTTTAACTTCTGCTAGTATAAATGATCCTAAAACATCAAGGTATCATTTAGAGTTTAATTTAAGTGATTTAAAGTATGCACAGTTTATTATGATGCTTTTAAATAAGTTTAATTTAAATAGTAAATTACTTCATCGTGATAATCATTATATGGTGTATATTAAAGGAGCTTCAGAAATTGGTGATTTTCTTAGAATAATAGGCGCTGTTAAAGCTGTACTTTATTATGAAGATATTAGAATTTATAGAGATCATAAAAATATGACAAATAGACTTAATAACTGTGAACAAGCAAATGTTGATAGGATTATTGAAACAGCACTAAGTCAAGTTAATGATATCAATTTAATTAAAGAAGAAAGTGGTCTTGATGTCCTTACAGATAAAGAAAAAGAAGCTGCAATATATCGACTTAAATATAAAGAAGCTTCACTTACTGAATTAAGTGAGATTATTAGTATAGAAACTGGAAATAAAACAGTTAAATCTAGTTTATATTATAGGTTTAAAAAAATCAAAAAAATGGCTGATAACATAAGAGAAAAATCAAATTAGAACATATAAAGTGTTCTTTTTTTTTAATAATTTTATTAAAAAATATTTTCATTAAAAAATAATAAGTGTATAATTATATATAATGGAAAAGGAGTAAAGATATGAAGAAATTTAATTTAGTTTTAGGAATGTTTGTTTTATCATTATTTTTAATACCAAGTTTTAAAGTTAATGCAGAGGCAGTTACTAATGAAAAGGAACTTAGGGATGCGATTTCCAAAGGTGGAGATGTTGTTATTAATAATAATATTACTGTAAGTGATACAATTGTTATTAATAAAAATGTTAAAATTAAAAGTGCATCAGCATCAGATACTAACACTATTAATATTGATGCTGATAAGACTTTATTTCAAATTGATTCAGGAAATGTTACTTTTGAAAATATTACTTTAGTAGCAGGTGTTGTTTCAGAAACTTCACCTACTTATAATGGTGGTAAAGCAATTGTCGCAAATGGTGGAGATGTTGAAATTAATACTTCAATGGTTACTTCTGGTGATGATGCAGTTACAGTAAATTCAGGTGCATATGTAAAAGTAAATGGTGATAAAAATAAAACTTTAGAAAATGCTTATATTACTGTAAGTAAGAAAAATGCATTCTTTATTAATGGTGGTACTTTAGAATTATCTGGTGCTCAATATATTGGTGGAGCAAATAAAGGCATTTATATTAATAAAGGTGAAAGTAATAGAACTGATGGTAATTCATTAATTTTAACTAATACTTTTGCTTTAGTTAGTAAAAATAATAAAATGTCTCAATTACTTGAACAAATGCATGGTACATTAAATAGTGATATATACATTAATCCAACTGAAAGAGTTGTAAAAGTTAAAGATGAACAAGAATTATTTGTTTTATGTGGAAGACAAATAAAATATATGATTAATACTTGTGAAGCTACAGAAACTGGTGGACAATGCACACAATATGAAACTTTTTATACAAATGATTTAGAAGATTGTACAACAATATATATTAATGGTGAAAAAACAATTCTAGGTAGTTCTGATAACTGCCCACCTGTAATTGATGAGGATGATACAACACAAATAGTTGATGTTCCTGCAACTTCTGCATTTGGTTCAATTGTAATAATTGTATTAGGTGTAGTTTGTATAATAGGATCTGCAGTTGTAACTAAAATGATGACAAAAGAATCTCGTTAATTTGAGATTCTTTTACGTAAAGTATAATTTAATAAATTAAATATATTTACTAATTATTGTAATTTTAATATTTATTTGATATTCTTAAGGTAAGAAAGTAGGAGAGATAAATATATGAAAAAATTATTTTTAACACTAACAGTAATTATTTTAAGTATATCTTTTTATCCAGTAAAAGCCATGGAAAAAACTGCAGATATACTAAAGAAAAATGTAGTAACAACCGGTGACGGTTTATATGTAGATTCCACTATAGATGGAAGATATATTTATAAAGGAGGAAACCCTAATAACTATATTAAACTAGGTGATGATCTTTATAGGATAATATCATTAGAAAAAGATGGAACAATAAGAGTTATTAAACAAGAAAGTATTGGAAATATGGCATGGGATGAAAAAAATGCAAGATACTCTACAAATAGTGATGATTTTTGCAATGCTCAGTGGGGTTGTAAAGTATGGGGAAGTAATACAACAACTTTAGATACAAATGGTAATAAAGTAACCCAAATGCCATGGGAAGTGAA
>CACZST010000011.1 GCA_902783895.1 uncultured Erysipelotrichaceae bacterium
CCTCTCAAAGCATATAAAAAAGGTTAACCGAAATTAACCTTTATTTATATTAAGTCGATTAGTTCGACTAAAACTCACTATGGTGCCGCAACGGAGAATTGAACGCCGATTAAAGCCTTACCATGGCCTCGTAATACCTTTATACTATTGCGGCATAACCAAATTATATAATATTTTGGTTATTAATTCAATTATTTTACATAAGTTCTTCTATTTTAGCCATAAATTCTTTTTGAATATCTTCAAGTCTTTGTTTATTATCTGCCTCAAATCTTACAGTTAAATGTGGTCCCGTATTACTTGATCTAATTAAAGCCCAAGCATCATCAAATATAACTCTAATACCATCAACTAAACTATACTCATATCCTCTATCATTCGCATAACTTATAATACCTTCAACAATTGGTTTCTTTCTTTCTTCTAAAACTTCAATTTTAATTTCTTCAGTAGAACAATATTTATTAATTCCATTAAATAATTCACTAACCTTTAAATCAGTCTTTGAAAGAAGTTCAATCATTCTAAGTATTCCATAAAATCCATCATCAAATCCAAGCCATTTATCCCTAAATATTAAATGACCGGAATACTCTCCACCAAAATCTAAATCATTTTCATTAACAAACTTTCTACAGTAAACAGCACCAGTTCTATTCATATATGGTTCTAAACCTAACTTTTCAATTTCATCAATTAACGTTTTAGAACATTTAACATCAAAAACACCTTTTTTATACTTCATATCTCTAGCTAAAGATCTATAAAATAAAAGCATAATTAAATCAGCAGAAATAAAAGTTCCATCTTCTAAAACCATACCACATCTATCTACATCACCATCAACCGCAAGACCAATGTCATAGCCTAATTCTCTAACTTTATTTCCTAAATCAATTAAATTATCTTTAACAGCTGGATCTGGAATATGATTTGGAAAATCAGGATCACTATCACAATACAAAAGTTCATATTCAATATTAAACATATTTAAAATATTTTGAATAAATATACTTCCAGTCCCATTACCACAGTCAACAACAGCTTTTATTTTCCTATCACCTAAATCAATAGATTTTTGAAGTTCTTTCATATATGCCGGCATAACATCCTGTTCAACCACCATACCATGACCATCAGAAAATTCATATTTATCTAAATATTTCTTAAACTTCTGAAGTTCTTCACCATAAAGGGCATCATCCTTTTTCATAGATATTTTAAATCCATTATATTCTTTTGAATTATGACTAGCAGTAACCATAATTCCGCAGTTGACATCATAATAAAGCTGCGCAAAATGATGCATACCAGTTGTAATTAAACCTAAACTTAAAACATTAACCCCACTATCTAAAATTCCTTGCATTAAAGCCGGATATAAAACACTATGAGATTTTCTATTATCATGACCTAAAACAACTTTACTTTCACCTGCTTCTTTCGCATAACTACCAAAAGCTTTACCAATTGTATAAGCCACATCTTCGTTTAAGTCCTTACCATAAATTGCTCTTACATCATATTGTCTAAAAATCACATCATTAATATCTTTTGTTATCTTCATAAGACCATCTCCTATTATAATTATATAATAGATTAAACCAAACCACAACTTTTAAATAACAAAAAAAGATTAATTATCTAATCTTTCTTTCAAAACGAGCTATTTCTTTTTCTCTTTTTTTATGATATTTATTAAGTTTTTTACCTATTTTTTTAATACTTAAATCATTTAATTTTTCTTTTTTATCATGGGTAACATTTGTTAAAGACATTATATATTTATAATTACTATAAGCCTGTTCATATTCGGTAAACAAATGTGAATTACCTTCTAAATGATTCCTAAAAATTTCAAAGTTTTCAAATCTACGATTAAAAATCTCACCATAATCAAATAAGTAAACTCTTCCATCTTGATCCTTACCAACATTTTCAAGTTTGATATCACGCCAAATAAAATCTTCTTCCCTAAGTCTAATATAAAGTCTAATTAAATCCTCATAAGATATATCTTCTGTATTCAATTTCTTTTGACCATAAACTGTTAGATATCTTTCTTTCCCAAAAAAGTTCTTATCACTTGTTAAAAACTGAGTTTCATTAATTGGAAGTAATATATTATCACTACCTTTAAAATAACAAGTCAAATCATTACTTCCACTCTTCCTCATTTCTGTAACTTTTATTACCATTTTATCCATAATTAATGTTAAACAGTCTTGAGTATCATCTTTATAACTAATAAACTCTAATTCCATTTCATTAATATACCTGCATATAGCGCAAGTAAGTGCTTCACCCATTTCATCACTAAATTTTAATTTAACTAAATAATTTCTAATAACCTCTTCCACAAAATCACCCCTTAAATCTGTGTTTAGTATACATTAATTTAAAATAAAATACAAGTTATATTCCCTTTTATATCTAATATAATTAATTGAGGTGTTTTATGAAAAAGAAAATTAAATTTTTAGCTTTTATTGTATTTGCCGTTATAATATGGCTATCATTTTCAAATTTCAAAAAAGAAAAACCAAAAGAAACACTAAACTTAACATTAAAAGGAACAAATATAATCACATTAAAATCTGATGAAAAATATAAAGAACCAGGATTTGAGGCAACATATGGAAACGTAGACCTAACAAAAAATGTCCAAATAGAAGGAAAAGTTGAAAATAAAGAAGGCACGTATGAATTAATATATAAAATTAAATATGGTAAAACTAAAGCCGAAGCTCATCGATTTGTAAAAGTCCAAAAACCAAAAGAAATCATATATAAAGACACATATGATAATATCGATAATACAAGTAGAGGTTGGTGGTCAGGAAATAAAAAAGATGGATCAAGACCTGCTGGAGGAGCCGATATAAATGAACTAAAAAAATATAATGCTTACTTCCTTGGCCCAAATACAAAAACATTATATTTAACTTTTGATGAAGGTGGTAACGAAACCTATGTCAAAGAAATAGTTGATGTCTTAAATCAAAACAATGTAAAAGCAACTTTCTTCTTCTGCCTACATTACATGAAAAGTAATGAAGAATTAGTTGCTAAAATAGCTAAAGACGGTCATACAATAGGTAACCATACCGCTACCCATTTAAATATGCCATCTCTTGCCACAAGTGAAAACTTCAAAAAATATTTAGAAGAAATAACCTTAATTGAACAAGAATATAAAAAAATAACAGGAAAAGAAATGGAAAAAGTTTATCGTGATCCCCGCGGTGAATGGAGTTACCGAGATCTACAAATAATGAAAGATTTAGGTTATAGAGCATATTTCTATAGTGCCGATTATCAAGACTTTAAAGAAGAATCTACTAAAGAAAAAGCTCTCGCAGAACTTTCTAAAAGGATACATAATGGAGCAATATATTTGATTCACCCCAAAAATAAAGGAAATTATTTAGCCCTAGATTCATTTATTAAAGAAGCAAAAAAACAAGGATATACCTTTGACTTAGTCAAAAATATAAAATAACCTTGTTTTTTTTATGGCACAATTAAAATCTGTCCTATACTTAAACTATTAGAAGTTAAATTATTTAATTTTTTTAAATTATCAACAGTCGTATTATATTTTCTTGCAATTGACCATAAACTATCTCCTGAAACTACAGTATATGTATTTGTGCCAGTACTACCCGATTCACTTGGTAAAATAAGAACCTGCCCTATACTTAAATTATCACTTACTAAATTATTTACTCTTTTAAGTTCAGCCACTGTTGTATTATATTTATTTGCAATACTCCATAAACTATCTCCTGAAACTACAGTATATGTATTTGTGCCAGTACTACCCGATTCACTTGGTAAAATAAGAACCTGTCCTATACTTAAATTATCACTTACTAGATTATTTACTCTTTTAAGTTCAGCCACTGTTGTATTATACTTATTTGCGATACTCCATAAACTATCTCCTGATACAATTTTTATGTAACATTTTTAAATGTAAATATAATATCTATCGTCTTATCTTGATAGATATAGATTTTTTCA
>CACZST010000012.1 GCA_902783895.1 uncultured Erysipelotrichaceae bacterium
CAATTACATTGTATCAGATTACATGTCTTTTTTATACTGAAATAGTGTCAGTGAATTTTACTCACCAACACTATTTATAATACAACCTTAAAAACATCTATTATATGATGTTTTTTTAATATTAATAAACATGATATGTTTTTACTTGTATTCATTGTTTATTTTTAATGGTTTTGGTATAATTAGTGTAATGAAATTTTTGATAGATAATGAGGGTGGTTTTATGACAAAAGTTGTAGTTGGAATGAGTGGCGGTGTTGATAGTAGTGTATCTGCTATTTTACTTAAAAATCAGGGCTATGATGTAGTTGGTTTATTTATGAGAAATTGGGATAGTTCAGTTAATAATGATTTTTTAGGTAATCCTAATTTAAATAATAATATTTGTCCGCAAGAAGAGGATTATAATGATGCGCTTAAGGTGTGTGAAAAAATTGGCATTCCTCTTTACCGTGTTGATTTTGTTAAGGAATATTGGGATTATGTATTTGCTTATTTTTTAGATGAACTTAAAAAAGGAAGAACTCCTAATCCTGATGTTATGTGTAATAAATATATTAAATTTGACATGTTTGAGAAAAAAGCATTTGAACTTGGAGCTGATTATATTGCGACAGGTCATTATGCTAGATTAATTGATGGAAAACTTTACAAAGGCTTGGATCATAATAAAGATCAATCATATTTCTTATCACAAGTTTCTAAAGATAAACTTGCTAAAGTGATATTTCCAGTTGGAGATTTAGAAAAAACTGAGGTTAGAAAAATTGCCAAAGAATATGATTTAATTACAGCTTCTAAGAAAGATTCGACTGGTATTTGTTTTATTGGAGAGCGTAATTTTACTAAATTTTTGGAAAATTATTTACCAAATAATCCGGGAGATATTGTAAATATTGATACCAATGAGGTTTTGGGTAAACATATTGGTCTTATGTATTATACAATTGGTCAAAGAAGAGGACTTAATATTGGTGGAACTAAAGATAGGATGTTTGTTTGTAAAAAGGATTTGGATAAAAATATTTTATATGTAGCTATTGGTGATGAAAATAAATATTTACTTAGTTATGCAGCTTTAATTGAACAAGTTAATTTAATTGATGAACTTCCTTCTAAATGTATGGCTAAATTTAGATATAGACAGCCAGATAATGAGGTTTACATTGAAAAGTTAGAGGATGGCAATATTTTAGTACGATATCCTCAAGGTATAAAAGCTGTTACTGAAGGACAAGCTTGTGTATTTTATGATGGTGACGAATGCCTTGGTGGCGGGATTATAAAGAAAGTATATAACGAGGTTGATTATGTTTTATAGTTTTTTAGCAATTTTTGTTCCTAGTGTTTTAGGCTTAAAGTTATTAGATTATTTAAATAGGGGACTTACTTTAAAAAATACGATTTATTACTATTTTATTTTAGTTATTCTTTCTAATTTATTTAATTCTATTCTTTGTCCTTTAGTGTTTGGTGTTAAAAATAGTATATATGATTCTATAAATTATTATCCTAGCTTTTTTGGTAAATATGTATTAGTTTCTATTATTATTAATATTTTATTTGCCATTATTATAGTTGTTTTACGAAAAAGTTTTAAATTAGAAATTGAAGAAAAGAAAAATGAAAAAAAGTCAAAAAAAACAATTAAATCTAAAAAATAAGATTTTATATTTTTTAAAATATCTAATTGTTGAAATATTATTTATTTTAATATTAGTTACAGTTTATATAAAGAAAAGCTATTCTAATGTTTCGTTTGAACAACTTATTTATAGTCTTCAGACTGCTGAAGGAACTTCTAATGATATGCTTGTTAGTGGTGTTAAGTTTGTTATACCTTGGTTTATTTTAATTAATATTTGTTTTTACCTCAGTATTTTTATCAGAAAAAAATATTTTGTAAAAGAACTATGTTTAAATTTATATTTTAAGGACAAGAAAAAAACTTTTAATTTATTTCCTCTTAATATAAAAGAAAAAAAGATTATATTTATTTTATATATAATCATTTCTATATTTTTGATACTTTATAGTATAGGCTTTATTAATTATGTATTTTTGAATAAAGATAATAGATTTTTTGAAAAATATTATATTGATCCTAAAACTGTAGAAATTGATGCGCCTAGTGATAAAAGAAATTTAATATTTATTTACGTGGAATCACTTGAAACAACATTATTTTCTATTGAAAATGGTGGGAATTTTAATAAGAGTATTATTCCAAATTTGGAAAATATTGACAAAGAAAATTTAAATTTCAGTAGTAGTGATAATCTAGGAGGAGCGTCTATGGTTTCAGGAACTTCTTGGACGGCAGCTGGTTTAGTTTCGACTTCTTCTGGTATTCCTTTAAAATTATCTTCATCTGATGGTAATATATATTGGGATTATAAAGGTTCTTATTTGCCTGGTGCGTATTCTTTAGGCGAGATATTAGAAAAGAATGGTTATCACAATTATTTTATGCTTGGATCTAATGCGGGATTTGGTGGAAGATCACTTTATTTTAATCAACATGGAAATTATGAAATATGGGATTATGGCCATGCGATTAGACAAGGTTGGATTGATGAAAATTATGATGTTTGGTGGGGTTATGAAGATAGTAAACTTTATGATTTTGCTAAAAAAGAACTTAAGGAAATTTCTTTAAATGATGAACCGTTTAATTTTACGCTTCTTACTGCGGATACACATCCTAATGATGGATATTGTGATGATTCTTGCGTTGAAATATCTGATGTTAAATATTTGAATTCTTATAACTGTACAGATAAAATGCTTGGTGAGTTTGTAAATTGGATAAAAAATCAGGATTTTTATGATGATACAACTATTGTTATATTAGGAGATCATTTGACTATGCAAAGTAATTTGAAAGATTCTTTTGACAAAGAAGGTCAAGGTTATATTTATAATGCTTTTATTAATTCAAAGGTTGATGGAAATAATAAAAATAGAAGTTTTACATCTATGGATATGTATCCTACTGTTCTTTCTTCTTTAGGATTTAAAATTAAAGGTGAAAGATTAGGATTAGGTACTAATTTGTTTAGTGGTAAACAAACTTTGGCTGAAGAACTTGGAATTGAGAAGTTAAATAAGGAATTAGAAAATAAATCAAATTTTTATAACAATGTAATTGTTAAGGAAGATTCTTTAAAAGCAAGTAAATAATTAAAAAAGAGATTTAAGTCTCTTTTTTAATTTTCTCCTTCTTCTAACATATTAGTTATAAATATTCCATATCCTTTGTAGGGATTATTTACTACAACGTGAGTTACTGCTCCAACAATATAATCTCCTTGAATGATAGGTGAGCCGCTCATCCCTTGGATTATTCCTCCAGTTTTTTCTTTTAATGTTTTATCAGTTATTTCGAATATAAAATTCTTGTTTTTGGCATTTTTGTTTGTTATTTGGGTTATATTAATATCATATTCTTTTATTTCGGTACCGTTTAAAACAGTTAATATTTTGGCACTTCCTGTTTTGATATCATTTTTTGAAGCTACTTTGTATGTTTTTTTATTTGGAAGTTTATCTTCATATGTTCCAAATATTCCTTGTGTTGTATTTTCTTTTACCGAACCTTGTGATTTAGATGAATCATATTCAGCTTTTTTTTCACCTGGTGAACCATCGTTACTTGGTGTTATTCCGGTTACTTTAGAATCGTATATTTTGCCGTCTTTTATTTCTAAGAGTTTTCCAGTTGTTTGTTCTTCAATTTCATGACCTAAGGCACCAAAATGTTTATTATCTGGGTCTATATATGTAAGTGTTCCTATTCCGGTTACACTATCTTTAACATATAAGCCTGTTTTATAAACACCGTTTTCATCTTTGCTTATTTTAACTTTAGTTGTTTTAAGATTTTTATTCCTTTGATAACTTATGGTTATTTCATCATTATTTGATGAATTAATAGCACTTGCCATTTCATCAATGTTGTTTATTTTTTGACCATTTATTGATTGAATTAAGTCACCAGTTTTTAATCCAGCTTTACTTGCTAAATTTTCACCATCTACGGTATATGTACCTACAATTAGCACACCTTTAGAGTTAAGTGTTATTCCGATGTTTTCTCCACCAACAATTACTCTATCTGAATAGGCGAGGGCGTTTATGGGAATAATAAGAAATGTTAAAAGGAGGGTGATGACTGTTTTATTAATTTTTTTTAAAAACAAATAATCATCTCCTATGTTTCAGACTACATTATTATTATTACCTATATTTTGATTTTTAAAATTATAAATTACTGGAAAATAAAAAAACATCAATTGATGATTAATTTTTATCCATAATAAGGAACTGAAATTAGAGAAATAATAAAGAATGCGATTATAGCGATAAGCATTATCCAAACAATTATTTTTTGAACTTTTTTATTCATTAGATTTCACCTCTTTTTAATTATAATACTTTTTCATGTTTTTTGGAATATATATTTATTTTATTAATATAATTTTATAGAGGAAAATAAATATGGAAAAATATATAATAAATTTACGAAATAAAATACATATTAATAAACCGCTTTTTATTTTTTTGATTATGCTTATTGTTGTTGGTGTTGCTTCAGGAGCATTTTTTTCATCTGTTTTAAGTAATGCGGATGAAAAGATGGTTTCTGATTATTTGGGTGATTTTTTTACAAATTTATCTAATGATAATTTAGAATATAAAACTTCAATTACTAATAGTTTAATTTTAACGTTGGGATTTGGAATTTTAATTTGGGTTTTAGGTATTTCGGTTATTGGTTTTATTTTGATTTTATTTATGCTTTTTATAAAATCATTTATTTTAGGATTTAGTATTGGTAGTTTAATTATCAATTATAAAATTAAAGGTATATTATATGCTTTAGGATATGTATTTCCTCATCATATAGTGCAGCTTTTAGTATATCTTATTTTAACGGCATATGCACTTTGTTTTTCGTTTAGATTGATTAAATGTATTACCGGGAAGAAAAATCTTGAATTTAAGGGAATAATGAGCAAATATTTATCTGTGCTTTCGTTTTCTTTAGTAATACTTTCGCTTTGTTCATTGTATGAAGTATATTTAATGCCTAAGGTAATGAAATTTATATTTTTACTTTTAAAATGATTGTTTTTATCATTTTTTCTTTTTTACATAATTTTACATTTTACTTGACATTAATAGGGGAGATGGTTTAAAATAAAATAGTAGGAGGGTTACTAAAATATGGATAGATTAAATGATATTTTAAGGGAACTTGGCATTTCAAAAGTGAAACTTGCTAAATGTTTAGGAGTTTCAAGACAAATGATTTATAATTATTTGGAACTTGATGATATAAATAAGTGGCCAAAGGATAAAAAAGTTATTTTACTTAATATTTTAGGAGTTAAATCTGCTGATGACATTGATAAAATAAAAGTTGATACTGATTATATTATGGACGTTGAAACTAGAATAAATAGTTTATTTGAAAATAATACAAAAAGTGAAGTTGGCGATGGTAATGTAATATTTAATGGACTTGATGATAAACAAAAAGATCTTTTACATTCTATTGTTGATGATTTAAAAGAAATTTTAAGCGATGAAAAAGATGATGATGCTTATAATTCAGTTTTATATTTATCTCATTATATTAAATCAATGAATAGTATGAAAGAATTAAAATATATTTTAGGATATGTTTCTAAGGTTGCTGGATATACTAAACCATATGATTTTGTATTTGATGAAACAGATCAATTTATTTTCGAAAGTATTTTATTTTCAGCTTTAAATTTATATCATGGTGGTAATGCTAGTAAAGCTAAGATTGCTGGAACTCATAAAAGATTTGTTGCTCAAATAGAGAAAAAAATGGAAGATAAAATGAGTAGAACTTTGGAAATAAATTCAGCTAAAGTTCAAGCAATGAAAGAACTTGGTTATACAGAAGTTAATGATGAAAATGTTGCTGAAATATTATATAAAATAGATGAAATTCAAAGTCGTAAACGAAGTGAATAAAAATCCGATAATATATATTATGTTAACTTGTATAAATTAATTTTTAAGAAGTATATTTTACTTCTTTTTTATTTACTATTTAATATAATATCTTACTACATTCTATTTTAGAATTCTATTTTAAAATGTTTTTTTTGAAATTGATGATGCTGTAATTTTAATCGAGATTTAAAAAGATGGATAATTATTCATCTCGATTTAAAATAAATTGTTTTAAGAATTTCTTAATTTATGTACAATTAACATAAATACTATTATTTCCTATATTATATTATGCTATATCATATTATGATGTTATATATCATATTATGATGTTATATATCATATTATGATGTTATATATCATATTATATTATGATGTTATATTTTTAATTGAGCTTAACAACTACTTATCTTTTAAAAGTTTTTTGGCTTAAAATGAATCGTTTAACTCCCCTTTTATAATTTGATTTGAAATAGGGGATGATTTATTAAAAAACGATAATTTTATGTATTTATTATTAAATTTTAATAAATATTATTACTAGAATTGTTTATATATATTTTATTAATTTAAATCATTAAATATTCAATGTATTATAATATTAAATGTTTAAATTATTTTTATTTATTATTATTTTATAAATTAATTTTAAAGTATGTTTGTTTTATATATTTTTAAAAGAATAAAAGGGGAGATTAAGAAAAAATCTGTGCTTAAAAGTATGACTCCCCTACTTTATAATTTACCTAATATATACATGAAGATTATACCAATTAAAAACATTATAATTGTTTTTGATTTATTTTTATATTTTAAGGATGTTGGTAATAGTTCAATTAATGAAATACTTATCATTATACCTATTATTATGCTTAGTAAACAACCCATTATTATATTATTAATAAATGGTGATAATATTAAATATGCTATTAGTCCGCCTATTGGTTCAGATATCCCTGATAAAAAAGCCATTAAAATTGCCTTTTTTTTGCTATTTGTTGAAGCATAAATAGGAATAGCTATACTAATACCTTCTGGAATATTATGAAGCGCTATGGCGGTTGTAATAGCGATTCCTAGGGATATATTATTTTCAGTTGAAATAAATGTAGCCATTCCTTCTGGAATATTATGTAAAATAATTGCTATCATTGATAATATCCCAACTTTATATAGTTTATTTTGGGATTTTTTTTCATTTATTTTTTTGTCTAATATAATTGGTATTATTAAACCAATACTTAAGAAAATTATTATATAAATAAATGATATGTTTTTTGACATAACTTTAGTTAATTCACTGACACTTTCTTTAAGTAAATCAAACATTGATACACCGATCATTACACCTGCGGCAAATGCTAAGGAATATTTAATTAATTTATCTTTTTCTATTTTTAAGAAAACAAAAAAAGCGCCGATAAGGGTTGATAGACCGGCAATTGTTGTAAATAAAAAAGGAATTATAAAATTATTCATGTCCCCTCACCTACTTAAATCATATTCGTTTATTTTGTTATAATGATAATTAGTTCCCGTGAGGATGAAAATTTTTATAGTTTTCGTGTAATTTTTCGTTTGAGATATGAGTGTATATTTGGGTTGAAGAAATATCACTATGACCTAATAGTTCTTGTATACTTCTTAAATCAGCCCCGTGTTTTAATAAGTGAGTGGCAAATGAATGTCTTAGGGTATGGGGTGAGAAGTCTTTTTTTATATTTTTTTCTAAAGCTATTTTTTTTAATATTTTGAAGAAACCTTGTCTAGTCATTTGATTTCCATGATTATTTAAAAATAAATAATTATTTTCACCATGTTTAAATAAATTGAAGCGGTGGTCATTTATGTAATTATTTAATGCTTCGGTTGCATATTCATCTAATGGAATAATTCTTTCTTTAGAACCTTTTCCAAATATTCTTACTACTTCATTTTGAATATCAATATCATTTACTTTTAAATTAATGAGTTCACTTACTCTAAGGCCACTACTATACATAAGTTCAAGCATGGCTTTGTTTCGAAAATCAAAATCTGTTTTAAGATTTATATCAAGCAAATCATTGACTTCGTCTTCTGTTAGAATATTTGGTAATTTCCTTTGTGTTTTTGGATTGTTAATATTAGCTAAAGGTGATGTTTTAATTTGATTTGTTAGTTTTAGATATTTATAAAAACTTTTGAGAGAACTTATATGTCTTGATATAGTTTTAGCCTCTAAATTTTTACCTAGATTTTGAATATATTTTTTTATATCTTCATGATTAATTTTTTTAATTTCTTTTTTAAAGTAATTATCAAAATCATTTAAATCACGTTTATATGATTCTACTGTATTTTCACTGTATTTTTTTTCGAAGCTAAGGTAATTTAGAAATTCTTCTATTTGTTTATTATTCATATTATTCACCATTTTAATTTTAACAAAAAAAGTAAAAAAATTAAAGTAGTGTTTATTGACTTAAAAAATGTTATTTTTATTTAAAATATTGTATAATAGTATGTGGTGATGTTTATGAGACCACTTGCGGATATGTTAAGACCCAAAAAATTAGAAGATGTGGTTGGTCAAAAACAATTAATTGGTAAAGGTAATGTTTTATATAATTTGATTAATCATAAGAAGTTATTTTCAATGATTTTGTATGGTCCACCAGGAACAGGAAAAACTACTTTAGCTAATGTGATTATAAATGAACTTGATTTGGAATATGATTTTTTAAATGCAGTTATTAATAGTAAAAAAGATTTTGATAATACTGTTTCAAAGGCAAAAGAACAAGGTGGACTTGTTTTGATTATGGATGAGATTCATAGATTAAATAAGGATAAGCAAGATTTATTACTTCCTTATTTAGAAAATGGATTAATTACTTTAATAGGACTTACAACGGCAAATCCTTATCATTCGATTAATCCGGCTATTAGAAGTAGATGTCAACTTTATGAACTTAAACCTTTGAGTAATGATGATATTGTTTTAGCTTTGAAGAGGGCCTTTCCCTTACTTGAAAATATAAAAATTGAAGATGATGCTTTAGATTATATTGCTTTTTTATCTGGTGGTGATGTTAGATATGCATATAATTTACTTGAAGTTGCATATTATGCATCTTCTGATTTTCATATAGATATGGATTTACTAAAAAAAATAAATAATAAACCTAGTTTATATATTGATAAGAATGATGATGGTTATTATGACGTAATTAGCGCATTACAAAAGTCTATTAGAGGTAGTGATGTTAATGTGGCTCTTCATTATTTAGCTAGGCTTATAGTGGCTGAAGATTTAGATATTATTTTTAGAAGACTTTCAGTAATTGCTTATGAAGATATTGGTCTTGCTAATCCGGCTATTGGTCCTAGGCTTGAGGCAGCAATTAAGGCAGCTGAACGTGTTGGTCTTCCTGAAGCTAGAATACCACTTGGTGAAATTGTTGTAGATATGGCTTTATCACCTAAATCTAATAGTGCTCATGAGGCTTTAGATTTGGCTATTCGTGATGTTAAGATGGGAAATGTTGGAAAGGTTCCAAATCATATAAAGACTCATTCAAAAGATTATAAATATCCTCATAATTATAAAGGTAGTTTTGTAAAACAACAATATTTACCTGATGAACTTAAAGAAAGAAAATATTATAATCCTAAGCTTACAAGTAAATATGAAGTTAATTTAAAAAATATTTATGATAAAATTAATAAAGCCATAGACTAATCTATGGCTTTAATTTTTTAATATAAATAGTTCTAAAGCAAGGTCTTTGTTTTCTTTACCTGTTTTTATTCCAATATCAATGTTTGCTAGGTTATCTAAGTATTTTAAAAGTAAATCTGATTTGTAATTTCTTCCATTTTGAAGAGCTAATTTAACGCGATATGGATGAACTTTTAATGTGTTTGCAATATCTTTTTCAGAGTATCCTTTTTTTGCTAATTCTTTAGATTGATACATTAATCTAAATTGACTTGCTAGTAAAATTACTATTTTTAATGGCTCTTCATTTACTTTAAGCATTTCGTTGTATATTTCTAAGGCATCATCTTTATTTTTTTTAACAATGTTATCTATTAGCTTGAAGATATCTGTATCTATTTCTTTGTTTGTTAGATTTAAGATATCTTCTTTTGTTATGGTTTTATCATTTTTATATAATTTTATTTTATTAATTTCATTTTCTAGTTTTTGAGGGTTATTTCCTACTCTATCGATTAATAAATTTAAATTTGATGTGGTTATACTGTAACCTGCAAGTAATTTTTTTAAAAGAGTATTTGCACTTATATTTTCATTAAATGATAATATTTTGTGATTTTTTTTAATTAATTTTGTGATTTTTTTTCTTTCATCTAGTTTTTCACTATTAGCTATTAAGATAAAGATTGTATTAGGATTTGGATTATTTATATATTTTTCTATTTCTTCCATTCCGATATTATTTCCAGATAAAAACATTGATGCATTGTCTAAGATAACAACTTTTTTATCATCAAACATTGAAAATGTTTCACAATCATTAATAACGTTTTTAATATCTTCTTCAGTTAAATCATATTTACTAATATTCATTTTATCGAAGTTTTTTGTGATTTTTTTTATTTCTTCATTTATTCTGTAATTATTTGTTCCATAAAATAAGTAAATCATACTATCACCATAATAATTTTATCATATAAAAAGAAGTCTTGTAACTACTTTTTAGACTTCTCTTTATATTTTTTTAATTCAAAGTAGAAAGTTGTTCCTTTGGGTGATGTTTTAACACCAAATTTACTACCATGATTTTGTAAAATATTTTTTACGATTGATAATCCTAATCCAGTTCCATAATTGTTTCTTTTATGTTTTTTTTCGCTATGATAATATCTATCCCAAATGTTTTCTAAGTCTTCTTTTTTAATACCTTTTCCGGTATCTTTTATTTCAATTAAATAGTTTTTCTTTTTTTCAGTTATATTTATAGTAACTATTTTATCATCACCAGTATAATTTATAGCATTATTTGCTAAATTATAAATTACTTGATAGATTCTTTGTTCATCAACTTTAACAATAACCGACTCTGGATGATTAAAGACAAAATGATAGTTTTCTTTTTCAGATAATATTTTAAATCTATTTATTATCTCGGTAACTATTTTATTTAAATCAATTATTTGCCTATTTAATGGTTTTGCTTTTGCTTGTAAGGCAGATAAATCAACTATGTCGTTTACAAGTAAGGCAAGACGGTCTGTTTCTTCAATAATTGTATTTAAGTTTTCGGTCATTTTTTCTTTATTGTCATAATTTATATCTCTAATCATTTCGGCATATGCTTTTATCATGGTTAGTGGTGTTTTTAGGTCATGACCAACATTAGCTAGTAAATCTTTTTTAAGATTTTCTGTTTTAGAAAGTTCGGTTTTAGCATAGTTTAACGAATCAGATAATTGATTTATTTCATATATTTTTGAATCTGTTTCGAATGAAACGTTATAATTACCATTTGCAACTTTTTTAGCATCGTTACTTAATTTAACTAAAGGTTTTGACATAGATTTGGAGACGATATAACCAAGTATTAATGATAAGATTATTACAATAAAACTTGTAAAGGCAAATTGTCTTGTCAAAATAGATATTGTTGAATCGAGTGGTTCAATTGAAGCGTTTATAAAAGCATACATTCCATTGTTAAGTTTTAATGCATATATAAGTATTTCATTTTCGTAATTTTTATTTATTAGTTTATAATGTTGCTGCTCTAAGCCACTTTTGACAAAATCATTTCTTATTCTAATATTTTTATTTCTTAGTTCGATACAGCCCTGGTTATATATGTTTGATGTATATACACTATTATCGTTATATAATTCAATACATAAGTCCCTTTTCTTAGCAATTTTGTCGATTTCATTAATGTTTAAATTATCTTGCTTTTTTTCAATTTCTTTAGCTGCAGAATTTATATCATTTGTTTTATAAAATTTGTAATATGCACCTAAGAATAGAGTTTGGAAAAGCCATAGGAATATCAGGATTAGAATACTAAAACTTATAAGGAATAACCAAGTTTTGTTTTTGAAACTGTTTAATTTTAATGTTTTTAGTTTTTCTTTTACATTTAAGAAAATATTTTTTATGTTTTCTTTAAACTTCTGGAACAAATTTATAACCTACTCCCCTAATAGTTATTATTAGATCACGATATTTTCCTAAATTATTACGAAGCATTTTAACATGTGTATCAATTGTTCTATCATCCCCATAGAAATCATAGCCCCAGATTTTATTTAATAATTGATTTCTTGATAAAGCTATATTAGGATTACTTACTAAGTAACGTAATAGTTCATATTCTTTTAAGGTTAATTTTACTTCTTTATCATCAATTGAAACGTAGTGAGCACTAAAGTCAATTTTTAAAGTTTTATATTCATAAACATCATTAGTTAATTTTTTACTTCTTCTTAAAATGGCTTTAATTCTGGCAATTAATTCTTTTGGACTAAATGGTTTTGTTAGATAGTCATCTGTTCCTAAATTGAAGCCTCTTAGTTTATCATATTCTTCAGTTCTAGCTGATAATATAATTACTGGAATGTTTTTTTCTTTTTTTAGTGTTTCTAAAAAAGTCATTCCATCCATTTTAGGCATCATGATATCTAAAACAATCAAATCAATATTGCTGTTTTTTATTGTATTTAATGCATCAATACCATTTTCGGCTTCGAGAACGTTAAAATTCTCTTTCTCCGCATAAGTTTTTATAACGTCTCTTATTAGCTTTTCATCATCTACAATTAATATGTTCATATATACTCCTCCTTATATAATTATAATACAATATAAATATGAAAAAAAGGTGAAAAAATAAAGCATACTTTAAATTTGGTATGCTTTTCTTTTTATTGGTTTAATTAGATTTACTTTGACTTTTGAGTTGTGGCTACCAATTTCTTTAACCATACCTTTATTTTTTATTCTTTTAATAGTAGTTTCTGGTTTAGTTGTTTTAAAAGGTTTCATTTTGTTTAATTGCCCTTTTAAAATATTCAAATTTGGAACTGCCACGGTATATGTTACTGTATGAACATCATATTTTTTGATAAATTTTTTTAATTCTCTTTTTTCCTCTTTTGTTAAGTCATAGATATTATTTACATAAGTTAATATTTTATTTGCATAATTTATATCTGGATTTTCTATGGCGCTATAGTTTACTAAAGAGTTTTTTATACTTTCTAATAAATCTTTATACATAATATCTACCTCCCCCATTTGATTAATAAATTATACCATTTTAGGTATAAAATGTCAAATTTCTCGTTGTTTTTTCAAGCTTTTTGTGATGTTTGAATTTTTTATTTCTAAGAATTTTTCCGTGTCTTTATTCCCACTATTGTTACTATATATATTAAACATTTTATTTATTAATTTATAGTATACGATAATATTGTCTGGATGTTCGTTTATATAGTCTAAACCAAGTATTATTTCTATCGCTTCTTCTTTTGACATTGTTTTTATTAGTTCAGCAAGTAAGTTGTTAAAACTTCCAAGAAAATAATCCTTTTCCATATCTTTTGGGTCTTCATAAAATTGTTCAATCATATATGCAAGTTTACTTAGTTTTTTATATGTTGGTTTTGGGTTATTAAAATATCTAATATTTAATAAATCTGTATATCCTTCATTTAAACCTCTACCTATAGTTATGAAGTTTTCGTTATTAAGACCTTCTTCTTTATCAATTTTTGAAAGAGACTTATAATCTTTATATATTTGATTGTTATTATTATATCCAATAAAACGGAAACCACTCTCGGTTGTAAATGGATTATTTGATGAAAGATGAAGCATTTCATGATTAAATGTATTTATATTATCATCATATAAGTTTATGATATCAAGGATAGGATCATATTCACCTAAAACTATTTGATTATTAAATATAACTTTTTTAAATTTTTCTAATTTTGTTAGATATTCTTGAGTTATTTTTAAATTTTTTAAATTATATAAATAAAATAAATTATATTCTTGCCCATGCTGATTTAATGTTTCTTTAAAATTCTTAATTATATAAGAAAATTCTTCTTTTAAATTTTCGGTGATATTTTCTTCTTGTATAATAAGTCTTTGTTTTAAATCTTCGCTCATATAATCGGATACATTTCTTGGGATTGTTTCAATGGTATTGTTTTTGAAAAATGAAATTAATATATTTTTAGTTTTATCAAGTTTATATGCTGTGTTTTTTCTATCATTTTGTTTAAAATAAATAGTTGTCCCTTCTAATGATAAAAATGTCAAAAATTCTAGTCCTAATAGTAATTCTATATTCATAATTTTCCCCCTTTATTTATGATAGGTTTACCTGGTCTGATGTAGTTATAATTTTTTTGAATTTCTATGTCTGTTTATTTTAACCTTTTCTTAGAAATTGTCAAATTTACACCAATAAAAAAGCTATAGATTGATACTTTAGCTTTAATTATTGTTTCAATTGTTGATATGATGGTGAATTGGACTTGTGTTTTTTGTTATTTTAGCGAAGGTATAGCCATTTGCTTTTCCATAATTTATAATATCATTTAGTGCTTCTACTGTGGTTGATTTAGTGGCAGAATCATGCATTAATATGATATTTTCTCCTTCTTTTAGTCTGGATGTTACATTATTATATATTTGCTCTTTAGAAAGTTTTCCTGAAGCATCCCCAGAATCTATATTCCAATCATAATAGTAAAAGTTGTTTTCATTTAAATAGTTTGTAATTCTAGTCATAATTTGAGGACTATATTTTTTAGATATTGTATTTGAAGAGCCACCTGGTAATCTTAATATTCTTGGTTTATAACCGATAACTTTGGCTATTTTACTTCTTATAGCTTCAAAGTCTTCTTTATAATTTTCATCACTTGAATATATATAACTATAATTATGAGTTAAAGTATGGATAGCGACAGTATGATTTTCAATATGAGCTTTTTTGACAATGTTTTCAAATTTATCAAATTGCTGATTTGTGACAAAGAATGTTGCGGGTACATTTTGCTGTTTTAAAATATCTAATATTTGACTTGTTAAATAACTTGGACCATCATCAAATGTTAGGTATATTGTTTTATCTGAAACTATACTTGGATTTATATTTGATTTTTTCATTGTATTTGGTTTATTTATTACTAGAGTTTGTTTAAATTTTTTATTAGGTATTGTTTTTAATGTTTCGGTTTGCTTTTGATGAGTGGCAATACATAAAAAAACTAAAATAATATCAATTAGTAAAATTATACTTATTAGTATTGATGATTTTATTTTAGTCATTTTTTGTCACCTCTTTAATTATTTACATGCTGCTTAACCATGTTTGTTTCATCAGTTATTTTTTGGAATGTATAACCATTTTCTTTTCCATATTTAATGATATTTCTTAGGGCATCTTTGGTATAAGGCTTAATATCATGCATTAAAATCATATTACTATGGTTTTTACTTAGGTTTTTTACAACATTGTTATAAACGCCATCAGGATTAGTTGTTTCACCAGCATCACCAGATGATATATTCCAGTCAAAGTATTTATATCCTTTATTTACAACATCATTTGTTAAATATGTCATTATACCCTCTGAATATTTTCTAGATACTGTATTTGAAGAACCGCCAGGAAATCTGATGAATTTAGGATCATCACCTGTTATGTTTTTTACGCGCTGTTTTACTTGATTTAAATCATTATAATAATTATCTACTGAACTATAAATAGTAGCATAGTTATGGGATGCTGTATGAAGACCAACTGTATGACCTTCATCAAATTCTCTTTTTATAAGTGAATCTGGTCCACTATTTGTGACGAAGAACGTTGCTTTTACATCTTCTTCTTTTAGAATATCTAATATTTCTGCTGTAGTTTTAGGATTTGGCCCATCATCAAATGTTAAATATATTGTTCCTGGTGCATTTGCGCCTGTTTCGCTCGGTTTTATTACTTTAATGTTTCTTGATATTTTTGATTCGTTTCCATTGTTATCGGTAACGGAATATGTAATAGTATAAGTTCCTTCTTTATTTGTATTAACTAATCCTTCTTTTTGTATTTTATCAGTTAAATCACCATCACAGTTATCGTTAGCAGTAGCGCCTTTATCTTTATAATTATTTTTTAAATAGATAATTTCATTTTGATTTCCGTTTATAGTTATAGTAGGTCCTTGATTATCTTTTTTTGTAATATTTCTTGTAACTTTAGCTTTATTTTTAGATGAATCTGTGACTGTATATGTTATTTTATCATCTGTTTTTTTGACTTTAACTTTTTTAGTTAAATCACCATCATAATTATCTTTAGCTTCATAACCTTCTTCAACATAATTAGTATTTGGACAAACGTTTACTTCTTCAAATCCTTTTAAGGTTATTTTAGGTTTTTCTTTATCAGCAATGGTTACTTTTCTTATATCTTTATATGTGATAAAACCAATTTTTACTGAATAAATAACATCATACGTTCCAATTTTTTTATAATTGACTTTGTTAGTTACTTTAACTTTTTTAGTATAATTGTGTCCAAATTTTGTTACTTTATATCCTGGTTCTTTATATTTTTGGCCATATTCTAAGGTTATATTATTTTTGCTTAATTCAAATTTAGGTGGCCATAAAACAATTATTAAGGTTATTAAAATAATTGTTAATGTGATAAATAATGCGATTATCATTTTTTTATTCATACAACTTACCTCTGGATTTATTATACACTATAAATGTGTTTTTTTAAAGAAAAAACACCACCTAATTTTTATTTAAATATAAAAGTTAAGTAGTGTTTGAAGGTCAATTTTTGAAAGAAATATTATTAAAGCTCCTGTGGCTAAAAAAGGGCCAAAAGGAATTATATGAGTGTCTTTTTTGTTCATAATAATTAAAGAAATTGGTAGTCCAACTAATGAACCTATAAATATTGAAAGAATGGCCATTGGATAGCCTAAAACCATACCAAATATAAACATTAATTTAATGTCTCCCCCACCCATTGATTCTTTTTTAAAGAGGAAATCACCAAATTTCTTTATTCCCCACATTGTGAAGAAGGCACATATTCCATTAAGTATAGATGATAAGGCACTATTTAAACCATTTATATACCATATTTCACCAAATAGGACTATTCCAAAAAATATTAATACTTCATCAGGAATAATCATGAATTCATAATCACTGACTACAATTATTATTAAAAATGATACAAATGTTAGGGATAAAATAAGATCTAATGAAAATCCAAATGATAAATATGATAAGGCGAACAATAATCCGGTTAATAATTCAAATATTGGATAAAAAGCTGATATTGGTTGATGACAGTTTTTACATTTTCCGTTTTGGAAAATGTAGGAAAATATTGGGATTAATTCGGATGGTTTTAATCTATGATTACAGTTTGGACAGTGACTTGGTGGTGATATGATTGATTGTCCTTTTGGAAGGCGATATCCCACAACATTATAGAAGGAACCAAAGATGGTTCCTATTATAAAAAATAATAATACTTCCATAAGTTCCTCCTATGCTTGAATTTGACTATACATATTAAACATTGGTACAACTATTGATAAGACAATAACACCAACCATCACAGTTAATAAAATAATTAATACTGGTTCAATGAATGTTTTAATTCTAGTAACTGCATTTTTATGTAAGTTTTGATAATAATTTGATACTTTTTGCATCATTTCTGGTAATTGACCAGTTCTTTCACCTGTAACTATCATTTCATATGCGGGAATTGGGAAACACCATTGGTCTTTGAAAGCAACAGATATTGATTTTCCTTTTGATACGTTATCAATGGCTGAGTGAATTAGACTTTTGTATATTTCGTTGTTGCTAACTTTGTCTAATATAACCATTGAATCGGTTATAAACACATTATGTGCGAGTAATGAGGCGAATGTTTTAGAAAACATAGTTACTTCATTATATATAATTACATCTCCAAAAACTGGCATATGCATGACAAGCCATTGAACGGATGTTTTAAATGGTTTAACGTTTTTATAGACATACATAAATAAAAGTAATAAAACAATAACTGCTAATAAGATCCATATAATATACTTTTGTAAGAAATCGCTTAACCCTAAGACGGCTAAGGTTATTCCCGGTATTTTAGCGTTGTCCATTGTTTTATAGATATCTATGAATTTTGGAACAACAAAAAGCATTATAAATGTTCCAACACCTAAAGCAATAAATAAAATAATAACTGGGTATATCATAGCGGTAATCATTGCTTTTCTTGTTTCTTCCATTTCAGTAAAATATTCTTCCATGTCATCTAATGTTTCTGGCAGTTCGCCAGTCATTTCGGCAGCTTTAACCATATTAATTAGTATATTTGGAAAAGCTTTCCCTTGTTTTTCTAATGCTTCACTTAAAGTTTTACCTGTTGATAAGTCATAAGCTACACTATTTAGTACTAATTGATATGATTTTTTCTTGAACTGTTTAGTTAGTATTTTAATAGATTCTTCTAATGAGATACCGGCTTTTAAATAAGTTGAAAGCTGAGCTAACATAAATATTAGATCTTTTGTTTTTATTTTAATATTACTAGTACCATGCTGGGAATACATAGCTTGAATCCATTTATTGGTTTCAATTTCATATACAGTATATCCTTCATTTATAAGGTATGAATTTACCTCAACTTTGGAGAAGGCATCAAAATATCCTTTAATTAATTTTCCTTCACTATTTTTGACAACATATCTATATGTTTGTTTAGTTTTGCTTTTGATAGCATCTTCTCCATTAAAATCTAATACAAGGGGTTCGTCATAATTTTTCTTTGATTTTATTTTTTTAGGTTTACGTTTTTTTTCTTTGACCTTTTTAATTGTTTCATTTGGATTTGCAACTGACATTCCAATTGTATTTAGGCCATCACCTATTTTATCAGTTACTTTTTTATTTTTGTGAAACATGAAATACCCTCCTATTCTTCTATTTAATTATAGCATATTTTAAGATTATTTTAAATCAAATTTACTTTAGTAACATATAATACTTTAGAAGGGAGTATTTTTATGAATTATTATAATCCTTATTTTATGTATACGCCTGTAAGTGGTCTTGCGAAAGGTGGACTTTTTAGTTCTTTAAAAGGCGGGCTTAGTTTAAGTACAATTATGAATGGAACACAAAGAACACTTGGAATTATTAATCAAGCAATTCCTTTAATTAAACAGGCTGCGCCTATGTTTAAGAATGCTAAAACAATGTTTCAGGTAATGAATGAGTTTAAAAAAATGGATACACCTGAAACTGCATCAACTACTAAAGAAAGTGAAGTTAAGACAGAGGAATATTCATCTGGGCCACAATTTTTTATATAAAAAAGCTAGTAATTAACTAGCTTTAGCATAAATAATTGTATATATTTTTTTATCTTCAATATTTATTTCTTTAATTATTTGATAATTTTTTGATTTTAAAAATTCTTTTAAATCGTTAATTTTTGTATGGCTTGATATTATTAAATCATTTTTAATATTTCGGTCAAGAATTTTTGTTACTTTTTTTGTACCCATACCAGATATAACAATTATTTCGTCATTTAAATTTATATTGGTTAAGCCATCATTTACTAATGTTTGAATATTGGCATCATATTTTATAGCGTTTTCTTTGGCTTTTTCAATACATGGCTTTGAAATATCAGTAGCAAGACAAGTACAGTTTTTGTATTTGTTTAGGTAAATATCTAATAGCCCGTGGTCAGCACCGACGTCAATTATATTACTATTTTCTGGAATTAAATCAGCAATGGTTTGTAATCTTTTTGAAAGCTTCATTTAATCACCTAAATAGTCTTTTAATTTACGACTTCTTGATGGATGTCTTAATTTTCTTAAAGCTTTAGCTTCGATTTGTCTGATTCTTTCGCGTGTTACACCGAATAATTGACCAACTTCTTCTAAGGTTCTTGGTCTTCCATCTTCAAGACCAAATCTTAGTCTAATAACTTTTTCTTCTCTTTCGGTTAATGTTAATAATACTTCAGAAATTTCATCTTTTAATAATTCATTTACAGCAAAGTCTTCTGGACTCATGTTTGTTTCATCTGGAATGAAATCACCTAAGTGAGAATCGTCTTCTTCACCGATTGGTATTTCTAAGCTGACTGGTTCTTGAGATATTTTAAATATATCTCTAATTTTATCAACACTCATACCCATCTTTTTAGATAATTCTTCTTCAGTTGGTTCACGGTTTAATTCAAGGGTTAATTGTCTTTCGATTCTAGCAAGTTTATTGATTGTTTCCACCATATGAACTGGTACTCTTATGGTTCTAGCTTGATCTGCGATTGCTCTTGTTATAGCTTGTCTAATCCACCATGTAGCGTATGTTGAAAATTTATATCCTTTGGTAACATCAAACTTTTCAACGGCTTTCATTAAACCAATATTTCCTTCTTGAATTAAGTCAAGGAAAAGCATTCCTCTTCCAACATATCTTTTAGCAATTGAAACAACAAGTCTTAAGTTGGCTTCAGCAAGGGTAGCTTTGGCAACTGGGTCACCTTCTTGAATACGATCAGCAAGTTCTAATTCTTCTTCAGTTGTTAATAGTTTTATTTGTCCAATTTCTTTAAGATACATTCTAACTGGATCATTTATTGTTAAATCTTTAGTTAAAAGTTCTGTACTTGCAGCGGCTGGATCTTCATCATCTTCTGGGTTAGCTGATACAACTTTAATATTGTTTTCGCTTAAGGCATTATACAGTTCATCTAATGAATCTGCGTCTAAATCTAAATTTTTAAGTTTTTCGGCTAATTTTTCATAGGTTATGGTTCCTGTATGTTTACCTTCTTCAATAAGTTCTTTTTTTCTATCTTCAAACGTCTTTATTTCTTCAAACATAATTTACTCTCCTTTTTTTAAATCAATTATTTGCTGGGCTATTTTTGCTTGATCTAGTGGATCTTGCAAGCTCTTTATTTTGTTTTTTAAACGATTTATTTCATTTTCGATATTATATACTTTTATAACATTTATATAATCATCGATTTCTTCTTGTGAATAATTTTCATCTTTATTATTTTGGTTTATTTTATTAATTGTATCCATTAATATGGGATCACATTCGATATAATCAATAAAGTCAGCAAGATTCATTGTGCCAGTTTTTTTGTGAAATTCACTCAATTCTCTGGCAAGAATACGATACTCTTTAGTTGGCATAAATGTAACTTTTCGGTCATACATTTTAATGACATCTGCGCTGTTCATCATATGATAAACTAGTCCACTTTCAGCTTTTTCATATTTGTCCATTTTTACTTTTGAAACTTGTTTTTTTTCTGGTTTTGGTTTTTCTATAGGATCTTTTAAATAATCTTTAAATACATCAATATCTAAGCCAGATTCTTCAGATAATTTTTTGATGGTAACTTCTCTTAAAATCTCATCATCAATTTTATTGATTTCCTTAATAGCTTCTTTTAAATATTCAGCTTCATCTACGGCATTACCTAAATCTTTATTTTTTTTGAGATATGATAATTTAAAATCCATTGCGCTTATTGGATTATTTATTTTTCTTTGGAAAGCTTCTAAGCCTTTACTTCTAATATAATCATCAGGGTCCATGTTATCTTCTAGTCTGACGATTTTAGGTGTTACTCCTAAATCCATAAGCTGGTCAATAAATGACATTGTACCATGAGCGCCAGCTTCATCACCATCAAAACAGATGATGACTTCTTTTCCTAATTTTTTTATTAAATTAGCTTGAATAGGTGTTACCGCTGTTCCCATTGTAGCAACTACATTTTTATATCCACTGATATATGTCCTGATTGCGGCCATAAAACCTTCAACAACAATTATTTGATTTTTTTGTCTGGCTGCCTCTTTGGCTTTATGATAATTATATAAAAGTTCACCTTTTTTAAATATTTCTGTTTCTGATGTATTGAAATATTTAGAGTTATCAGCTCGGTTATATATTCTTCCACTGTAGGCGACTACTTCACCATTTAAATCATAAAGAGGAAACATTATTCTTCCTTTAAAAAGGTCATAAAATCCATATTCGTTTTTTTTGACTAAGCCTGTTTTTATAATATCTTCAGGTTTATATTTATGGATTAAGATATTTGATAATGAGTTATCATTATCTAGTGATAGACCAATTTGAAATTCTTTGATTATTTCTTCTCCTACCCCACGTGACTTTAAATATTCTTTAGCTTTTTTTCCTTGTGATGTGTTTATATTGTTGATATAGAATTTTAAACTTAAATCATATATTTCATGTAAGATTGGAAATTTTTTAGTAAGTTTAACTGGTCCAATGTTTATTTTAATTCCACCAATATCGCCAATTTTTTGAACTGCTTGTTTAAATGAAATATTTTCATAGTCCATAACAAATTTAAATACAGTTCCTGTGGCTCCACATGAGAAACATTTATATATTTGTCTTGATGGGGAAACACTCATACTTGGATTACTATCATCATGGAATGGACAAACACCAAAATAATTTTTTCCTTTAGGGGTTAGATTAATATATGATGAAATAACATCAACTATATTAACGCTATTTCGAATTTCATTAATTTGTTCCTGTGATAATATATTCATGCGAAAAACACCCCTCTATATATAAATATACGCGATTAAAACTGAATTTCCTTTTTTTTTCGAAAAAAAGTTCAAAAAAAGTCATATTTTTACTAAATTTATCCATATTAGCTATAGAAAGAGGTAAATATGAGTTTAAAAAAAGAAAAAATAATTATTACAATTTTTGTGTTTTTAATTTGTTTTCCATTTCATTTTATTTATGATAAATTTCCATGTTTTTATTTTAGTATATTTTTCCCGGTAAATGAAAGTGTTTTTGAACATATTAAAATGGTTAATACTGCTTTATTAGTTGGGGCTTTACTGGAATATTTTATACTTAGGAAATATAATTTGAAATATCATAATTTTGGTTTATCAGTATTTTTCTCACTTATTGGTAATATTTTGTTTTTTATATTAATTTATTTTCCTATTTATTTAAAATTTGGAGAGAACTTTGTATTTAATATTATATGTTTAATAATTAGTGTGATTATTTCGCAAATTATAAGTTATTATATTATGAAATTTAATAAGTTAAATCTTAATTTAATTGCTTTAACTCTAATAATTATTTTATGTACTTTTTTTGGTCTTTTAACATATTATCCATTAGAAAATCCTTTATTCCTTGATTCAGAAAATAATAAATATGGAATCTTGATGTATTTAATTTAAATTAAATATTGATTCTACTATTTTTTTATAATTTCTTTTTTGAAAAACTGTAGAATATGCTTCTTTTTTAGTACATAAGCGATAAATAATTTGACTTGGAAGATATACTTCACAATTTATATTTTTGGAAAGTCCGATTTTTTTATTTGTTAAAAGCTCTTCTATGTATGGTTCTTCATCTAAAGCTATTTTAACTGCTATGGAGGTTACTTCTATATAATTATAAGCATTATGTTTTATTAATTTTAAAAGTAGTTTTTCTCTATGATTGAAAGTTTGGTAACTGATATTTTTTTTAATTTCTAAAAATCCTACTGGGACAAGTGCGTATTGTGCATTATCTTTATTCATGAAGTCATCACCGCTTTCGAGGAGTTATTATATAGTCAAAAAAAGTTTAAGTCAACTACTTTTTTATTAAAATTTAAAATTAAAAACCTACACTTGGTAGGTTATCTATATATAACGCTAAAATGCATTAGCGGGCCTTAGAAACAGAATTTTTTGTTAAGTTTATTTTGATGGCGCCATCATCTTTAGTGACATATATTTTACTTTTGTTTAAGTTTTCTATTGTTTGTTTATGAGGATGACCATACATATTGTTTTTACCAGCTGAAATTAAAGAAATTTTTGGTTTTATTTTATTTATAAAATTTTTATTTGAACTTGTTTTTGATCCATGGTGCCCTACTTTTAATATATCCATTTTGGGTATATTATAAGTATTAATTAGATAATTTTCTGTTTTTGCTGATGCATCTCCCATCATAAGAATATTTTTTTCTTCTAATTTCATATATAAAACTAAACTGTTTTCATTTTCATCATTTGTTTTCATATCATTTATAAAATACATATTTTTTATTTTTTCCCTCGATACATGATATATTTTTAGATTTTTTTCTTTTGCTTTATTTATTATTTTTTCCTCTAATTTATTATCATTTGAATTTAGGATAATATTTTCAATTTTAAAATTATTTATTAAATTTATGGCCATTCCACTATGATCAAAATCACCATGGGTAAGTATTAAGTAATTTAATTTATATATTCCTTCAGATTTTAAATATGGAATAGTTATATTTTTAGTTATGTCATAAGAATCATTATTTTTTGAGACAATTCCGCCTGTATCAATTAGTATATTTTGTTTATTATATTTTTGCCTTATTAAAATGCTGTCTCCCTGCCCTACATCTAACATGGTTATAGTTGTTTCTTTATTTAAAAAGTTAATGTAGTGATGAAAAAATAGGATGGGAATTATTAGTAATAAATATAATGGTTTATTTTTACTCCATTTATGTAAAATATAAGTTATTAATATGAGATACAGTAATATAAATATAGTGTTCATATGACAAAAGGTTATATAAAAAGAATAATTTGTGATAAAAAGAGATATCTTTTCCATTAGATTTATTAAATATAAAAGAATGTTATCGAGTGGTTTTATAAATAAAGTGATTAATGATAAGGGGTATATTATATAAGTGATGTATGGGGCAAAAAGTAAATTAATTAAAGGAGTTATAAGATTTATTTGGTGAAAGTTATTTATTAAAATGGGAATACTTCCAATAAAGGCAATTATATTTATAAAAAATAATTTTTGAAAACTATTTTTGGCTTTTGTTAAAATTTTTCTGGACATTATTAAATAAAAGGTTACGGAAAATGAAAGCAAGAATCCTAGATTATATAAGTAGTAAGGATTTATTAGAAGAAAAAGACTAAATAATAAAGTTAGTATATAAATACTTGGAATTTTTAAATTTAATTGTTTATTTATGGTAAGCAAGATAAAGAAAAATACAGCTCTTAAAATAGATGGTGGAAAGTCAGTAATAAAAAGATAAAATATTAAAAAACCAAATACTACTAAATAACTTTGAAATTTATTTTTAATAAGTTTATTACTTATAAAAAGTAAAATTGATGATAGTAAGGTTATATGCATGCCAGAAATAGCTAAAAGATGGCTTATTCCGTTTATTTGGTAACTTTCTTTTATTTCACTTTCTATTTTTGAATTATCACCTAATATAAAGGTTTTTAAATGATTTTTTGATTTAAAGGTATTAATATAATCTATTAGTTTATTTTTAACTATATAAATGAAAGAGGGATTATTATTATAAGTTATGATGTTTGTTGCTTTGAATATATACTTTATATTTTTACTTAATAGATATTTACGATAATTAAATAGATTAAAATTTGTGTTTTCAGGTGGGATAGAAAATGTTCCAATTGCTTTTATTTTTTGTCCTAATTTGCATTTATAATTTTGATATGTTATTAAGACAGGCTCTTTACCTTTAATGGTTATTTTTACATTATCATTATATGTGCATTTTGTTATTGTTCCAGTAACATATTTTTGATTTATATTATAATCACTTTTAGGAAAGGTGTTTATTTTAACTTTGGAATAAATAATACTTAATATACATAAAAGAATAACAAATAATTTAAATGGTGAGACGGTCTTTAATTTTTTCAAAGGAACTATCTCCAATTCCTGAGACATTTTTGATGTCTTCTATTTTTTGAAAATTTCCATTTTTATTTCGGTAATCTATTATTGATTCAGCTTTAGTCTCTCCTACTCCATCTAATGTTTGAAGTTCTTCTTTGGTAGCGGTATTGATGTTTATTTGGCTATTTTTATTTTCTGTTTTATTTTCTAATTTTGCTTTTTCATCTTCACTTTTTAGACAAGCGTTATTAATAGGAGGACAAGTGGGTACTGCATTGTTTTGCTTCATTTTCTGAATTTCAACTTTACTATATACAATTATTACCATTTCATCTTCTATTTTTTTACTTAAATTAAGATTACTTGTATCACTTATTTTGGTTAAACCGCCTGCTTGATTTATTGCATCCATGACCGTATTAGTACTTTTTAATTCATAAACGCCAGGATTAACTATTTCACCTTTGATATCGATTATAACTTTATCTTCTTTTTTTGGAGTTTCTTTTTTTGGTATTTCTTTTATTTCTTCTTCTACTTCTTCAGGTTCGTTTTGACTTTGAATTATATTTGCGATAGCGTAAAATGTAAAAATTAAAAATATAATAATTAATATTCGATTTTTGTATTTTTTTAGAATATTCATGGGCACCTCCATAAATATATATACGCGGTTATTTTTATTTTTCCTTTAAAAAAAGACACTAAGTGTCATTTTATTTTAATTTGTTTATTTTTTGTTTCAATATTTACTCTTTGAACAATTGAAAGAGCGGCAATTAGTGATAAAGCAAAGCTTCCACCATAACTGATAAATGGAAGTGGTACTCCAGTTAAAGGTATTATTCCAAATAAACCACCTAGGTTTACAAATATATGGATAAAGATGTAGGATGCGATTCCTAAACATAAATATCTGCCTCTTAAAGTGGCGGCTTTAGCTGATATTTCTAATATTCGCCAAAGAATTAAAGCATAACATATTAATATGAAACAACTTAAAAATCCATATTCTTCGGCAATTATCGCGAAGGCTGAGTCAGTGTGAGGTTCTGGAATATATGAATATTTTTGTTTACTTTTGGCAGGCCCAACACCAAATACACCACCGTTATTAATAGCTATATATGAATTACATACTTGATAACCACCATTTTCATAATTACCGCAAGGATCTAAGAAGGTGGTAAAACGGCTTATACGTTCTTCATTTAAGATATAACCTTGGACGGAATACATTATTAAAGCTGCTGCACTACAAACACCTATTAATAGTAAAACTACTTTTAATTTATCACTTTTTAAGATTGGGCTTGCAAGGAGAAGCATACCTATTATGAATAATGTTATTAAAAGAGTTCCAAAGTCTTTTTGAAGAATTATTAAGCATGGGATTATCATAGCGGCTAGGACAATTATTCCTATTGATTTGTATCTAGTTTTTGGGTCGCTTATTGTTCGAAGTGGACGATAATATTTTTCAAAAAGTATAGCTAAAAGAGCTATAATAATTGGTTTTGATAATTCTGAAGGCTGTAATTTCATGATTTTTAAGTCAATCCAGTTTTTAGAACCACTTAATTCTTCACCAGTTAAGGCCCATATATTTAGTAAAATTACTATAAAAAATAAAAAAGGAACTAATACTTTATAGTATTTGGTATCAATTTTTATAATAACCAGTCCTAAAATTGTTCCTAATCCTAGGAATATAAGCTGTTTAAAAAAGTAATAATATATTGATACACCATAATTAACAACTGCAGCTCTGGAGGATGAACTTACGATATTTAAAAGTCCAGCAATAAATAAAATTATTGATAAAATAAGTAGTGGCTTATCTAAATCTTTAAATATTTGCCTGAATGACATTTTCTTCATTTCATATCCTCCTATTCTTATTTAATGATAGCATATAATTTATTTTTTTGAAAGGTTTAAAATTTAAAAAGATAAATTAGGTGTTTGGGGTAGACGTATTTTATGTAAATCATAGAATATATTAGAATAGGAGGCAAGAATATGTATTACTATGGTGGCTACCAAGGATATGGCTGCGGCTCACCTTGTGGTGGCGGTGGATACGGTGGTTATGGCACTGGTTATGGTGCAGCTATTGTATTAGTATTGTTCATTTTACTTGTTATAATTATTGGTGCAAGAGCATTTGGAGGCAGGTAAAATTTCCTTTAAATGATGTGTAGTAAGTTTATTACTACACTTTTTTATGAAAAAAAGAGTGAATATCACTCTTGATTAAATTTTTCTTGTTGTTCTTTTATCCAATTTTCATCTTCAAAGTAATTAATACCCATGGCAGCTTTTACTTCATTTGTTGTTTGGATAGCTTTTTGTCTAGCTTTATTTGTTCCTTCTTTTATGATTTGATAAACTTCTGGGATATGTTTTTCCCAGTAATTTCTTTTTTCTCTTATTGGGCCGATAGTATCTTGCATAACATCATTTAAGAACCTTTTTATTTTCATATCTCCTAGCCCACCTTTACGGTAGTGGTCTTTTAATTCGTCTAGATTTTTATATTCAGGTAAATATTTAGTGAAATGTTCATCTTTGCAGAAAGCATCTAGATAAGTAAATACTGGATTGTTTTCAGTATGACCTGGATCTGAAATTTTTAAATGAGTTGGATCTGTAAACATACTCATTATTTTTTTCTCTATAACTTCCTTGGAATCAGATAAGTAAATACAGTTACCTAATGATTTACTCATTTTAGCATTACCATCTAAACCTGGAAGTCTTGAACATGTTTCATTTTCTGGAAGCAAGGCTTCTGGTTTTACAAGAGTATTACCATAAGTATTATTAAAACTTTTTACGATTTCTTTTGTTTGTTCAATCATTGGAAGTTGGTCTTCTCCTACTGGTACGGTTGTCGCTTTAAATGCAGTTATATCAGCAGCCTGACTTACAGGATATATTAAGAAACCTGCTGGAATACTTGTTTGAAAACCACGTAATTTAATTTCATCTTTCACTGTTGGATTTCTTTCAAGTCTTGATACTGTAACTAAATTTAAATAATAAAATGTTAGTTCAGTTAGTTCTGGGACAGCTGATTGGACAAAAATATTTGTTTTACTAGGATCAATTCCACATGCGAGATAATCTAATACTATTTCTATTACGTTTTGTCTTATTTTTTCAGGATTATCTGCATTGTCAGTTAATGCTTGTGCATCGGCTATTTCTATGTATATTTCATCATAGTTACCTGAGTTTTGAAGTTCGACTCTTTTTTTTAGTGAACCAACATAATGACCAATGTGTAGTCTTCCTGTTGGTCTATCACCGGTTAGAATTATTTTTTTCATAGTTTACCACTTCTTTCATTTAGTTTTTTTCTTAATATTTTTTGGTTTGCTTTTCTGGTGTAATCAATATCATCTATATCAATGTTTTCATATGAATATGTATTTGTGAATAATGGTATTTCTCGCATTTTTGAAGCATAATTAGCAGTTGTTTTAATTAATTTATCGGCTTGGAACCACTGCTCAACGATGTAGCTAGCTGTTCCTTCGAAATCTAAGATATATATATCATTTGTTTTAATAATATGGGCAACACCGTCTGATATAATTTGGTTTTCCGTGGTTACTCCAAAGGATGTATTTTGAGAAACTTTATAGATAAATGAATTTATATTTTGATTTTCATTTACTTTCGTAACTGTTTTTTCTAGAAAATGGATCATTTTAGATTTTATTTCTTCTTTAGATCTATTTAAAACAATTGAGTAAATTTCTACACATTTTTCATTATAAGGAAGCAGTGGGATATTGTCTTCAGTCCACCTTATTAATCCTTTTTCATCTATATTTTCTTTTAAGGCATTTATTAATTTTTCTTTCACATTTTCATCTTCTAATAAATTATAAATTAATGGTATTTTTTCATTTGTTTTCATAATTTTATCTCCTTTAAGTTTTCTTTAAAATAATTTTTTAAAAATGGTAATGATGATTCTACACCTTCACCTTTATTTATCATTTCTTCAAATTCTTTAAGGCTTGCATATCTTACATCTTGAACTTCATCTTCTTGCATAGTTATTTCATTTAGATTTATATCTTTTTCAAGTAAATATACTTCAGCGTAATCGATTAATCTTTTATAAGTAGCAATATATTTTAATTCATCTTTTTTGATATCTAAACCAAGTTCTTCTTTTATTTCTCTTAGGGCGCCAGCGATAGGAGTTTCACCTGCTTGAACTGTTCCGCCCGTGTTTGACCAATAATTTGGAAATTTTTTAGCAGTGTTTCCTCTTTTTTGAAGAAGTAAATCACCTTTTTTATTTATAATCCAAACATGGACAGATGTTTTATACATTCCTTTTGGAATGTTATTTTTTTCTGATACTTCACCTGTATATTCGTGGCGATCATTTAATAAATCTACTATTTCCACTGAATTCACCTCTTTTTCATTATAACATGGATATTTTAGGTTGTAAATTATATGGCTATTAAAGTTATTTCAGTTGGGTATATTGATCCACCATGGTATCTTAAATAAAATTTATAATCTTTGTGAATACTTTTTATATATTTTGGTATTTGCCAAATGTCATCGTTGTGATGATAAACTGAGATTAATAATTTTGGATGATCATTTTTAATATGGTTATAAGCTCCTTTTAAGGCATTAAAATCTTCACCTTCAATATCTGTTTTAATGATGGTTATTTTTTCTTTTATTTCTTCATCTAAGGTAGTTACAATTACTTCATTTATCCCTTGGCTTGTAAGAGTATTCGCAGATGGGCTTTCACAATTTTCTAAAACAAATTTTTCTTCTTTTTTACTCCCTACTCCTTTATTTATTATATTAATATTAGGTAAGTGTTTGGTATTTTCTTTTAAGGTATTTATGGTTTCTTTAGTTATGTCAAAACAATATATTTTCTTATATTTTTTGCCGTAACATTTGACATATGAAAGAACTGTATCACCGTTATACGCACCTAGGTCGACGATAACTTCATCTTCAGATGGTTTTAGTAAATCTAGATCAAAGTAGTCATCAAACATTTTTTCTTGAACATTTGAAAGATTTTGAAAATCATAGTTATACCAATTATTTAGGATACTATAAAGGGTTAATTTTGAGCGGTAATCTTCAAGATTTTGATAAAGCTCTTTATAATTTTTAATGTTTTCTTTTAACGTTTGAGCTTTTAATTTTATTTCTTCAAAGTTTTCGCTTTTTTCATTTAAACTTCCCCAATAATTAAAATGATTGAAAAAATTTTCTACATTATTTTTTGTAATCGGATTTATTTTTTTATATTCTTCCTTTATATGGTTATAAATCTCCTCTTCACTTAATTTGTTTAACTCTATTAATAGGTTATTAAATTTTTTATCAATTATATTCATACTTTCTCCTTCCCTTTTAATGGTATTTAAGATATATAATTTTTATGATAATTTTCGTTTGACATTAACTTGTTATCCATTATATAATATGGGGTGTGTAAAGGAAGAAAATCCTTAGATTTTTTTAATAAAAGTATGATAAAATAGATTATGGAGATGATTGAGATGTTTAAACCGTTAACAATGGTTGATGAAAAGAAAAAAATTATTAGATCTACTTGTAAGGAAGCTAGTTTACCACTTTCTAAAAGATACCGTGATTTGATTGATCAGTCAATTAAACATTTAACATATAGTCAAATTGATAAATATGCGGAAAAATACGATATTCGTCCCGGAACTGCTTTAGCCTTCCCACAAATTGGTGAGGATGTTAGAATTATAGTTATTGTGTATGAATATGAAGAAGGAAAATTTGAAAATTATGTTATGGTAAATCCTAAGGTAATAAGTCATTCTGAGGAAATGATTGCTTTAGAAACTGGTGAAGGTTGTTTGAGTGTTAACCGTGAGGTTGAAGGACATGTTCCTAGATATGCAAGAATTACGGTTACTGGATATGATCCAGATGGTAATAAGATTACTATTAGGGCTAGAGAATATTTAGCTATTATTTTCCAACATGAGTTAGATCATTTAGATGGTACTTTATTTTATGATCACATTAATAAAGATAAGCCTTTCTATTTGGAAAATGAGATGCGTTTAATTTAGGAGGGGCTTATGAAAAGAACAGTGTCAAAATATATTCTTTTAATTATTTTAACTTTCATTGCGTCAATTTGGATTTATGAGTATATTGAAAAATCGAAACCAATTGAAACTGAAAATGATATTTTAGTTTATCAGAAGGAAATTGAGAATAATAGACTTTCGGATACAAATTATACAATTGAAAATCCTAATATTATATTAAATCCTTATGGTAATTCACCACTGACTGCTTTAGTTGTTTTTCAAACAAAGGATTTAACTCCAGTTACGGTTACTATAAAAGGAAAAGATAATGGTAGTGATATAAGTCATACTTTTGTGCCAAATAAGGTACATATACTTCCTATTTATGGACTTTATCCTGATTATGATAATAAAGTTATAATTGAAGCTAGTGGTATTAAAAAAGAAATAACTATTAAAACTGAGAAGTTACCTGATGATTTTGCGATTGTAACTAATACTGATAATATAGATTTAGATGGTGAAGATTTATATTTTACGACACCTGAGGATAAAGGATATACAGCTGCTTATGATAAAAATGGTGAAGTTAGATGGTATTTAAAGGGCGATTATAAATGGGATATTCAAAGACTTAATAATGGTCACATTTTAATCGGTAATGAAAAATTGGTTAGACAGCCTTATTATAGTATTGGGCTTGTAGAAATGGATTTACTTGGAAAAGTATATTATGAGTATAATATACCAAATGGTTATCATCATAGTATGGTTGAGTTTAGTAATGGTAATTTACTTTTATCAACTAATAATGCTAATGATGAAACTAAAGAAGATTATATTGTTGAAGTTGATAGAGCTACTGGTAATATTATTAAAGATATTGATTTAAATAAAATATTAGGTGGTAAAAATAAAGGTAATTGGTTTAAAATATCTTCTCTTGCCTATGATAGTGAAACTAATTCACTTACAATATCTGGTTATAATAGTAATATGATTATTAATATTGATTATTCTTCTTTAGAAATAAACTGGATTATAACTGATAAGAAGTTGAATAAAAATTTAGAAAAATATAAATTAAAAGGTGATTTTTATCCTAATAAACCTGAGTCTGTAGTACTTATTTCTTCATCACAGTTTGTATTTACTAGTTTAGATGGTGATATAAGAAAACTTGTTGAATATAAAGTTAATAAGACTGATAAAACTTTCGAAGTTTTAAATAAGATTGATTTACTTAATAATGAAAATGCTTATGTTGAACCAATTGATGATGGCTATTTAGTTACTCAAGGTAATTATATATATGAAGTTAATAATGGCAATAATAGTACAATGACACTTAATTCAAATTTATATAATAGTAAAAGGATGCCTTTATATGCGAATGATATGTTTACTGGTGTACAAGGAAATAGATTTGGTGTTTTGGGTGTTACCCCTACTACTAATAATCATTTACTTCTTTCAGCTAAAGAAGATAGTAGTATAATTAAAAAATATAATCTTTCTTTCCATAAGGATGTTTATGGTCTTAAGTTTACTGGTGAATTTAATAAAAATGATGATGTACAACTTATATTAGATAATGTTTTAAGTAAAAAAACATATGATATTAAACTACCTGATAGTGATAAAAAAATTGTTAAAACATCTGAGTATATTACTGAAGATGGTCTTAAAGGTAAATATTATATTTATATAAGAATTAATGGTAAAATTTACAAGTTGAATAAATATGCCCTATTTTATTAAGAAAAAAACGCTAAATTATTTAGCGTTTTTTGGTTTTAATTTTTTGACAAATAATATATTTATGTGTTATAAATTAAATAATATTTCTTAGGAGGGATTTTGTTTGAGAGAAAATTGGACTTATGATTGTCCTATGTTAAAACCAGTTTATATTGCCTTTTTTAAAAGCAATAAAAAGTATTTGTTAGCATATGTAGATAAAAATGGTGAGTATTGTGGCTACTTTACCAATAAGGAACCTGATGAAGATATTTTTATTCATTCTGCTGATTTAGGTGATAGAGGTATGGCTATCTTTGAACGTGATTTTTCAAAGAAGCCTGATATTCACGATATGAATTCTATGGAAAAGTCTTTAAAATTAATTGACATATATGCTTGTGATGATATTTAAAAACGCTAAATTATTTAGCGTTTTCTTGTTTTTCTATATATTCGTCATAAGTCATTTGTTTGTCTGTATATGTTCCATCTGGATGGATATCAATTAATCTATTAGCTAGAGTGCTTACAAGTTCCATATCAAAACTTGACATTATAATTGGCCCATCAAATTTATTTAAACCATTATTTAATGAAGTGATGGACTCAATATCTAAATGGTTTGTTGGTTCATCTAATAGTAAAACATTTCCTTTATTTAACATCATTTTAGCAAATATTGTTCTTACTTTTTCTCCACCTGATAAGACTGTTACATCTTTTAATGATTCTTCACCAGAAAATAGCATTCTTCCTAGAAAACCTCTAACGAAACTGTCTTCTTTGTTTTCTGAATATGATCTAAGCCATTCTAAAAGGTTAATGTGCTCATTAAAATATTCATCATGATTTTTAGGGAAATAAGACATGATAACAGTTGATCCAATTTTAATTTCTCCGCTGTCTGGAGTTATTTCACCCATTATTACTTTAAATAAAGTTGTTTTTGCTATTTCATTTTCACCTATTAAGGCTATTTTATCACCTGGTTTTACATTTAAGGTGAAGTCTTTTAATATTTGTTTACCATCGATTGTAACATTTATTTTGCTTAAGAATAATATTTCTTTTCCTAATCTTTTTTCATAATCAAAATTAATATAAGGATATTTTCTTGATGATGGTACTAGCTGTTCAAGGGTAATTTTTTCTAATAGTTTCTTTCTTGATGTTGCTTGTTTTGATTTAGATGCATTAGCTGAAAATCTTGCGATAAAGTTTTGTAGTTCTTTTATTTTTTCTTCTTTCTTTTTATTATCAGCTTTGATTTGCTTTTGCATTAATTCATTTGATTGATACCAGAAATCATAATTACCAATTGTCATTTTAATTCTTTGACGGTCAATATCTACCATGTATGTACATATTTTATTTAAGAAATGACGGTCATGAGAAACTAGAATAATTGTTCCATCAAAATTCATTAAGAAATTTTCTAACCATATTTTACTTTTTAAATCTAAACCATTTGTTGGCTCATCTAATAATAGGATATCTGGTTTACCAAATAAGGCAGATGCGAGTAAAACTTTAACTTTATCTTTGTCTTTTAATTCTGACATTTTACATTCAAATAAAGAATTATCGATACCTAAACCAGATAATAATATGGCAGCATCACTTTCAGCTTCCCATCCGTTTAAAGCTTCAAATTCACCTTCTAGTTTAGCAACTTTGATACCATCTTCTTCACTAAAATCTGGTTTCATATATAAGGCTTCTTTTTCTTTCATTATTTTATATAATGTTTCGTTACCCATTATTACAGTTTCTAAGACAGTATATTCATCGTAAGCATTATGATTTTGTTTTAAAAATGATAGTCTTTCATATTTATCTTTGATTATCTCACCGGTAGATGGTTCAACTTCGCCAGTTAATATTTTTAAAAATGTTGATTTACCCGCACCATTGGCACCGATAATACCATAGCACTCCCCTTTTTTAAATTCTAAATTTACATCTTCAAATAAGACTCTTTTCCCGAATCTTAAACTTAAGTTTTTAACTTGTAACATAATAAATCACCTTTATCAATTTTATCATATTTATTTAAAAAAGAAAAACCTTTTTAATGGTTTTCCCTTTGTATTAATTGAAATTTAATATTTTTGCTTAATGATTCAATATATCAATATTTTATTTTTCTTTTTCATAGCTAATATATTTTGAATTATCAAAAGCTATTATTTGCATAGTTATATATGGGAAGAGGATACTACATACTGCAAATGCGGTACTCTTTCCAAATCTTTTTGCTAATTTATAAGATAGTATCAACATAAATACAATATTAATTGGTGTAATTAATAATAATATAAATAACCAGCCTTTATTGAAGGCAATTTTTGACAAACAGTAGTAGTTATAAAATGGTATCAATGATTTCCATCCTTTTATCCCCGCTTTTACGAATATCTTCCACATTACAACAATTGTTAATATAAATATAACAATAGCAATAGCTATAATAACGTATAAAATATTTGATGGATACCCAAATCCTAATTCCTCCACCATTGCCTTAATTTCATTTTTATATTGAGATGACCCAGTAGCTGCAAAAATTGTATTACCGTTTTTAACAACTACAAAATAACTCCCACCATTTTCAAGTGAATAATAATTATAATTCATCAAATCAAACGTAACAGTACTAATTGATCCGTTCTTTTTTTGGGAATTAATTTGATAATATAAACTATTAAACACTTTACTTGCATTACTATTATTATAACCAATGATATAATGAAGGCCTAAATTTTTACCATTAGTTGTGGCTAAATCATAAACTTTTACATCTGTATTTTTTACATCTTCTACTGTATAGTTTTTACTTTGAACTAAATTCCTAAACTCGTCTTGTGTAGCATACTTTTTATCAAAATAGCTACTATATCCTAAAACAACTAAAACAGATAAAATTATTTCTATTGCAAAAATTGTAAATAATTTTTTCTTTGTTTTTTGATCATTTTTCACAATATCTTTTTCATTATTTACTACTCTTTCATCGCAATAAGAACAAAATTTATCACTTTTATTTATTTTATTTCCACATTTATCACACTTCATTTTAACACATCCTCTATCTTATTTAAGTATATCACAAAAAAATTATTTTTTTTCGAACTATGTCTGAATGTACGAGTTTTTTGTCTGAACGTACTATTTTTATATAAAAACAATAAAAAATAACTAAAAAATAATTAGTTATTAACATTCAATTTCTAGTAATTTTTCTGAAATTTTTTTAGCATTTTTGATTAAATATCTACAGATGTTTGTTCTTTCTTGACCGAAATGAAGTAAATCAATATTACCGTTTTTTAAATATTCTTTGTAGCCATATGTGCTAGATAAAACTTGAACTAGATAAATATATGGTAAATATTTTAAATCTTCTTTTGTAAGTTTTGAATATTTTAAGTATTCTTTCACATACATAACTAAGTTATCTATATTAAAGTTACCATTTTTACAATCTTTATCAATATAATTATATGATCTTGCGATTTCCCACACTATTGGCATTTCCCCTGCACTTACAAAATCAATTATGGATTTTATTTTACCGTTTGTATCATAGATAAACTGTAATACATTATAATCTCCATGTGTTTTTTTAATTGTAACATTTGTTGCTTTTTTATAGGTTCCGTCTTTTTTTATTTGTTTTAACATTTCTATTTTATCATTTAAATCTTTTATTATTTCTTTACCATGTATTATATCTTCTTTTGCTAATGGTATTAGATTTTCATGTTTAATTATACTTTTGTCAATTATTTCATCTGAGGTATATTTTTCTATACTACAGGTAAACATGTCATCATATGGATATTCTTCTAAATAATTAACAATTATTCCTAAATATTTTGCTGATTCTAGTAATTGCTTTTTATCACCACTATAATTTTTCTTAGTTTCACCTTCAATAAATTTTTGTATAATTACCGTTTTGTCATTATATTCAAAATATTGTTTTCCATCTAAACACATTACGTATTCAGGAACTGATAGTCCTTTATTTCTTAAAAAGTTTATAATATTAATTTCTTTAAGAATTGTTTTCCCACTAAATTTGGATTGAAATTCTTTTAAAATATATTTATTATTGTCATTGGAAATTAATTTATATATATTAGCACTTCCTCCATTTATAATTTCAATATCCTTTATTTCAAGCCCATAATGTTTTTTTACTTCTTCTTTTATTTTATCTTCAGTAAATTTCGTTTTTTCTATCATAACTTCCCTCCTTTTAAAAATTCAACTATTTTATTATTTAATTTTTCTCTTGAATTATTTATTTTAAAATTGTGGTCTGCACCATCAATTTCATATAAGTTAAAGTGAAATTTATTACATAGTTTTTTAACATTATCTAAGGATGCGATTTTATCTTCGGTTCCATGAATAAATAAAATATTACTTTTATTTATATAGGTTATATCTGATAGATTATGTTCTATTTCATCTAAATCATCGAGTAACTTTACAGGAAGTTTTTTCCCATAACCTACATAAAAGTATTTGTCAGTATTTTTAGGATTTGAAAGAAAATCGTCGGTCATTTTCTTTTTATTTTTAAGTGGTAAACACTGAAAAATCACCTTATCTACTGATGGTGATTTTTCTTTTATATATGTATATAAATATAATGACCCTAAGCTTTTTCCAATAAAACTAATTTTAATATCCTTATAACTATTCTTCGCATACTTATATACATTATCAATTGTCTTTAAACAATTTTTAACTGTATATGTTGTATACTTGTTTTTTCTTTCTCCATGATATGGAAAATCAAATGAAATTAATCCGATTTTTTCTTTTATTAATCTTTCTTCTAATGGATGATAAAAGTTTTTATTACCACCTAGACCATGACATAGTATAACTAACCTATCCATATCTTTTGGGATAATTTCACATATAGGAGTTCTATCTTTTAAAATTTTAGTATTGATATCCATTTAGATACCTCTTTATTTAAATTTTTTCGTGAATAGTTTTTGAGATTATATCATAGGTTTTATCTACGGCTTCTTTCTCACCTTCGATAGCTACTACAAACATTTTTTCTGGAGAAGAATAATCATCTATTTCAAATTTTACAGTTCCTTTTTCATAAACTACTCTTTTTCTATCTAGATGTTTCTTTTTTTTATAACCTAAAATATCCAATATTGAATTAATTGATTCTTTATTATCATCTGTTATTATTAATGGTTTAGTTTCTCTACAATTTTTTAATATTTCATCTGAATCGTTTTCATCTTTAAAATCTAATGATTTTATTATTTTATCATTTGATTTTTTAGTAGTGATGCGGGCTAAAATCTTATTGTTACTTGTAAATAACTCACGTATTTGGGAAGTCTCAGATGTTTTTTTATATCCATTTTCTTCACAATATTTTATATATGGATCTAAGCTTTTAACTTTAAAACTATATTCATATTCTTTCATGTTTTACTCCTTCTTTGTTTGATTTATATTATTTTTCAAACATTGTTTTCATTATATCACAAAAAGTAAGACTATTTTTAAATATTGTTTGAATGCATGATTTTTTGTCTAAATGTATTTTTGTTAATATTAATAAAATTGTATGTAAAAACGGAAATATTATTTTATAGAGATTAATATTTCCGTTTTGTATATAAGAATAAACTAATTAATTTTATCTTTTACATATTTTTTTGTCATACTATATATAGTATTTGTCTGAATGTTTTGAGGCATTAATTTATATATTTTATCTATATAATCATTTTCATAAATTATTTTTAAGCTTTCTTTATGATTTATATCTGATGTGATAAAACCAAGAGCTCTTACCTTTTTATCTAAGACTGTTTTTAACAAATTATTATCAACTGTTTTTCTTTGAATAATTAGGTTATAAACATCATCAGAAATAACTTCTTTATTTTCTTTATTTGAATAAAATATTGCCTGCTCTTTTGTAGGAATATTTGGAATTATATCAACCATACTTTTGAAAAAATCTATTTTATCGGCATCTCTTAAAATGGTTGAAAAAATAAATTCTTTTTCGTTTAAATTATCTGGCAGGTCTTTTTTATTATGAAGTGATACTGCCTTTAATATTAATTTTTGTTCTTCCTCATTATAATTTGATAAAATGTTTTCTTTTTCTATTATTTTTGCACTTAATAAAGCATGATTTTCTGATAATAAATCGTCATATGTTTTGTATTTAATAAATTGTGTAAATCTTCCTATATCATGAATAAGTGACATTGTTTTTATTAATGATATATCATGTTCATTTAAATTTAGTGATTTTCCTATTCGTACAGAAAGATTAGCAACTCTATAACTATGATCAATTTTTCTTTTTATATGAATATATTCCGTTTCACTTTTTGCAGTTTCTAAAATTTTTTTTGTATATTTTTTAAAAAAATCATCTATATTTATTATGCTTTCAATCATAATATTTTTTCCCTTTTCTATTTGTATAAGAAGTACATTCAGGCAATATTTTTATACAAGAAATTTAGTGATAGTAAATACTAGAAGTCCTGTCATTACTCCGCTTAAGAAAGTTAAGAAAAGAGGATCTGTGAAAGCATTTTGAATTTTATTATTCATTGTTAGTGTTTTTACTTTTGGTTTAGAAAGCACTTGCTTGTTTTCATATTCTTCATTTTCTAAATTATTTTCATATTCTACGTTTTCTAAATTGTTTTCATTTATTTTCTCATTTTCTAATTCATCACTTTCAATTGAAGTTAAAAGATTATAACATTCTTTAGTATCATCATCTAAGTTATTATAGTTTTCGCTTTTACCATATTCTTTTAGTATTTCAATTTGTTCATTTGTAAGTTTATTATTTTGTGTATAATTTACAAATATTTCTTTTATTTGATTATTTTTAACTTGATTATCTAATTCTTCTTTTAATAAATTATCTTCATTTAAGTTTTGATTAGATATTGTTTTAGTATTATCAATTTGTTTTTCTTCGCCAAATGTAATATTCATTTTACCTGTTTCATCTTTATTTATTACAATTGGTTGCCAACCATTTCCTAAATTTACAAGCATCATTTTACCTGAAATGCTATTATCTACTGGTTTTATTCCATAGATGTTTTGAATATTATATTTATTTTTTAGGTAATTAGCGATTTCGTTAACATTTGAATCAGCTTTGTCTAAGGAAATAGTTTCATTTTGGGTTAATTCGGTTGTTTTGATGGTATCTAAAGCGTTTTTTACACCATTATTAACACTTTCTTTGTTATTTAAATCTTCGGGCTTCATTTCGGCTAAAATACGGTCATAAATGCTTTCATTTGGATTTGTATTAGTAATTGTGTGTGGAATTCCGTCTTTTATAAATGTAATGATTGAAGATGAAGGATTTATTTCATATTCAGTTATGCCATTTTCTTTGAATAGTTTGTTTAAATCCATCTCTGCTTTTTGAGTTACACTATCTTTTCTTTTTTCTTTTACTTTGAAAAATTCTTCAAAGGCTTTTTCAAGTTCATTTAATGAAAGTGAAAATTCTTTTAAATTAGTAAAATCGAATTTATTATTTTTAGATATCAATGGTGTTTCTAGGTCTTTTAGTTTACTTTTAAAATCATCTTCAACATCATAAATGGAATTATATTTTCCCTTTTTAATATCTTCAATCATTTCTTCTTTGATTATATCAACAATCGCATCTGCACTTTGTTTTTTTAATTCATCAGTAGCAAAGTTTGGATCAATTTCTTGAGGCATTCCGTTTTTCATTTTGATGACATTTACTAAATTGTTTTCTAATATTACAAAGTAACGATTATCATTTATAGTAATTAGTTTTTGTTTCATATTACTTCTCCTTTTTATAAATCTTCTAATCTAACACTTACTAGTTTGCTTACACCAGATTCTTGCATGGTTATTCCATATAAGATATCAGCATATTCCATTGTTTTCTTTTTATGGGTTATTATAATAAATTCTGATTTTGATTTTAATTTTGTTAGGTATTTTCCAAATGTATCAACATTTGCTTCATCTAAGGCGGCTTCTACTTCATCTAAAATACAGAATGGTGCTTTTTTAGTTTGAATAATTGCGAATAATAAACTAATAGCAGTAAGAGTTTTTTCGCCTCCGGAAAGAAGTGATATACTACTTAATTTTTTACCTGGTGGGCTTGCGATAATTTCAATTCCGGTTTCAAGCATATTATCAGGATCTGTTAGCTTTAAGGTTGCTTTACCACCTTTGAATAATTCTTTAAATGTTTCGGAAAAACTTTTACTTATTTTTTCAAAGCTTTCTTTTAACTCTTTAATCATTATTTTATCCATTGTTTGGATTATTTCAAGTAAAGTATCTTCAGCTTCGGTTAAGTCTGAAAGTTGTTTACTTAAAAATTCATATTTACTACTTACTTCTTCGTATTCATCAGGGGCAGTTAGGTTAACTGGTCCGATATCTGATATTTCTTTTTTTAATTTTTTAACTATTTCTCTAGCATTTTCAGATTCGATATCTAACTTATAATTTTCTTTAGCTTTTTCATAAGTCATATGGTAATTTTCAGTTAAATTATTAAGTAAATTATCTAATTTTACATCCATTCTTCCTGATTTGATTTCTAAATCTTTTAATTCGTTTGTCTTAGATGAATAAATACTGTTTTCTTTTTTAATTGAAAGTTCATATTCTTCTAAAGCTTCATTTAAATTTTGTTTTTCTTTTATAAAATTATCAAGTTCCTTTGATACTTCATTTTTCATTTTTAAAGCAGCATAATATTTTTCAAGGATTTCTTCTTCTTCTTTAGAAAGAGTTCCTTTTTCTAAATTAGATGTACCTTTTATATTATTTTTAACTTTTTCTAATGATTCTTTTATTTCTTTTCTTTGAATATTTAAACTTTCTAAACTATCTTGTTTAAGCATTTTATCTTTACTTAATAAATATGTTTTATCTTCAAGTGATTTTAATTCATAATCTACTTCATTTATTTTGTTTTCTATTTCTTTAGTTTGATTTATTAATTTTTTTTCATTTTGTAAAAGATTTTCAAGTTCATATTTATCAGCGATTACGTTTTTAGGTTTATTTTGTTTACCACCAGTCATTGAACCACCAATATTAATTGTGTCACCATCTAATGTTACAATACGATATTTGTGGTTTATTTTTTTAGATATTTTTACTCCAAGATCTAGGTCTTTGGTTATTATAATTGTACCTAATTGGTTTAAAACAATATTTTGGTAAATTTTATCATATTTAACTAGGTTACTAGCAACATCTATAAAACCAGGTTCGTTTTTTAATTTTTTTATTGTCTCTTCATCTATTTGTTTTGATTTAATTATATTTAAAGGGAAAAATGTTGCTCGGCCGATTGTTTTTAAGTAGTTAATAGCTTCTTTAGCGTTTTCTTCGGTATCAACGATAATATTATTAGCACTATAACCTAAAGCTGATGAAATAGCTAGATTATATTCTTCATTTGTTTCAATTATATTTCCTAAAGCATTGTGAATACCTCTTAATTTAGGATTATTTAAAATACTTTTAACAGCTGTAGGGAGATTCCCTCCATTTTCAATACTGTTTTGCAGGTATTCTTTTTGAATTTCTAAGTTTTGTTTAGTTCTAATAATTTCAGTTAATTTTCTTTCCAATTGATTTTTATTTCTTTTTTCATTATCTAAGTTTTTATTTTCTTTTTCAAGTCTTTCATCTAGTTTTTGAATATCATTTTTAATGTTATCGATATCTAATGAAATGTCTTGAAGTTTGTTATTTAAAGAAAGTTCATTTTGCTTTAGATTTAATATATTATCATGTATTTTAGAACTATCAACTTCATATTTTTTTCTTTCAGCAATTATTTCTTTTTGACCATCTAATTTTTGAGCTAGAGATGTTAGTTCAAGTAATTTATTTTGAAATACCCTTATTTGTTCATCTAAATCAGTTATTTGAGTTTTATATTTTTCTATTTTAGCTTCACCAATAGAATTATTTGAAGTTATAGAAAGTAATTCATTTTTTAATTTTTCAATCTCATCTTTATTGTTTTGATATTCAAAATTAATACGAGTAATATCTTCAGTTATTAATGCGATTTCAATATTTTCAAGTTCACTTTTAGCTTGTTTATATTTTAAAGCTTTTTCTTTAGCTTCTTTTAAAGGATTTAGTCTTTCTTCGGTTTCTTTTATAATATCATTAACTCTTGCTTTATTTTCATGAGTTTTATCTAGTTTTTTAATTGCTTCTTCTTTTCTTCTTTTATATTTTAAAACACCAGCTGCTTCTTCAAATATGGTTCTTCTATCTAATGGTTTACTGGAAATAATTTCTTCTATTTTACCTTGGGAAATTATATTAAAACTTTCTTTAGCAATTCCACTATCTAATAAGAAGTTTGTAACATCTTTTAATCTTACTCTTTCACCATTTAAGAAATATTCATTAGTACCGTCTCTATAAACTCTTCTTTTTATTTCAACTTCATCATAATCTAATGGTAGATATTTATCAGTATTATCAAAGACTAAAGCAACAGAAGCAACATTCATTGGATTTCTTGATTTACTACCTGAGAAAATAACATCGGCCATTGAACCGTCACCACGAAGTGATTTTACTGATTGTTCACCAAGAACCCATCTAACAGCATCGACGACATTACTCTTACCTGAACCGTTTGGTCCAACTATACCATTTATTCCTTCTTTAAATTCTAGATTTGTTTTATCTGCGAATGATTTAAAACCATGAGCTTTTATTTGTTTTAAGTACATCTTATCACCTTATCTACTATAAATAATTATACCTTATTATTACACTTTTAACAATAATATATATAAGAAAAAAATTAACTTTTATAGGCTAATTTATTATAGTTTATTAGGTAATATTTATCTTTCATAATTTATTTAAGAATAATATGTTTTATTTTAGCAAGAAAAAAGAACTAATCCATTAGTTCTTGTTCTAGAGCTTCTAAAGGTTCATCGTTTAGAAGTTCGTTTTCTAAAGTGTAACTTGCATTACGATATTCTTTAGCACCAGTTCCAGCTGGTATTAATTTACCAATAATAACGTTTTCTTTTAGACCTTCTAAGTGATCTACTTTACCTTTGACAGCAGCGTCAGTTAAGATACGAGTTGTTTCTTGGAATGATGCAGCTGATAGGAATGAATCAGTTTCAAGTGATGCTTTTGTAATACCAAGTAATACTGGTTTACCAGTTGAAGGACGTTTACCTTCAAGGATAAGTTTTTTGTTTTCTTTTGTGAAATCATTAATACTTATCATTGTTCCTGGTAAGAAATAAGAATCACCTGAATCTACAATCTTAATCTTAGAAATCATACGTTTTGCCATAATTTCAACGTGTTTATCAGAAATATCAACACCTTGAGAACGGTAAACTTTTTGAATTTCAAATAAGATATATTCTTGAACAGTTATTGGATCTGTTACTACTAATAATTCTTTAGGGTTGATAGGTCCAGCAGTAAGTCTTTCTCCGGCTTTAACTTCTTGACCTTGTTCAACTACAAGTTTAGCACCATAGTTTGTTACATGTTCACGAGTTTCAACATCATTTGTGACAGAAATTTTAAATGTTCCACCATCTTCAACAATTTTAGAAACTACACCATTAATTTCAGAAATTGTAGATTTACCTTTAGGGTTACGAGCTTCGAAGATTTCAGTAACACGAGGAAGACCTTGTGTGATATCGTCTCCACCGGCAACTCCACCCGTGTTGAAGTTACGCATGGTTAATTGGGTACCTGGTTCACCGATTGATTGAGCGGCCATGATACCAACTGCTTCACCAATTTCAACTTCAGCACCTGTTGCTAAGTTACGTCCATAACATTTTAGACAAACACCATGGTCAACTTTACATGTAAGAACGCTTCTAATTGGAACTTTAGTTATTCCTTCTTTAGTTATTTGTTCAGCAATTCTTTCAGTAATATATGTATCTTTTGGCACTAGAACATCTTTAGTACCTGGTTTTAAAATATTTTTACTTGTGTATCTTCCAACGATACGATCTTCTAATGATTCTATTAATGTACCATCAGTGTTTAAGAATGCTTCGCAAACAATACCTTGGTCAGTTCCACAGTCATTAGTTTTAACGATAACATCTTGAACAACATCAACTAAACGACGAGTTAAATATCCTGCATCGGCAGTTTTTAAGGCAGTATCAACGGCACCTTTACGAGTCCCATGGGTAGATGTGAAGAATTCAGATACTGTAACACCTTCACTTAATGATGAAGTGATTGGAATTTCAACATAATCACCATTAGGTTTACTAACGATACCACGCATACCTGCAAGCTGTCCATATTGATCAATAGAACCACGAGCTTTAGAATTAATCATCATTGATATTGATGAATTTGGATGCTCTTTAAGTTGATTGTTTAAATCATCATATATTTGGTCTTTAGCATTAAACCAAGTTTGGATAACGTTTTCATAACGTTCTTGATCAGTTATTAAACCACGTCTAAATTGTTTATTGATTGTGTCAACTTTATTTTGAGCTTTATTAATAACATCTTTTTTAATTGCACTTTCTTCAATATCATCAATTGAAATACTAACACCTGATAATGTTGAGTATTTGAAACCTAGGTTTTTAATAGCATCAAGCATTAATGATGTTTCAGTTGTATGATATCTCTTATAAATTTGAGCAATTAATTTACCAATAACACTTTTGTTAAATGGATCTACTATTTCTTTTTTCTCAATTGCTTCTTTGATGTTTACACCTTTATCAATAAAGTGAATAGCTGGGGTTGATTTTGTAGCATTTTCACTACTTCCATCATTAACATATTGGAATGTATCTGGGAAAACATCATTGAATATTAATTTTCCTGGAGTTGTAACTAAATATTTATCTAGGTATTTGTCTGGGAAAATTTTATGTTTAAATGATCTAACTGGCAGTGCGATACGTGCATGCATATCAACTTCTTCTCTTTGGAAGGCCATGATTACATCATCACTATTTCTAAATACTCTTCCTTCACCTTTGGCACCTGGTTTTTCCATTGATAAATAGAAGTTACCAAGGACCATATCCTGTCTTGGGGTAACGATTGGAGAACCGTCTTTTGGTGAAAGGATATTATTTGAGGCAAGCATTAATAATCTTGCTTCTGTTTGAGCTTCTTTACTGATTGGAACGTGAATGGCCATTTGGTCACCATCGAAGTCAGCATTGAAACCTTCACAAACTAATGGGTGGATTCTAATAGCTTTTCCATCAACTAATTTTGGTTCAAATGCTTGAATACCTAAACGGTGAAGTGTTGGCGCACGGTTAAGCATTACTGGGTGTTCTTTGATTTTTTCTTCAACAACATCCCAAATACGTTCATCTTGATTTTCAATCATTCTTTTAGCAGCTTTAATATTTGAAGCTATTTCTTTAGAAACTAAACCATTAATAACATGTGGTTTAAATAATTCTAGAGCCATCTCTTTTGGTATACCACATTCGTGCATTTTAAGTGATGGTCCAACAACGATAACTGAACGACCTGAATAGTCAACACGTTTACCAAGTAAGTTTTGACGGAAACGTCCTTGTTTACCTTTAAGCATACTAGATAATGATTTTAAAGGTCTA
>CACZST010000013.1 GCA_902783895.1 uncultured Erysipelotrichaceae bacterium
ATAGATTTTAGTAGTGATGATGATGTTTATTTAGAAATGCTTGAAGAGCTTGCGAGGAATATTGATATAAACGAAGCTAAGAATGAAGGAATTTCTGAAGGTCTTGAGAAGGGAATTGTTCAAGGAATTTCTAAAGGTGAAAAATCTAAATCAATAGATATAGCTAGAAATATGATTAAAGATAATGTTCCAATTGATGTAATATCTAGGTATACAAGTTTATCTATAGAAGAGATACAAAATATAAAATAAATAAAACATGCCCCTGATAAATTTAAAGTGGTTTAACCACTTTTTATTGTAAAAAAATGTAAATTGGTTATTATAATGTTTTTTTAAGACTTAGATAATGATATAATTAATTTAAGAATAGGATGGTGGGATAGATGCGAAAAATATCAATTATTTTTCTTAGTATACTTTTATTTGTTCAATGTGCATTTCCTGTTTATCAAGTTAAGGCAGCGACTCCTTATACTGTAGAGATGGTAAGCAATAGTTCAAATAATCAATATATAGGGTCTTATAATAGTTATGAAGAGGCTCTTAGTGCGATGAATAGTCAAAATTCAACTGAAACTTCAGTAGCAACTATTTATAAAGATGGAACACCTATTGATAGTAAATACGCAATATTTAAATTAAAACCGGGTGGAGTTTATAATTTATATTCGTCAAGTAATTCTAGTAGTGTATATACTTCTATTCATGGTTCTTATGGTACTGATGCTGCATTACTTGGTTATAGTAATGGACGAGTAAAAATTATGATTAGTGGTTTTACAGGATGGACTGATATTAATAATGGAATTATTACACCAATTTCATTACTTGGATCTTTTGGTAATATGATTAATGTAGTTGGTGGTCTTGGTATCCGTATTAGAAAGTCTCCATCACTTAGTGGAGAAGTAATTACTAAAGTTACTAATACTACTAATTTTAGTTATACACAGACGGTTAATGCGGATGGGTATACATGGTTTAAGATTAACTATAATGGTAGCGATGCTTGGATTGCTAAAACTGATGATGTTACAATAATATCCAATGATACAACACTTAATACATATTATAATCGTTATTCACCAACAAATAATTTAATTCACCATTTTGATTATTATACGGGTAGTGGATACACAGATCAGTTTACCAATTTAGGTACTGCACCAAGTTTTTTAACTCCGGATATTCGTTATTATAGTTTTGATGGTAATTACTTTTATTCGAGTTTAACTAGTATGCTTGATGATTATAGAATAGGTAGTTATGCAAATAGTGTTAATAAAGATGAACCATATTATGCTTATTATTTATATTTACCTAGTCATTCTGTTACTGGTTATACTGCAGCTGATTTAGATAATATTATTGCTAGTAAAGGGTATAACGCTTCAAATTCAAAAATGTATGGAACAGGAGTTTATTTTAAAGAGGCTGAAGAGGTATACGGCCAAAATGCACTTATGGCGTTTGGTGTGGCAATGAATGAAAGTAATTATGGTACTAGTTCCATTGCGATGAATAAAAATAATTTATTTGGATATGGTGCGGCTGATAGCTGTCCTTATGATTGTGCATATTCATATGCAAGTCCTAGAGATTCAATTATGGATTATGCTTCTAAAACGGGTTCTAATTACTCACTTGCTACTGGGAAATATTATTATGGTAGTCATTATGGAAATAAATCGAGTGGAAGAAATGTTAAATATGCAACTGATCCATATTGGGGTGAGAAACAAGCTGGCAATTCGTTTATGAATGATAAAAACTATGGAAGTAAAGATTTTAATTCTAGTACAATAGGCGTTACCAAAAAATGGGTTGTTGGAGCTTGGGTATTTGATAAACCTGAAAGAACTAATGAAGCTTATTTATATACTTTAAAAAATCCAAATAATGAGGAACCTGTTCATGATGTTGCAGTGAATGTTGTTGATAAGGTTATTGGACTTAATGGTGTTGAATTTTATAAAATTTATACTGATCTTCCAGTAAGTTCAGGTCATACTTATGGTTATATTCCTGTAGAGGAGGTTAATGTAAGTAATCATCAACCAGTTATTACCGCATCTGATATGACTATAAAACTTGGTGATGATATTGATTTTATGGCTGGAGTTAGTGCTTTTGACTCTGAAAATGGTGATTTGACTAGTAAAATAAGGTACACTGGAAATGTTGATTCAAATAAACCTGGGGAATACTGGGTAACTTATACAGTTTCTGATAATAGTAATTTCCATGCTAGTAAGACAATTACTTTTACAATTTTAGATAATAATACTACAGCTATTGAGGCTTCTGATAAAGAGATTAAACAGTTTACTGATTTTGATCCAATGGAAGGCGTTAAAGCCGTGTATAATGATACTGATATTACTGACTTAGTAACATATGAAGGAAATGTTGATACAAAAACTCCAGGTATATATGAAATTACTTATAAAGTTACTGATCCTAAGGGTAATTTAGTTAGTAAAAAAATCACAGTTACAGTTATAAAAGATGAAGCACCAATTATTGAAGCTTCTGATAAAGAAATCTATTTAAATAGTGATTTTGATCCAATGGCTGATGTTAAAGCTAACGACAGTGAAGACGGGGATTTAACTGATAAAATTAATTTAGATAAAAATGATGTTAATACTTCAGCAGTTGGAAGTTATGAGGTTGTTTACTCTGTTTCAGATAAAAATGGTCAAACAACTATTAAGAAAATAACTGTTAAGGTTATTGTTAATCAATTACCTGAAATTTATTCTGAAGATAAAATTATTAATATTGATGATCCTTTTGATGAAAAAGAAGGTGTTTCAGCTTCTGACTATGAAGATGGAGATTTAACTGATAAAATAGTAGTTAAAGAAAATACGGTTGATTCTAGTAAAAAGGGTGAATATAAAGTTGTTTATGAGGTAACTGACAGCTTTGGACAAACTGTTTCAAGAACCATTAAAGTAACAGTTAAATCAGATTTAGATGAATATATCTTAACTGATTCTAATGGTGATGAGGTTAAGATTGACGCTAATAAATTGGTAACGGCTACTGGATTTTCTGGAGCAAGTAATAATGTATTTTATCTTAAACGTGGTAATCTTTACTATAGAAATTTAAGTAAGGGAAATGAGGAACTTCTTGCAACCGGAGTCACTGATTTATACTTAGAAAATAATGAAGTTGTTGCTGAACTTGGATTAAATGGTAACGTTCAAAAATATAATTTATATATTACATATAAAAATAAATGATTTTATAAACAATGAAAAGGGACAATAATATTATTGCCTCTTTTTATTATTTTTTTAAATAAATATTTATTTGAAACGTTATATGTGGTATATTAATAATATAATTTTGAGTAATGGAGGATTTATGAAAAAGAAAAGAATATTTTTAATATTATTAATATTAATTTTAGTGGCAGTTATAGGATTATTTTTATATAACCGTTTAAATGATGATAAAACATATGTAAAACATATTAATGAGGTTAACAGTCCTGAAGGAAAAGATATTGAAGTTAATAAAGAAAAGTCTGATGATACTGAAATGAAAGAATATGATTTTGAAAATCAAGATGGTGAAAAAGTAAAAATTGAGGCCAATAAGGAAGTTACTGCAACTGGTTTTTCTGGTGCTAATAATCATGTATTTTATCTTCAAGGAAATGATCTTTATTATAAAAATATAAGTACTGGTGTTAATGAACTTATTGCAACTGGAGTCACTGATTTATATTTAAATGGTGCAGATGTGACAGCTGAACTTGGAAAAGATGGAAAAATCTTAAAAGAAAACAATTATATTACTTATAATAAATAGTTTAATTATGCTACCTTATTGGTAGCTTTTTACATTGATTTACTTTATTCTTTTAATATTTCTTGACTATTTATTAAATATTTAGGATAATTAAGAAGGTATAAAAGTAGTTAGAGGTGTGAGGATGATAAAAAATAGTTTAATTATTAATAAAAAGCTGGAAATCTTTTTTAAAATACTTTTTTCTTTATCGTGTCCAGCAATCAATTTGATGTTTTATAGAAGCGGTGATCGAAATATTTTATTTTTATCATTGGCTGTTTCTTTTTTAATCGGGATTTTTTTATCATTTAAATTATTTAAATATAAGTTTAATGAAATTAATATTTTTAGGTTTATATTAGTATTTTTGTTTGCAAATTTATTTTTGCGGACTATATATAATTATCATTTTGATGATAGTTTCTCATGGCAATATTATGGTATATCACTGTGGAAGCTCATTATTACATCTTTATTATCTTTATATGGGCTATCATTTCTTTTATATTTTTTACTTTTAAAAATTGGAAAACCTATTATTAACTTTTTTAAAAGTTTTAATTTAAAAGAAAAAAAGTTTTTACTTATTTATTCGGCTTTATTTTTAATTTTTATTTTGATTTTTTATAATATAACAGGTATTTTTTATTTTTATGAAGATTATAAAAATGCATGTGATTATCTTTATACAACAGATAATTTTTATGTATTTAATTCGGAGTCTTTTATTAATTTAAATAGTCCTTGTAATGATTTTGGTAAGCAGCCTCTTTTTGGACTATTTTCTGCGCCTTTTGGGGTAATAGTATTATTTTTGAGTAATATATTTTTCTTTATTCCAAATTCATATGCAATCTTTATGGCATTATTTCAAGTTTTACTATCTGGGATTTCTATAATCATGCTTGGTAGAATGATGGGGAATAATATCAGTGATAAAACTTCTTTATATATATTTTATTTATGCTGTTTTAGTACTATTTTTTTCGTTTTGGTAATTGAACAATATGTTATATCAACATTCTATTTAATTACAATGATATATACTTACTTTAATATGAAAAAAGGTACTAATTATATTTATGCGTGTGGGGTAGGTGCTTTAACAACTTCTGCGTTTTTATTTCCACTTGCAGCTAAGGAAAAGAAATTAAAAGATTGGCTTTTAAGTGCACTTGATTGTTTAGTATTTTTCTTGATTGTATTGATACTTTTTGGTCAAATAAGATTTCTATTTGAGTTTATTCAAAATTTATTTATTAATGTTGATAATTTTAGTGGAAAGAGTTTAACTTTTTTGGAGAGATTCCAGCAGTATTTGAGTTTTGTAAAAAGTATTTTTATGGCTTTGCCTTCTTATGTGGTTGATAAAGCGGTAAGCTCACAGGAACATTATCAGTATTTAATCCAGCCAATATACCATTTTAGTAAAGTTGGAATATGTATATTAATTATTACAATTTTAGGATTTATATTAAATAGAAAAAATAAAATAGCAATTGTTTCATTTGCTTGGGTTATTTTCTCATTTATTGTAATTGGAGTTGCTGGATATGGTACGGCAGAAATGGGAACTAATTTATATGGATTTTATTTCGGATGGGCATATATATGTTTAGTTTATATGTTTATCGATAAGGTCTTGAAAAATGATAAATATAAAAGGATTATTATAATTATTTTATGTTTAATTTTACTTTGTATAAACATTCCTGAATTAATTAATATTATTAAATTTGGGATAAAATATTTTCCTGCATTTTAATTGTAAATTAATTTTGCAGAAATAAATTTTTATTTAGAGGAGTTATTATGAAAAAAAATATTGAGGTCAATAATAGTTGGCAATTGGTTTTAAAATTATTATTTTGTATTTCTTGTCCTGCATTAACATTAATGCTATCGAGAAGTGGAGAAAAAAATATTATGCTTTTGGCATTAGGTATATCTTTTTTAATCGGAGTTTTTCTTTCGTTTAAATTATTTAAGGATAAATTTAAGAAAATAAATATATTTAGATTTGCGATAATATGTTATTTTACTAATTTGTTTTTACGACTTATACATAGTTATCATTTTGGCAATGGTTTTTATTATGATATTGCTTTGTGGAAACTTAATTTAATATCATTATTTGCTATATATGCTTTATCTTTTATTTCCTATTTTTTACTTTTAAAAGTCGAAAAACCTATTATTAAATTTTTTAAAAATTTTTCTATTAAGGAAAAAAAGTTTTTATTAATATTTTCAATATTATCTTTTGTATTTTTCTTAGTTTTATATAATTTATCTGGTGTGTTTTATTTTATTCCTTATAAGGGAGATATATGGGATTTTATTTATACTACTGACAGTTTTGAGACTTTTGGTTCAAATGCGTTTATTAATATTAATAGCCCTGGTAATGATTTTGGTAAGCAACCACTTTTTGGTGTATTTTCTATTCCTTTTGGTGTTTTAGCTTATTTTTTAAGCAATATATTTTTCTTTATTCCGAATTCATATGCGATTTTTATGGCATGTATTCAAGCGATACTAGTTGGCATTTCAGCGATTATGCTTGCTAGAATTCTTAATATAAAAAATAAATTACTTTTTTATGGATTTTATTTATGTTGTTTTAGCACGATACTATTTATGTTATTGATTGAACAATATATTATATCTACATTTTATTTAATTACAATGATATATGTTTATTTTAATATGAAAAAGGGTACTAATTATATTTATGCGTGTGGGGTAGGTACTTTAACGACTTCGGCATTTTTATTTCCACTTGCGGCAAAAGAAAAAAAATTAAAAGATTGGTTTATAAGCGCTTTAAAATGTTTAGCATTTTTCTTAATTGTTGTTATTTTATTTGGCCAAATAAGATTTCTGTTTGAATTTCTATTAAATTTATTTAATAATGTTGATGCGTTTGGTGGAGGAAGTGTTACATTTGAAAATCGTCTTCAGCAATATTTAAGTTTTGTAAAAAGTATTTTTATTGAGATTCCTGGATATATTGTTGATGAATCTTTAAGTAAATATAATCATTATCAATATTTAGCAGTTCCAATATACCACTTTAGTAAAGTTGGAATTGGTATATTAATTATTACAATTTTAGGATTTATATTAAATAGAAAAAATAAAATGGCAATTGTTTCGTTTGCTTGGGTTATTTTCTCATTTATTGTAATTGGAGTTGCTGGATATGGTACGGCAGAAATGGGAACTAATTTATACGGGTTTTATTTTGGATGGGCATATATTTGTTTAGTTTATATGTTTATTGATAAGGTTTTGAAAAATGATAAATATAAAAAAATTGTAATGATAATATTATGTTTAACATTACTTTGTATAAATATTCCTGAATTTTTAAATATTATTAAATTTGGAATAAAATATTTTCCTGTATTTTAATAATATTGTTTAAAGAGTCCACTAATTAGTGGATTCTTTTAATATTTTGTATATGATTTTTTAAATGACTAGGAATTAATCTTAATTTTTGTTATACTTAATATATAGAATTGGTTGGTGAGGAGACTTGAGAACATTAAATTCTTTGAAAAATGCACTTGGAAATTTTGCAAATTCATTTGTTTTAAATCTGCTTAGATTTGTATCTAGGATTATATTTGTAAAGGTACTTTCTGATGTATATTTAGGTGTTAATGGATTGCTTTCTAATGTTCTTGGTATTTTAGCTTTAGCTGAACTTGGTATTGGAACGGCAATTAATTATAGTTTATATAAACCACTTGCGAAAAATGATACAAAAGAATGCCTTTCTTTAATGAAATTTTATAGAAAGGCATATAGAATAATCGCACTTATTGTTCTTGTTTTAGGTCTTATACTGCTTCCATTTTTACCATGGTTTATTAAAGATACAGCTGGAATTGATAATTTAAATATAATATATCTTATTTTCCTAGGTAATATGGTTATTGGTTATTTATTTTCGTATAAAAGGACTTTAATAACTGCTGATCAAAAAAATTATAAGATTACACCTTATTTGGTTTTATCTAATTTAATTATGACGATTGGTCAAATAATTATTTTACTTCTATTTAAAAATTATATTTTATATTTACTTGTTCAAACTGCTTGTGTACTTCTTGAAAATATTTTAGTAAATTGGTATATCGATAAATCTTATCCATATTTAAAAGATATTAATAAAGCAGGTGAACTTGATAAGAAAGATTTAAATGAAATAAAAGTTAATATTAAAGCTTTAATGCTTCATAAAATAGGCAGTTATGTTTTAGCAGCAACTGATAATATAGTAATTTCAAAATTTATTGGTATTGTTACAGTTGGTATATATTCTAACTATGTTTTGATTCATAGTACGGTTAGTAATTTTATATATACATTTGTAAGCAATGTTACGGCTTCATTTGGTAATTTAATTGCTGAAGGAGATAAGGAGAAGAGTTATTCTGTATTTAAGGAAATGGACTTTATTACTTATGCTTTATATGGAGTATCCGCTATTTGTTTACTGTTTACCTTAAATCCATTTATTGAATTTGTATTTGGAGAAAAATTTGTTTTACCATTTGCTGTAGTTGTTTTAATAATTATTAATTATTATTTAGTTGGTATAAATCAAGTGCCTATAATTGTTCAGTCAGCCGCAGGGGTTTATAAATATGATAAATATGTTCCAATTATTGAAGCTTTTCTTAATTTAGGATTAAGTATTATTTTGGTTCAATATATTGGTATTGCAGGTATTTTACTTGGAACAATGATTAGTTATTTACTTCCACTTACTATTAAGCCTTATATTGTTTATAAATATGTTTTAGATAAGGATATAAAACTTTATTTTAAATCATTTTTAAAACAATTACTTGTTATTTTAATTGCTGGGGCTATAATGTTTGGATTTATTAGTTTTGTTCATGTTAATGTGCTTATGCAAATTATATTAAACTTTAGTTTATCATTGATTGTTTCTTTTGTATTAATTATAATTGTTTATAAAAATACTGATGAATTTATGAGTGCTAAAATGAGATTTTCATATTTATTTAATAAGATTAGAAGGAGAGGATAGATTATGAAACATGCATATTTAATCATGGTTCATAATGAACCTTATATTTTAGAGAAAAGTTTAAAATTAATCGATGATGAGCGAAATGATATTTATATTCACGTTGATTTAAAGTGGAAGGATTTTGATTTTGATTATTTTAAGAAACTTATTAAAAAAAGTAATTTATATTTTACAAAACGTACAGATGTTAGATGGGGGACTTATAGTCAAATAAACTGTGAGATGCTTTTGTTTGAAGAGGCTTCAAAAAATGATAAATACGCATATTATCATTTAATATCTGGGGTTGATATGCCTTTAACTAATCAAGATGAGATGCATAAATTTTATGATAAACATCAAGGCAAAGAGTTTATTTGTTTTGATTTTCATGATAAGGTTTTACCTGATACTATAGATAGAGTTAAATATTATCATATATTTACAAAACATGGTAGATCTAAGAATATAGTTATTAGGAAGTTTAATAGTTTATTTTACAGGACGAGTATGTTTACTCAAAGACTTTTTAAAGTTAATAGACTTAAAAATAGTGATATTGAAATAAGAAAAGGTGCTAACTGGATTAGTATTACTGATGATTTAGTTCGTTTTATTGTTGATAGTAAAGATGAAATTTCAAAAGTATATAGTAAATCTTTATGTGCTGATGAGCTTTTTGTTCAAACACTTGTATATGGTAGTAAATTTTATAAAAATGTTATAAGCAAAAAAAATGATGATTATATTGCGATTAAAAGATATGTTGATTGGAGAAGAGGAAGACCTTATACATTTAGAAGTGCTGATTTTGATGAACTTATAAATAGTAATTGTTTTTTTGCAAGAAAATTTTCATCGGCAGTGGATAAGGAAATTATTGATAAAATATATGATTATGTTAGGAGTAAATAATTATGCCAAAAGTTAGTGTTATTGTACCTGTATATAATAGTGAAAAATATTTAGAGAAATGTTTAGATAGTCTTATTCATCAAACACTTTATGATATTGAGATAATTATTGTAAATGATGGCTCTACTGATAAAAGTGAAGAGATTATAAACAAATATTTAAAAGATGGAAGAGTTATTTATTTGAAAAAAGAAAATGGTGGTCAAGCTTCAGCACGCAATCTTGGTCTTAGTGTGGCCCGCGGTGAGTATATTTCTTTTATCGATAGTGATGATTATGTTAATTTAGATATGCTTGATAGTCTTTATAAAGCATCTTTATCAAAATATGATATAGTTGTTTGTGATTTTTATTTAACTTACACTGATAAAGATATTTATAGTAAAATATTAAAAAGACCTGGCGGAGAAATTAACGGCAGTGAGTATTTATTTAGTGGGGCAGGACCATCTAATAAAATTTATAAAACTGAATTTTTAAAGAAAAATAATTTTAAATTTCCAGAGGGTATTATTTATGAGGATTATGCGGCAATTCCATCACTTGTTATATACAGTCCAAGTATTTATTATTTAAATAGAGCATTCTTGCATTATATGCAAAATGAAAATTCAACAATGAGGGTTTTGGAATATAAGCCGAAACTTGAAGATATTTTTATTGCAAATGATATTTTGTATAATAATTTAAAAAATACAAAATATAATGATGAACTTACTTATATGATGGCATATCATTTTTTACTTGAGGCATCACTTAGATTTTATAAGTTTAAAAAGTATGATCAAATTGACAAGATTTCCAAGTTTATGAAGGAAAATTTTCCAGATTGGGCTTCTAATAAATATATTAAAGAATTAAGTTTTAAGGATAGGATATTAATGAAGTTATTTTATTTAAGAAAATATAATGTAATTTCATTGATACAAAAATTGAAGGGATGAGTTATGAAAAAAGATAAGATAATAAAAACGTCTATTACAATATTACTTATATTACTTCCTTTTTTGGATATGCTTAGAACCACAAATATTCGACATTTTGAGGTTTTTGGTATATCAATTATTGAAGTATTTAATATTATTTTAATAGGTGTAGCTTTTATTTTGACACTTACTAAGTGCAGTAAAAAACAACTATTATTTGTTTTTAGTTATTTAATTTTAGTGGGAATTTATATTTATTTACATTATAAACATATAATTACATTTGATAAGAGTATTTTTGCTAGAGCTAATTTTAGTTTTGTAACGGAAACTTATTATATTGGTAGAGTATATTTACTACCCCTTGCGCTTTTATTTATTTTGATAAAGAATAAGGATATTTTTAATAAAGAATTTTATTTTAAAATAATTAAGATTGTGATAGGTATTATTTCTATTTCTATTATAGTTTTAGATATTTTAAAATTATCTTATATTTCTTATAGTGAAAGTCATAATTTTTTAATAAATAGTATTTTAGATTATTTATTTTATACGGGTGATTTTAGACAGTTATCTGCAAGAGGGTGGTTTGATTCAGCAAATGAGCTTTCAGCAGTTATGTTTATGCTTTTCCCTTTAAATATATATATATTATATAAGGAAAAAGGTAAATCTAATTTAGTACTTTTTATTTCCCAATTTATTGCGATGATTTTACTTGGTACAAGAACATCGGCAGTAGGTGCTGTTTTGATTGCGATTACTGCATTTATAATTTATATTATTACAGTTTTATTTAATAAGACAGAAGCTGATATTACCTTTATTAAAAGGTATGCATTTGTTTCACTTATTTGTATTACTTTCTTTTCTGTTTCACCTTTTATGATTGCGAGACTTAATGAAGGAAAGGCTGATTTTTCAGTAAAGGATGCTGAGGCGTATACGTCATTAAATGAGAATATAAAAGATGAAAAAAAACTTGATAAGTTATTTGAAAAATATAAAAGTGAATATATGATTAATGAACTATATTTAAAAATTTATCCTTTTAAAAATGATACAGCTTTCTGGCTTAAAATAGCGGCTCGTGATAAGTCTTTAAATAATAATAGTCGTATTATTAAGACAGATATTATCAAGAGAATTAAGGAAAGAAACAATAATAAAATGGATAGTTATTTAGGTATGGGATACACTTTAAATATGATTGATTTAGAACGCGATTATTATTATCAATATTATTTATTTGGTATAATTGGTGTTTTGCTTTTAATGGGACCATATTTTGCAGTTTTAGGATATTTAGTTGTTAGATGTTTATGTAATTTTAAAAAGAATTTTAATTTTGAGACTATTACTTATTTTATGGGACCCTGTTTAGGACTTTTAATTGCTTATTATTCAGGTCACGTATTTGGATGGGTAAGTCCAATGATGTGGCTTACAGTCACACTTGCTTTAGTAGTATTTACCGTAAATGATAATTGTTTAAAAAATGATAAAGCTCTTTTAAAGGAAGAGGAGAAGAATAAAAAGGAATTAAAAAGTGTTTTAAAAAAGATAAGTTAGGATGTTTTATATGCAGAAAACGAGGGTTATATATTTAGACTTACTTAAAATAATGGCGGCTATATTTGTTGTGTTTAATCATTATAGCTATTTTGTTACAACAAACTCTTTTTTTTCAAATATTGTTATGACGATAATGTTTGTAATATGCAAAGTTGCGGTTCCGATATTTATTATGGTATCAGGGGCCTTAATTTTGTCTAAAAAAATAACATATAAAGAGATTTTTACTAAAAGAATTTTTAGAATTATTGTTCCACTTTTTATAGTATCTATAATATTTACTTTTGAATATTCGGGTGGTATTAATTTTAATAATATATTGTTATTTATTCTTTCGCTTTTTATGGATACTGGTAATAATTTTATTCCTTACTGGCTTTGGTATTTATATGCTTTAATTGGACTTTACATTATGACTCCTTTTTTAAAGAAAATGGTTTTAAAATTCGATAAAAAAGATTATAAGATGTTTATATTGTTTTTTGTGATTGGAGTAGGTGTTTTAAATCTTATTAGCTCAATAATACTTGTGTTTTTTGGAAAATCTTATGCGTTTAATTCCTCATTTATGAATACGATTTTTTCAAATACTGTTGGTTTATATGTGCTTGGGTATTATTTATATAATAGTAAAGTATCAGATAAACTTAAAAATTATTCTTGGATTATATTAATTTGCAGTCTTATTTTTGGAGTGATTTTTACTTATTATGGAGTTTTTTATAAAGGATATATTTATAATGATATTGCGGTTTGGTGGAATTTATTTACTGTACTTGCTTCAGGAGCGATATTTGTTTTATTTAAATATTACTTTAGTGATTTAAAATTGTCTGATCGTTTGCGAAAGTTTGTTTATGAATTTAGTAATACTTCATTTGGTATATATTTGATTCATCCACTTTTATATGAGGTATTAATGAATGCTTCATTTATAAATGCGATAATATTAAAAAATACTATTTTGGGATGCCTTTCTATGTGTATTATTGGAATTACGACTATTTCTATATTTGTTTGGCTTCTTAGAAAGATACCGCTTTTTAGAAAATTTTTATAAAATGGTTATGCTTTTAATTTAAGGTATTACTTTTAATACCTTTTTTTATTTGGATTATTATGCTATAATGACAATAAGGATATGGTGATTATGAAGAAGAAAAAAGTAATGTTTATTTCAAGTACCGGTGGTCATTTTGTTGAACTTATGCAACTAAAACCACTTTTTAAGGATTATGATTATCATATTGTAACTGAGAAGACTGAAAATAATTTAGAACTTAGAAAAGAATATGGCAAGAAAATTGAATTTTTAATTTTTGGTAGTAAGGATCATAAGTTTGTATATCCTTTTAAACTTTTGATTAATTGTTTTTTATGTTTATTTATTTTTATAAAATTTAGACCAAAATATATTGTTTCAACAGGGGCACATGTGGCTGGTCCTATGTGTGCGATTGGGAAAATATTTGGTTCGAAAATAATTTTTATTGAAACATTTGCGAATATGACAACGAAGACAATTACGGGCAAATTAGTTTATAAGTTTGCGGATTTGTTTGTAGTTCAGTGGAAGAGTATGCTTAAACTATATCCAAAAGCTAAGTATTTTGGAGGTATTTTTTAGGGAGTGATTTAATGATATTGGTTACTTTAGGAACTCAGGATAAACCTTTTAAAAGACTTCTTGAGGCAATTCAAAAACAAATTGATAATGGGAAAATAAAGGATAAGGTTATTGTTCAAGCTGGGTATACCAAATTTGAAAGTAAAGATATGGAAATATATGATTTAATACCTTATGAAAAATTTGATGAACTTATTTTAAAATGTGATTTATTAATTACTCATGGCGGAGTTGCTTCTATTTTAAATGGAATTAAACATGGTAAAAAGGTTATAGCGGCTGCTCGTTTAAAAAAATATGGTGAGCATACAAATGATCATCAATTACAAATTATTAAAGATTATGCTAAAAAGGGTTATTTAATTGAACTTGAAAATTTTGACAAATTGGATATTGCTTTAGATAAATCTATTAATTTCAAACCAAAGAAGTATGTTAGCAATACTGAAAATTTTATAAAACACATTAAAGAATATATTGATAATAATTGAGGGAGAGAGTTATGGTAGAGGAAGCTAATTTGAAAATTAATAATTCTAAAATAAAAAAACGTGAATCTAATATTGAATTACTTCGTATATTGTCAATGTTAATGATAATAAGTTTCCATTGTGTTTTTAAAAGTGGATATGATTTTTATGATCTTACATTTAATACTTTTTTAGTAAAACTGTTTTATATGTTTGGAGAACTTGGGGTAAATCTTTTTATTTTGATAACTGGTTATTTTATGGTTAAAGGTAAATTTTCTTTAAAAAAGGTTATTTGTCTTATTTTAGAAGTTGAATTTTATTATATATTTACTATGATTTTAGCTTCAATTTTAGGCATTTATTCTTTTAACAGAATTAAGGATTATATACTGATGTTTTTCCCAATTATTTTAAATCAATATTGGTTTATTACTGCGTATTTACTTCTTTATATTTTTAGTCCATATTTAAATAAACTTATTTCTAATTTAAGTAAAGAAGATTATAAAAAGTTTTTAGTTTTAGGTCTTTTAGTATGGTGTATTATTCCTACAATATTTGGAATTTTCTATAATTCTTCCGAAAATGTATTTCAGTTTTCTAGATTAGTATGGGTTATATATATTTACTTTGTTGGGTCATATATAAGACTTTATTCACTAAAATTATTTGAGAAAAGATCAAACTGTGTTAAATGTTCGGTTATAACGTTTATTTTAATGAGTATTTCTATATTATTTATTTTTAAATTTAGAGAATTTTTCTCAAGTATTGGTACTACTGAATTTGCGTATTTTTGGACACCGAATTCCATTTTAATGTTTGTACTTAGTGTTTCTGTTTTTGGTATTTTCTTGAATACGAAAATTAAATATAACAAAGTAATTAATATCCTTGCGTCTACTACTTTGGGAGTTTATATGCTTCATGATGGTAATTTTAATTGGCTTATTTGGAACGACTTATTAAAGGTTAGTTCTCATTTTGATAAAATATATGCACCTTTATTTATTGTTTGTATAGCTATTATTATATATTTAATAGGTACGTTAATAGATTTGTTTAGACAAAGACTTGAAAAGGTTACTGTTTTGAAATTTTTAAATTCAAAAAAATATTCTGATTTGCTTGATGTATTTAAAAGCAAATATAATAATTTACTTAAAAAAATTTAATTTATAGTCGAGGTGATTTAATATGGATACATTTAAAAATTATATAAAATTGATGAGACCGCATCATTATATTAAGAATTTTTTAATTTTTATTCCTTTAATTTTTTCTAAAAATATATTTAATATTGGACTTTTAAGTAAGGTTTTAATAGGATTTATTGCTTTTTCGTTACTGGCATCGATGGTATATGTGATTAATGATATAATGGACGTTGAAGCTGATAGAAAACATGAAAAAAAGAAATTTAGACCAATTGCATCTGGAAAAATTTCAATAAAAAATGCATGGATTTTGGTTTTTGTTTTGTTTGTTTTGAGTTTATGCTTGAACATTTATGCGAAAGCAAATATTATAACGTGGATAATCTTTTATACTTATTTTGTTATTAACATTTTATATAGTATAAAGCTTAAGCATATTCCAATTATTGATATAGTGATTTTAGCCTTTGGATTTTTACTTAGAGTATTATATGGGGCGACAATTGCAAATATTGAAGTTTCTAATTGGCTTTATTTAACTATACTTTCTGTTTCATTTTATATGGGACTTGGAAAGAGAAGGGGAGAATTTGTTAAACTCGGAAGTAAAGGTAGAAAGGTGCTTAAATATTATAATAAATCTTTCTTGGATAGTAATATGTATATGTTTTTAACATTAACTATTGTTTTTTATTCACTGTGGTGTTTAGATTTTAATAGTGCGATTAATAGCTATTTTAATATAATTTGGACAGTTCCTTTTCTTATTGTCATTTGTATGAAGTATAGTTTAGATATTGAAGGCGATAGCTTGGGTGATCCTGTTGATGTTGTTTTATCAGACAAAATTTTACTTGTTTTAGGAATTATTTATACAGCAATAATGTTTTTGACAATATATTTTTAATTTAAGGTATTATTTATAATTCCTTTTTTTATTTGGATTATTATGTTATAATGACAATAAGTGAGTAAGGGTAAAAAAATATGCGTTATAGAAAATTTATAATGTGTTAAAGATGGTGAAGTTAATGAAAAAAGTAATGTTTATTCAAAATGAAGGTAATGTAGTTGGCGGAGTATGGTATGTTAATAAAACTGTAGCTTCCGCACTTTTAAAAAAGGGTTATGAAGTAGAAATACTTTCTTTAAGAAATGCGAATGTTAAAAAGTTATCAATTGATAATGTAAAATGCACTATAATTAATGATAAAAAGTCATGGGATTTAATTAGAAAAAGGGATGTTATATTACCTTTAAAAAAAATTAATATATTTAAATTTATTAAAAATGGTATTTGCTATATTAATAAAAAAATATTGATGAAAAAGGATTATAATAAAATAAAAAAGTACATTAGAGAAAGTAGACCTGATTATATTATAGCTTCACAGTATCAAGTTCTTTATGGAATTCCTGATGAGTATTTATCAAAAACAGTTTATGAACATCATAGTTCATTTGAAAATTTTGATATTTATAAAGATAATTATAAAGTTTTGAAAAGGTTTAATAATAAAATATTTGGTTTTGTTTGGCTTAGTAAAGCGGCTTTGGAAAAGGCTAAAAAGGCAGGCTTTAAAAATAATTTTTGTATATATAATCCTGTTCGCTTTAAGGCAAAAGAAAAAGCTTGCGTTTCTTTAAATAAAAAGCTTGTAGTAATTTCTAGAATTGAAAATTATCAAAAAAGAATTAATTTGATGGTTAAAATTGTGGATCAAATTTTTAAAGAAAATGATTTAAGTGATTGGACTTTTGATATTTACGGAGTGGGTAATTTTGATTTAGAAAGTGAAAGTATAATAAAAAATAACGATCAAATAATTTATAAAGGAAAGACAGATAATCCTAAAAATGTTTTACTTAAAGCTTCTATAAATTTAAATACATCTCTTTTTGAAGGATTTTCTTTAAGTATTTTGGAAGCGTTAATGTGCGGTATTCCAACAGTTACATTTAATCATGGAGAAGCTGCCTATGAGGAAGTTTTAAATGGTAAAACAGGGTTTATTATTGAAGATGATAATATTAGTGAGTTTAAAGATAAGCTATTACTTCTTATGAAGGATAATAAAATGCTTGAAGATTTTTCTAGAAATTGTAAAGAATATTCAAATAAATTTTTAATTGATAATATTGTAAATGAATGGACAAACCTTTTTGCTAAAATAGATAAGGAGAGATTATGACTAAAGTTAGTATAATTGTGCCTATATATAACATTGAAGATTGTTTGGGTAAATGTTTAGACAGTTTAGTTAATCAAACGTTTAAAGATATCGAAATACTTTGTATTAATGATGGTTCTTTGGATGATAGTTTAAAGATTGTTGAGGAGTATGAAGAAAAATATCCTAATTTGGTTTTTGGATATACAAAGAAAAATGGTGGGCTTTCTGATGCGAGAAATTATGGGTTATCTAAAGCACAGGGTGAGTTTGTAATGTTTATTGATGGTGATGATTATGTTTCACTTGATATGGTTGAAAAACTCTATAATAAAGCAGTTTTAGGAAATGATATTGTTGTTTGTAATTATTATAAGGTTTGGGATAATGGTAAATTACAAGGGTGCAATAAACAATATTTAAATAATTATAAAGACTTTATTACTTTATTTCCAATGGCCTGGAACAAGCTTTATAAAAGAAGTTTATTTAATGAAGAATTTAAGTTTAAAAAAGGGATACTTTATGAAGATTTGGAATTAATTCCTTCACTTGTTTTAAGAACAAAAAAGATTGCTTTAATAGATGATTATTTATATTATTATTATCAAAGAAGCTCTTCTATAATGAATCAAAGTGAATTTAATGATAAGTTACTTGATATATTTAAGGTTTTAGACTCTCTTGAAGAAAGATTTAAAAAACATAATGAATATGAAGAGTATAAAGAGGAACTTGAATATTTAAATATTGAACATTTACTTTATAGTGCTAGTTTAAGGTTTGTAAATTTTGGTGATAAAGGATATAAGCAACTGGATAAATGTATTGATATTATAAAAAATAAATATCCAAATTTTAAAAATAATAAATATTTCAAAAATAAAAGTATTAAATTTAGATTGATTTGTTTACTTTCATATAAAAAACATTTTAAAGTTATAAAAATGATTAATACTTTAAGGGGGTAGGTACTTATGAGTAAAGTTAGTGTAGTTGTTCCTGTTTATAATGTAGAAAGTTATTTAAGAAAATGTTTAGATAGTTTAGTTAATCAGACACTTAAAGATATTGAAATTATTATTGTAAATGATGGATCAACTGATAGGAGTAAAACAATTATTGATCACTATGTAAAGAGTTATCCAAATAAGGTGTTTGCTTATGATAAAGAAAATGGTGGACTTTCTGATGCGAGAAATTATGGGATAAAAAAATGCCATGGAGAGTATATTGGTTTTGTTGATAGTGATGATTATGTTAATTTGGATATGTTTGATAAAATGTATAAAAAAGCTATTTCTAAGGATTTTGATGTTGTTGTTTGTGATGTAACATTAGATTATGGACATGTAACTAAGGTAATATCTTCAAAGGTCTTAAATGATATATTTGATAAGGAAGACTTAAAAAAGCAAATGATTGATATATATCCAACTGCTTGGAATAAGATTTATAAAAAAGAACTTTTGGAAAAAGTTACTTTTAAAAAAGGTATTTGGTATGAGGACGTTGAATTTTTATACAGACTGTTTCCTTATATAAACAGTATAGGAACAGTAAAGATGCCTTTGATTAATTATGTTCAAAGAGAGGGAACAATTAGTAAAACTTATAATAAAAAGATTTATGATTATATTGATAATTTTAATGGTATTATTGATTTTTATAAGAAAAATGGTTTTTATGATGAGTATTTTAATGAACTTGAATATTGTTATGTTAGATATTTATATATGACATTTATTAAAGCGGCTGCTAATTTACCTAAAGAAGAATATAAAAAAGCATGTTTGAAAGCTAAAGAAAATGTTTTGGAACATTTTCCTGATTATAAGAAAAATCCTTATTTAAGATGGGGAATGAAAGCATTTTATTTAAAACATTTTAATGCTTTTATTCAGATGCTTGTATATCATTTTGCTAATAGGAAGGATTAATTTATGAATAAGGTGAGAGAGCTTTTCAATAAATTTGAAAAAAGTAAATATATAAATATTTACACATTTATTATCTTTTGTTTTGTTTTGGTTTTATTTAAACCAATTATATTCCATTATTTTGATGGAGATGATACGAGATTTCATTTAGCTAATATTGCAGCAAGAAGCGGAAATTATTTTGATAAAATACTTCCAATTATTGGTAATAATTTGGGGTATGGTATTGGTATTTTTTATCCAGTGCTGCCACATGCGATTGGAGGATTTGTTTTGTCAATAATCTCAGACTTTGGTTTTTCGGAGGTTATGGCAATTAAAATAGTTAAATTCATTTTGGTATTTTTATCAGGAATTTCAGTATATGTACTTGCTAGTAAGATTTTTAAAAATAAATTAAAAGGAATGTTTGCTTCTCTATTTTATATAAGTTCTAATTATCTTTTTGTAGATATTTTAATGAGAGATTCTTTTAATGAATCATTTATGTTTTTATTTGTACCGATTATATTTTTAGGTTTATATTATTTACTTATAGAGGATAACGTTAACAAATTTTATATATTCTTTATTTTAGGGTGTGTTGGTCTTATGTATAGTCATTTAGTACTTTCAGTATGGTTTACTATTTTACTAATTCCTTTTTTACTTGTAAATTATAAAGATTTATTTAAAAAATATTTAAAACCATTATTACTATCTGGTTTGATTATACTTATTTTAACATCTACATATACCGTTCCATTAATTGAACATAAGATGTTTGGAGAATATACTATTTTCAATACTGTAAATGATAAAATCCCATGGACTTTACCTATATATAATTTTATTATTCAATGTAATTATAAGCTTAGTGGTGAAAATTCTATATTATTTATTAATTTTATTCCACTAGTGTCAATACTTTTTGTATTAGGTGTAGTAAGGTTATTTAAAGATAAAGATAGTAATTATAAATATTTACTTGGTATTTTATTTACTGGTGTTTTAGGTGCTTTATTTACATCAATAGCTTTTATTTGGAATATTGTACCAAACTTTTTATTCAATATTCAGTTTGCCTGGAGACTTGTTTGTTTTGTGGTATTTATGGTTTCAATAATTGCGGCAAATGGACTATTTTATTTCTTTAATATATTTAAAAAGAAATATTTGATTTTCGCATATTTATTTATTGGTTTCGTTTTAATTAGCGCAGTTTATAATAATATTTTACTTGTTAGACCAACTGATATTCCTTCAAATGATGTATCAAGAAATGGTATGGGATGGCAAAGAGAATACTTACCAGTTAATACTCAAAACAATTTAGATTATTTTGAATCAAGAAAAGATGATGAAGTTATAATTTTAAATGGAAAAGGTTCGGTAAAAATAAAAAATAATAATGTACCAAACATGGAAATTGAAGTTAAAGATTCAAATGAAAAGACAACTTTAGAAATTCCAAGACTTTATTATTTAGGCTATGATATAACCTATAGTGGTGAAAAAATAAATTATAATGAAGATAAAAATGGGTTTATTTCTTTTAAAGCAAATAAAGATGGCATTTATAATATTAAATATTTAGGAACAAAAGGATACATTATTGCTTTGTATATTAAGATTATAACAATTGCATTTTTAATTATTTATGCTTTTTATAAATTTAAAAATAGAAAAAATATGGTAAAATAGTATTTAAAGGAGTAGAAATATGAAAAAAATATCTTTAGTAGTTCCTTGCTATAACGAACAGGAAGTAATTGAAATCTTTTATGATGAAATGAAAAAAACAGAAAAATTATTTGAAAATAAGGTTAAATTTGAAATAATTTTTGTCAATGATGGTAGTAAAGATGATACCTTAAATTTAATGCGAAAACTTTCAAAAAATAGTGATGTGAAATATATTTCTTTTTCACGTAATTTTGGTAAGGAAGCGGCTATGTATGCTGGTTTAGAAGCGTCTACTGGTGATTATGTTGCTATTATGGATGCTGATTTACAAGATCCACCATTTTTGCTTAAGGAAATGTATGATATTTTAGAAACGGGAGAATATGATAGTGTAGCTACTAGAAGAGTTACAAGAAAAGGTGAGCCTGTAATACGTAGTTTCTTTGCTAGGTGTTATTATAAATTAATTAATAAGATATCTAAAACAGAGATTGTTGATGGAGCAAGAGATTATAGATTAATGACTAGACAGATGGTTAATGCTGTTTTATCTTTAAAAGAGTATAACAGATTTTCTAAAGGAATATTTTCTTGGGTTGGTTTTAGGACAAAATGGCTTGAATATGAAAATGTTGAAAGAGCTGCGGGAACAACTAAGTGGTCTTTCTTTAAACTATTTTTATATTCATTAGAAAGTATTGTTGCGTTTTCAACAGTTCCACTTTCTATCGCATCAGTTATGGGTGTGCTATTTTGTTTAGCTTCATTTATAATGATTATTTTAATTGTTGTTAGAACACTTATATTTGGAGATCCAACTAGTGGATGGCCAAGTATGACATGTATTATGTTCTTTATTGGTGGCGTTCAACTTCTTTGTCTTGGTATTATTGGACAATATTTATCAAAAACGTATTTAGAGGTTAAGAAAAGACCAATATATATTATTGAAGAGACAGATATGGATGTGAAAAAATGAAAAAGAAACTGATTTTATTTACAATAGTTTTTTGTATTGCGACGCTTATTACATCGCCTAATTTTGTCCCATCACATGGACTTGATAGTTACTGTAATATATATGGTGGATATGAATCTACTGCAATTTGGTTTTTCCAAAAGGGTAGAGTTATAGGTGCTTTAATGTTTTATATATATAGCCTTATTAACTTACCGTTTGACTGTGTGGGAATGATTTCGGCTTTAGGTGTTAATTTATGTTTAACAGGAGCTATATTTGTAGTTTATAATTATTTATCAAAAAATATTGATAATAAATATATTAAGCTTTCAATTTTGACACTTGCTTTTACAATGTTTTATATGCCTTTGATGATTGAGATTGTTATGTTTGATGAAGGTATGGTAATGTGCTTTGGTATTTTGATGACAGCATTTTGTGCTAAAGAAATTGCTAGAGGTGGAATAAAACATTATCTTTTAGCGCTTTTATTTATGATACTTAGTGTGTGCTCTTATCAAGGAGTTGCTTCATTTTTAGTTCCTATTTTACTTTTGTTTATCGCGAAAGATTTCAAAAATAATAACAAAGATGAAGTTATTTGTTTAATTAAAAAGTTATTTATTGCCGCATTAATTTATGGAATTGCTTTTGTTTTAGATTTTGGTGTTATGAAGATTGCCGAAAGTATATTTGGTAGTGCTAATGGTAATATAGGTTATGTTAATATTAAGAAAAATATTTATCATATATTTACATTCTTGCTTCCAAATGGTGCGAAAGAATTGTTTGGATATATTAAACCATCATTTTATTACCTTCTTGTATTTATTAGTTTAATATTTGCAGGAATTGGAATATTTAAGAATAGTAATAAACTTATTAATATTATGTTTTTGATTTTATTAATTGCTTCTTCATTCTTAATGCCATTTGTTCCAAATTTGGCTATGAATAGTGAAGAAAATTATATGGCTGCAAGAACAATACTTACTTTAACAATTTTACCAAGTGTCATCTGTCTTATTACTGCTTTTAAATTTAATTTTGATAATAAATATTTTATGTATATTTTACTTTTATTTGCTTTATGTTTAATGGCTATTTATTCTTATTTATTTTATAAAAATTTAAGAATTGATCTTAGAAGATATAGTGAGGATGTAGGCTATTTAAAACAAGTTAATAGAGAAATAGAATATTATGAAAAGACAACTGATAAAAAGGTAAAACATATTTATTATGCTTTTGATACTGATAGAGCTTATTATTATCCAACTGGATATAATAATGGAGCTAATATTAGAGTTATGGCTGAAGGATGGGCAATGAAATGCGCAGTTAATGATTACATTAAAAAGGATTATAAAATCACATATGAGGAAATGCCTGAGGATATTTATAATAAATATTTTAAGGATAAAAATTATAAGAAATTTGACACTAGACAATTTAAATTTGCTGGTGATAAACTTTATTTATTAATATACTAGTAGAACTATGGGTTCTTTGTCAAATAGTGTTGGTAGGCATTAAATGATACAAGTAACTGCATATAGAGGAATGATGAAAATCATTCTTTTATAATGCCAGAAATAAGAAATACTCTAGCTATAA
>CACZST010000014.1 GCA_902783895.1 uncultured Erysipelotrichaceae bacterium
TCTTACAAATACTTAACTGGAATTTTGTGTAAGACTAAATTCTTATCAAATATATTGAAACTGGAATTTACTTTTTCATTTTACGAATGAAAAAAAATATTCAAATACTTTAAAAAAAGTTTTTAATTTAAGTAAAATATGTTATAATACAAGTGGCTTTTTTAAATTACATGAATACGAATTTTCATCTCTAGTGCCTTTTATAGGTGGGATGATTTAGAAGTGTTCAGAGGAAATAACAAAAGGAGGATGAAAGTATGGCCGTTGTGTCAATGAGTTATTTATTAGAGGCTGGTGTTCATTTTGGACATCAAACTAAAAGATGGAATCCTAAAATGAAGGAATACATCTTTACTGCAAGAGATGATATTTATATTATCGATTTACAAAAGACAGCAAAGAAAATTGAAGAAGCTTATGAAGCTTTAAGAGATATTGCTGCTAATGGTGGAAAGGTTTTATTTGTTGGAACTAGAAAACAAGCTCAAGAAGCTGTTAAAGAAGAAGCTTTAAGAACTGATTCATTCTATGTTAATGAAAGATGGTTAGGTGGAACTTTAACAAACTTTAAAACAATTAGAAGAAGAGTTAAGAGATTAGAACAAATTGAAAAGATGGAAAAAGATGGAGTATTTGATTTACTACCTAAAAAAGAAGTTGTACATATTAAGAAAGAATACGCTAAATTAAATAAATTATTAGCTGGTATTAGAGATATGTATAAATTACCACAAGCTATGGTAATTGTTGATCCATCTAAAGAAGATATTGCAATTAGAGAAGCAAGAAAACTTAAAATTCCAGTATTTGGTATTGTAGATACTAACTGTGACCCAGATATGGTTGATTATGTTATTCCAGCTAATGATGATGCAATTAGATCTGTTAAATTAATTATTGGTGTTTTAGGAAACGCTATTGCAGAAGCAAATGGTGGTAAACTTAACGATTATGTTAATGGAAATCCTAAAGAAGAAAAAGGCGAAGAAATTATGAAAAAAGCCTTAGAAACTGTTAAGAGAAAAGAAGATAGAAAACCTAGATTCGACCGTAGAAAACCTTATAATAAATCATCTGATAGAAGTGAAGCTAGAGGAGATAGAAGAGTAACTGAAGAAAAAGCCGAAGTTAAAGAAAATAAAAAAGCCACTGTAGATTTATCTACTAAAAATGTATCTGAACTTCGTGAAATGGCAAAAGAAGCTGAAATAAAAGGTTATTCAACTATGAAGAAAGCTGAACTTATTGAAGCTTTAAAATAGTTAATAGAAGATGATTTTATAATCATCTTTTTTTGATCAAAAAGGAGAGATAAATAATGATAAGTGCAAGTTTAGTAAAAGAATTGCGTGAAAAAACAGGTGCAGGAATGCTTGATTGTAAAAAAGCTTTAGAAGCAAACGATGGAAATATTGATGCTTCTGTTGACTGGTTAAGAGAAAAAGGTATTTCTAAAGCTGCTAAAAAAAGTGATAGAATCGCTGCTGAAGGTGTAGCTGCTATTAAAGTTGATGGTAATAATGCTGTTATTTTAGAAATGAATTCTGAAACAGATTTCGTTGCTAAAAACGCTGAATTTACATCTTTAGTAGAAGATATTTTAACTGCTTTAATTAATAGTGATGCTACTACTTTAGAAGAGGCATTAGCTTTACCATATGGTGATGGAACTATTAATGATTTAATCGTTTCTAAAACTGCTACTATTGGTGAAAAATTATCACTTAGAAGATTTGCTAAAATAGCTAAAAAGGATAATGAAACATTTGGTTCTTACATCCACATGGGTGGTAAGATTGCTGTTTTAATTGTTACAGCTAACACTAGTGAAGATGTTGCTAAAGATGTAGCTATGCATGCTGCTGCTATGAGACCACAATATGTTAAAATTTCTGAGGTTCCTGCTGAAGAAGTAGCTAGAGAAGAAGAAGTTTTAAAAGAACAAGCTGTTAATGAAGGAAAACCTAAAGAAATAGCTGAAAAGATGGTTAAAGGTAGAATTAATAAATTTTATAAAGAAATTTGTTTAGAAGAACAACCATTTGTTAAAGATGGAGACATTGATGTTAAAACTTATGTTAAAAATAATGGTGGAGAAATTGTTTCTATGTACCGTTATGAAGTAGGCGAAGGAATGGAAAAAAGAGAAGAAAACTTTGCTGAAGAAGTTGCTAAACAAATGAAATAGATATCGGTTTGATATCTATTTTTTTGCTTAAATAATTAGTTTTGATTAAAGGAAAATATTATTGCTTTTCATTTATGTTTTTGATAAACTGGTATTGTAGAGTAGGAGAGGATTAAAATGAAAAAATTAATTTTAATATCAACAATATTTCTTTTAAGTATACCTTTTTATACAGTAAAAGCAATGGAAAAAACAGCAGATATACTAAAGAAAAATGTAGTGACATCTGGTGATGGTTTATATGTAGATTCAACTATTGATGGAAGATATATTTATAGGGGTGCAAATCCAAATAATTATATTAAATTAGGTGATGATTTATATAGAATAATATCTATTGAAAAAGATGGAACAATAAAAGTGATTAAACAAGATAGTATTGGGAGTATGGCATTTGATACGCAAGATGCTAGACATTCCACAAATAGTGCGGATTTTTGTACAAGTCCATATGGTTGTAAGGCCTGGGGAAGTAATACAACAACCTTAGATTCAAAGGGTAACAACGTAACCCAAATGCCATCTGAGATAGGTGGAAATCTTTATAACTTACCAGATAAAGAAGCGCCTATTAATATATACTTAAATAATGTTTTTTATAGTAATTTAAATGATGATGTTAAAGAATTAATGGTGGAAAAAACATGGAATGTTGGGTTAATTGCAGATAATCAAACAAATTTATCCGAAAGTATAAAAGAAGAAGAAGCATATAAGTGGAAAGGAAAAGTAGCACTTATGAATGCGACAGATTATGTTAAATCATCAATAAATAGTGCATGCATAGATGTAAATGCATATAATAATGATTCATCATGTTATGAAAATAGTGAGGTTCATAATTATTTGTATTCAAGTAATTATCCATTGACTCTTCAACCTGGTTCTGATCGAGATGCGTGCGCCGTGTTTAATGTGAACATCCGTGGTAGCATGAACGGAGGCAGCGCGAGCTATAGTGGCTACGGGGTCCGTCCTGCGCTCTATCTGTCAGCTAAAACTACATTAAACGGAGAAGGAAGTGAAACAAACCCATATACTATATCTAAGTATATAGAAGAACCAAAAGATGAAGAAAATAAAAGTGAAGTAAAAGTAGATAATGGACAAATAGTAGAAGTACCATCAACATCGGCATTTGGTTCAGTAGTAATAGCTGGTTTAGGACTTGCTTGTGTAATAGGATCAGTATATGTTACAAATAAAGCTACAAGGAAAAAGAAAAAAAATTTATAAAAGTGATTTATATAAAATTTTAACTTTATTATAAGAATGAAATCAAATTAATTTAAAATTATATAGTTTATTAAAGACCTCTTATCTTGAAAAAGAAATGAGGTTTTTATATTTATAAAAGTTAATACTTAAAACATTATTATAATTTAATTATCTAGGATTATATCTTTTTTTCTTTTTAATTGATAGTTTTCTTTATATTTGCTATAATAGGAATGGAAATATAAAGGAGAACAATGATGGATTATAGTAGTTTAAAGCTTCCTAATCATGTTGGTATTATCGTTGATGGTAATGGTAGATGGGCTTTAGAAAGAGGTCTTTCACGTAGTAAAGGACATGAAGCTGGGTTTAATAATGTTAAGAAGTTAGGTAGGTATATATTTTCAAGAGGTATTAATTATGTAAGTGCTTACTTATTTTCAACTGAAAACTTTAAAAGAAGTGAAATGGAAGTTAATTTTTTGATGAATTTATTTGCAACAAGAATGGAAGAAATATTAGAATTTTGTCATGAGGACAAAATTAAAATTGTTGTTTCTGGAAGAAAAGAACGTCTTTCAAGTAAAATTATAAAGGTTATGGAAAGGCTTGAAGAGGAAACAAAGAATTATGATAAAGTATTTAATTTATGTTTTAATTATGGTTCACATGCGGAAATAATTGATGCGACTAAAAAAATTGTTAATGATGTAAATGATGGTAAGCTTGATATTGATAATTTAGATGAGAGTATTTATAGTAAATATTTATATCAAGATTTACCACCAATTGATTTTTTAATTAGGACAAGTGGTGAAATGAGGCTTAGCAATTTTATGCTTTGGCAAGTTTCATATGCGGAGTTTTATTTCCCTAAAGTTTATTTTCCTGATTTTGATGAAAATGAGTTTGATAAGGCGATTGTAGAATATACTAGTCGCGATAGAAGATTTGGAGGTATTAATTATGAAAACAAGAGTAATTAGCGCAATAGTTGCTTTGATAATTGTTGTTCCACTTATTGTGATGGGTGGTACTTATTATAATATAGGGGTCTTTTTAGTTGCTTTAATAGGATTAAAAGAATTTTTGGATATCAAATGCTTTAAAAAAGAATTACCTATTTTTATTCAATTTATGGCATATATTTTTATGATGCTTATGATGTTTAATAATATAAATTTATTAGATATGGGATTTGTTTTAGATTATCGTCTATTATCGGCTTTATTTATAACATTTTTAATTCCAACTGTTTTATATCATGATAGGAAAAAGTATAGTATTAATGATGCTTTTTATATGATTGGTGGACTTATGTTTTTAAGTATTTCAATGTCACTTTTAATGACTGTAAGAAATATGGGACTTAATATTTTAATTTATTTACTTTTAATTACAACAATGACAGATATTTTTGCTTATGTGACAGGAATGCTTATTGGTAAGCATAAGATGTTAGTAGAAATTTCACCTAATAAAACTTGGGAAGGTATGGTTGGCGGAACTTTAATGGGAGTTTTCGTTAGTGGTATGTTTTATCATACGGTAATTGATCCAGAGTTTTCTAAGACTTTACTAGTTCTTATTTCCTTATTCTTATCAATATTAGGTCAATTTGGTGATTTGGTATTTTCTGCGATTAAACGTTACTTTGGTAAAAAAGATTTTGGAAATATTATGCCAGGTCATGGTGGAATTTTAGATAGACTTGATAGTATTATATTTGTACTTTTAGGTTTTGTGTTTTTTGTAAATATTTTATAGAAATGGGGTTTTTATGACTTTAATTTATTTCATTTTAATTTTAGGTATAGTTATTTTAGTTCATGAATTTGGTCATTTTATATTTGCGAAAAGGGCAGGAATTTATGTTTATGAATTTTCAATTGGTATGGGACCTAGGATATTTAAATGGACAAGAAAAAATGATGAGACTGAATACTCAATTAGATTAATTCCTATTGGTGGTTTTGTGCAGATGGCTGGTGAGGAAATTGAGGATGATAAAAGTGTTCCTAAGGATAAGAAATTTTCATCTAAAACTTTTGGTCAGCAATTAATTACTTGCTTTGCGGGAATTATGAATAATTTCATTTTGGCTATTGTTTTACTTTTCATTATTGCTTTATTTAATGGGGCACCTCAAGGTAAACCGATTGTTGGATCAATTAGTAAAGATTATCCAGCATATACATCAGGACTTCAAAAGGGTGATGTTATTTTAAAACTTGATGGTAAAAATGCTAGTAATACAGATTTACTGAGCTTAGAACTTCAAGTTCATCAAGGTAAAACTATTAATTTAACTGTTGACCGTGATGGTGAAGAGAAAAACATTATTTTAAAGCCTAAAAAGACTTTAGTAGATGGAAAAGAAACTTATAAATATGGTTTTGCGATAAATGATGAAGTTAAAAGAGGATTTTTACCTGCTTTAGAATATGCATTTAGTAAATTCTTTAGTTTAATTTGGCAAATGATTATGATATTTGTATATTTATTTACAGGTCATTTGAGTTTTGCTTCTTTAGCTGGACCGGTTGGTATTTATGGTGTGGTTGGTACTGCCGCTGCATCAGGTTTATGGTCACTTGTTAGTTTAACTGCTTATATAAGTATTAATGTTGGATTTATTAATTTAATCCCACTTCCTGCTTTTGATGGTGGAAGAATATTTATTTTACTTATTGAGAAAATAACTGGTAAGAAAATTAATCCTAGAATTGAAAATACTTTCCATGCGATTGGCTTTTTCTTACTGATGCTTTTGATGGTTTTAATTACTTACAATGATATAATTAGGATGATAAGTGGGTGATATAAATGCTTAAATTTTCTAATATTAGTAAATATTATGGTGATTTTTTAGCGGTTGATAATTTATCTTTTGAAGTAAAACCTGGAGAGATATTTGGGCTTTTAGGAGTGAATGGTGCGGGTAAAACAACAACTTTTAGAATGATTATGGGTTTACTTGAACCTTCATCTGGACAGATAACGTTAGATGGCAAGCCTATTGATTATAGTGTGACTGATGAACTTGGTTTTTTAACTGAGGAGAGAAGTTTGCTTTTAAAATTAACGGTTAAGGAGCAAGCTATATATTATGGTAGTTTAAAAAGTATGAAGGAAAAAGATATTTTAGAAAGACTTGATTATTTACTTGATAAGTTTAATATTAGTCAGTATAAAGATAAAAAAATAAAAGAGCTTTCAAAAGGTAATCAGCAAAAGATTCAGTTTATTATGGCAATTATTAATAAACCTAAATTACTTATTTTAGATGAACCTTTTTCAGGTCTTGATCCTTTTAATGTTGAACTTTTTAAAAATGAAATTACTGAGATGGCAAGTAATGGAAGTATGATTATATTTTCTTCTCATCGTATGGAACATGTTGAACTTTTTTGTAAAAAACTTGTTATTTTAAAAAATGGTAAATCTGTTTTACAAGGTGATTTAGCTGAAATTAAAAAAAGCTATAGGAAGATGAATATAATGGTTATTGGTGATATTAATATTGATAAGATAAAAGAAATAGATGGTGTTTTATCTGTTTCTAAAAATAATTTAGAATATGAGATAAAAATTGCGGATGAATTTGTTTCGGATAAAGTATTTAAAGAGGTTAGTAAAGGTAAAAATGTTACTAAATATAGTTTAGAAGAGCCAAGTTTAAATGAAATATTTATTGAAAAAGTAGGTGAGACTTATGAAAAATAAACTTAAATTTTTAACTAAGATGAGTCTTGACCGTAAAATTAAAACTAAGTGGTTTTTACTTGCTAATATAATATTTGCTGTTTTAATTATTGGTCTTTGTAATATTGATAGTATAATTAAATCTTTTGGTGGCGATTTTAGTGATGCTCAAAAAGTATATGTTATAGATAATTCTAATAAGATATATGATATTTTAGATAATCAAAATAAGGCATATAAGAAAATATTAGATAATAGTGAATCTGCATTTGAACTTAAAAAAACTGATAAGAAGGCAGATGAAATTATAAAGAAAAATAAAAAGGCTTGGGTTTTAATTATTGATAATGATAATGATAATTATATTAAAGCAAAAATAATTTCAGAAGGTTATATTAATGCGACTGATTATGCACAAATTAATTCTATGCTTAATAGTGTTAAACAACAATATGCAATTTCTTTAAGTAATATTAATCCAGATGAACTTAGTAAGATTGATGCTCCTATTAAAATAGATAGGAAAATACTTGATGAAAGTAAAAAAAGTGAATCAGAAAGTACAAATATGATTATGAATACTGTATTTCCAATTGTTATTTTACCATTTTTTGCTTTGACGATATTTTTAGTTCAAATGGTTGGAGCTGAGGTTAATGATGAAAAAACAACTAGAGGTATGGAAATAATTATTTCTAATGTTTCACCAAAGGTCCATTTCTTTTCTAAAGTGATTGCGAGTAATTTATTTGTAATTATTCAAGGTGCTTTATTAATTTTATATGGGGCGATTGGTCTTTTAACAAGAGGACTATTTAATAAGGGTAAGGCATTTGATATTTCAGGTCTTGATATTTCGTCAGCTTTAGATAGTATTATGAAAACAGATTTAGCATCACAATTAGGTTATGTGATTGTTCTTGCATTAATTTTAATGATTATTACTTTTATTGGATATTCACTTTTAGCTGGAATTCTTGCTTCTATGACAACAAATACAGAAGATTTCCAACAACTTCAAATGCCAGTTATGATTTTATCTTTAGTTGGTTATTATTTAGCTATGATGGCAGGATTTTTTGAGGGTTCATTATTTATTAAGATATTCGCATTTGTTCCATTTATATCGGCTATTTTAGCTCCATCACTTTTAGTTTTGGGTCAAATAGGCATATTTGAATTTATAATCGCAATTATTTTAATGGGTATAACTGATTATTTATTAATTAAATATGGTTTAAGAATATATAAAGTTGGGATTTTAAATTATTCTTCTAAGGATTTATGGAAGAAAATGTTTAAAGCTTTAAGGAGATAGTATGGAATTCTTAGAAAAGCATAGATTTATGATTGTTATATTTGTATTTATTGTTTTAGTATTAGCTGTTTCTTCTAAAGGTGAAGTGAATGATATAGTAAATAGTGGTAATGAAACTTCTGTTTCTAAATTAGTTAATGATAAAAATGTGGTTATAATTGATGTTAGAGGTTATGATGATTATAAAATGGGACATATTCCTAATGCGATTAATGTTTCTTATAATGGTATTATAGATAATATTGATTATAATAAGAATACAAAAATTGCAGTATACTGCAATAATGGGTCATTAAGTCATGTGGCAGCCCAGCAACTTCATGATGCGGGATATAAAAATGTATATGATATGGGCTCAATAAAAAATTATAAAGGTAAGCTTAGTAAATAGATTACCTTTTATGCATGGATGGCGGAATAGGTAGACGCGCTACTTTGAGGGGGTAGTGAAGGAGACTTCGTGCCGGTTCAAGTCCGGTTTCATGCACCAAATATGTAATAAAAAGGCAATTGCTTTAGGCAATTGTCTTATAATTTTTTTGTTAAAACATATGGTTTATTATTTTCATCAGGTTTTACTAAAGATATACTTTTATATTCTCCAGCAAAAATTCTAAATAGGGCACTACTGATACATTCATCAAAGACTGTTTTTAAACTTCGGGCACCACTTTGTTTTTCCATGGCAAGTGTAGCGATGTAATCGATAAATTCATCATTAAATTTAAAGTCTATTACTAATATTTCGAATAATTTTTTGTAAGTATTTAATGGACTAAAATCTGATTCTTTTAATATTTTTATGATATCTTCTTTTTGTAGTGGATTCATAGGAATAGTTTTTGAAAATCTTCCAATTAATTCTTTCATAATTCCATATTTTATAAAATCTTCAGTATTTAATTTTTGATAATTATCAGTATTTGTTATTCCAGTAAAGGCGCCTAAACCAACTATTGTTAATTTTGATGTATCAAATTTTTTACCATTAAAATAGAAAACAGTACCATCAAGTAGTTTTAACAATGATCTTTGAACACCGATCCTTGAAACGTGGGACTGGCTATCTTAGGATTTTTCAGCAAGTTTATCAAATTCATCAATAACTAATATTCCTTTTTCAGCAAGATTAATATCTCCGTTTGCGGCAAGACATAAATCTTCAAGCATATCATTAATTTTTCTTCCTTGATAACCGGTTTCTGAAAGTGATGTAGCATCTTCAATTACTAAGGGTATTTTATAAATTTTTGATATTCTTTTTAGTATTTCTGTTTTTCCTGTACCGGTTGAACCATAAATTAGTATATTTTCTTTTAATTTAGCAATTAAGTCCATATCTAAATTTGAGTTTACTATTTTTTGATTTTTAAATAAAGAGGTAAGTATTTGCATTATTTGTTCATCTTGAGATATGATTGTTTTCTTTATTGATGAATACATAGATGATATGTCTGTATTTTTTTCAAATTCTTCTTCATCAAAGTCTTTATTTTCATTTTCTAGTTTTTCGATTAATTTTTCATCTGTAAGACATACTACACTCCAATATTCTTTTGATCTTATATAATATTTATGTGTTTTTTCTAATTTATTTTTCCTTATTTTTTTAAAGTTAACATAGTTGCCAATTTCTTCTATTGCTTTATCTAAATCATCTTCCACAAATACGTATTCTTCTTCATTTTTTTCTTTGTTTATAAAACTTGCGAGGATATTTGCTTTATTACCAGTTATTATATTACATAGTTTAATTTTTTTAGTGTTGGTGAAACCAATACCAACTACATAATCAATTAACTCGAAAATTTCATAATTTTTTCTTTTAAAATCTATATATCTTTTTTTGAATAAATATCCAATTGTTAACTCTGTCATAATATTCCTCCAATATATGAGGTATTATATCATATTTTTGTATTTAATTATTTAGTGTTAGTATATTTAAAAGTAGTTTGTTTTTAATTTATTTAAAAGTTTTATATTTTAAAAATTAATTTATGTTATAATTATAGAAGGAGGCTTCATATGAAAAAATTTATTTCACTTATATCTATTATGATGGTTTTATTTATGCCTTTTTCAGTACTTGCTGAAGATCCAGTAAATCCTGGGACAGGTGATAATCCACCAGTTACTGATCCAGCTTTACCGCAGCAACCACCTGCTCAAAATGAACAAAATAATCAGAATAATCAAGGAAATCAAGGAAATCAAAATAATCAAAATTCAAATACTCAAAATTTTTATAAACAGACATATGAGAAAAGTAATGATGCAAATTTAGGATTACTAGAAGTTGATGGACAAAGTATTTCAATAAGTAATGAAATGTATTTTGAAACTGGAAATGCAACTCCTTCAATTGTTGCTAAACCTAGTAGTAATAAAGCATCAATTAAAATTGATAAGCCGGATAAATTATCATTTGGTGATAACATTATTAAAATAACAGTTACGGCGGAAAACTTTTATGTTGTTAAGGAATATACGTTAAATCTTAAATTAGTTAGTACCGATGCGACTATTAGTAGTTTAAAAATAGATGGTAAAGATGTTAAAGTATCTGATGAAATGAGTGTTCGAACTGATAAGAAAAAATTAGATATTAAAGTAAAGACAGCTAATGATAAAGCTAGTGTAAATATTGAAAATAATGATAATTTAAAATTGGGTAAAAATAAGATTATAATTAAAGTTACTGCTGAAGATGGTAAGACTACCCAAGATTATGTTATTAATGTTACTAGGGTTAACAAATTAATTGGTGATGTCGGTATAACAGTTTGGGTAAACAATGAGAAGGTAACTTTTAAGAAATATAAAAGTAATATTATTTATATAAATAATGATGTTTCTAAAATTAATATAAAATATAAATTATCTGATAAATATGCAGAAATAGATTTGAAATATGATAAAAATATTGAAGTAGGGAATAAAACAATTAAATTTAAGGTTACAGCTGAAAATGGTAAGGTTCAGGAGTATGAACTTTATATTCATCGTTTTAGTGTTTTCGAAGAGGTTTTAGCTTCGGGACTTGGAGTAATTATTTTTGGGATTATTATTATAATTATTTATCATTTTGTAACTAAATTTAAAAAGGCTTCAAGAAGAAAAATATATAAATTTTCTAAATTTGATTAATTAAAAACGTTTCTTTTGGGAAACGTTTTATTATAAAAAAAGACTTTTGACAAGTGTTAGCAATAAAAAATTAGACACTCTTTCAGCTATAAATTGTACCCTATAAAATGGACACGATAGGAATTTAAAATTTATTAATTATTGATTTGAAGAAGATGATTTCTGTATTGAACAGGACTCATTTTTTTTTAGATTCCATTGATATCTATAATTGTTATAATACTCTATATATCTAGCAATTTCAACTTGTAATTCTTCAAAATTGGAACAAACTTTAAAATCAACTTCATCTTTCATATGTCCAAAAAATGATTCTTGCGGTGCATTATCCCAACAATTTCCTTTTCTAGACATTGATTGACCTAATTTTAATTCTTTTAACAATGATTGAAAAGTTGGACTTGTATAATGACTTCCTTGATCAGAATGTACAAAAGCATCTTCTGGAATAGGGACATTTTTTTGCTTTATTATATCCCACATGGTATCTAAAACAAAATCTAAATATAAATTTGTTGATAATCTATATGCCATAATCTCATTTGTAGAAGCATCTTTTATTGTAGATAAATATGCTCTTTTATAATAACCATAAGACAAATAGGTAATATCAGTTAATAATACTTTTCCTGGTTTTTCCTGTTTAAATTCACGATTCAATTTATTTTCAATAGTTCTATGTTCTAAATCTTTTTTCAACATCTGCTTATAGGGCTCTGCCTTTCTAATAGGGCAAATAATATCATATTTTCGCATTATTCTTCTAATATGTTTTAGATTAAAAACAATTTTATCCTCGTTTTCAAGAGTCATCTTAATTCCTTTTGCACCTTTTTTATATCCGTGTCTTGTAAAAGCATCTAAAATAACGTCTCTATCTTTTTCGTCTTGTATTTCTTTTTTATTTCTATTTTGAATAGATTTTTCGCTAAAGTAATTATAATAACCACTTCTAGATACTTCAGCTAAACTACATAAATATTTAACTTGAGCTTTTTCATCATATTTTTTAACAAGTTCTTTTATAATTTCATAGACCTGACTTGTATAATTTTTCACCCCTTTCTTAAGGCCGAAACTTTTTTTAAGTATTCATTTTCCATTTCTAACTGGTTAACTCTCCTTTGTAAATACTTAATATCTTTTAATTTTTTCTTTTTTTCTTCATTAGTTTCTTTATGTATAGGATGGTAGTTATTTTTACTAAAAGATGGATCATGGGAAGCTTGTTTTTTCCAATTTCTAGTACATATTTTTATTCTTCTTTTTCCGATTAATAATGGATCTAACCCAAATTCTGAAAATATTTGTAAATTGCCTTTTCCTTTATTAAATTCCTTTATAAATATGATTTTAAATTCCTTTGTAAAAGTAATTTTATCTTTACTTATAAATTCTATATATTGATTTTGACTAAGTTTATTAATTTGTTCATCAGTATAATTTTCTACTAATTTTCCCCCATCAATTGGTATATACTTTATTTTTCCCTTATCATTTAAAACTGGATAAGCACCTTTGATTCTAATGGCTTTCCTTTTTCCATTTTCTTCTACTATTTTAAATTCTTTAGACCAATTGTGTTTATTTGCTTTAATTGATGATAATCCTATTTCATCTGGATTAAAACTACAGTTTTCAAATATTTCTAGAATTCTTTTGCCTTTATTTAAATCTAAAATAACTTTCTTTCTAAATTTCTCTGTATAAATAATATGATCTTGAGCAAATGTAAGAATATACTTGTTTTCTAATAATTCTTTTTTTCTTTTCTTTGTAAATTTTGGCATATTATTCCTCCTTTATTATAATTTTATCATATCAAAAAAGATAGGTGTTTTTTCCTATCTGTCTATTTTTATGGGTACAATTTATACTTTGATTAAGTGCTAACCAATTGGTGAGTACTCAACTTTGCGATGTTAAGTATTCCCTTTTTTATTTTATACAAGTTTCCTTGACATATTCATAATAACATAAAAACGACTTTTTGACAAGCCGCTTTACTAATACTCGAAAATATCCGAGTTTGGTATCAATCTGGTGCCGAAAACAGGACTTGAACCTGCGACCTGCTGATTACGAAACAGCTGCTCTACCAACTGAGCTAATTCGGCATTATTAATAATTACATTTTAATTATATACTATTTTAAATTAATTTGGTAGGGTTTTCTATTAAATTAGTGTATAATTATTTTAGGTGATTTTTATGGCAGTAATTAAAGTTATGGATGAACTTTTAGCAAATAAGATTGCAGCTGGTGAAGTTGTAGAAAGATGCGCTTCAGTAGTTAAAGAGCTAGTTGAAAATAGTATTGATGCGAAAAGCACTGAGATTAAGGTTTTTCTTGAAGATGCAGGTACAAGAGAAATAAAAGTTGTTGATAATGGAAAAGGGATGGATGCGACTGATGCGGTTTTAGCTTTTTCAAGGCATGCGACTAGTAAGATAGATGATGAAGAAGATTTATTTAGACTTCAAACTTTGGGGTTTAGAGGTGAAGCCTTAGCGTCTATTGCTTCGGTTAGTAAAGTTGAGCTTAAAACGTGTCAGGAAGATATTGGAACTTTAGTGTTAATTAACGGTGGTAAACTTTTAAAGGTGGACCGTGGTGATGCAAGGGTTGGAACTAGTATGAGTGTAAGTGAACTTTTTTATAATACACCTGCTAGACTTAAACATATGAAAAGTTTATATACTGAGCTTTCTAGTATTACTGACTATATGAATAAACTTGCACTTTCAAAACCTAATATAAGATTTTTACTTAGTAATAATGATAATATTATTTTAAGAACTGATGGTTCTGGTAATTTGCTTAAGGTTATTCAAAGTATATATGGAAATAATGTAGCTAGGAAAATGATTAGGATTGAAAATGAAAATGCGGATTATGTTATTTCGGGATATATTTCACTTCCAGAGATTCATAGGTCAAGTAGAAATAATATGGTTACGATTGTTAATGGTAGAATAGTTCGTAATTATGAAATTAATAAGGCTATTAATGAGGCTTATCATTCTTATAAACCTGATAATAGATATCCGATTACGGTAATTAATATTGAGGTTGATCCTAGTGTGATTGATGTTAATATTCATCCGACTAAAATGGATATTAAATTTAGTAAAATGGATAGTTTAATTGATTTGATTAGTAAAACTGTTACATCAGCTATTACAGGTAGAACGCTTCTTGTTGAAGGGGTTAAAAAAGAGGAAAAACCTAAATATGAGAATATGATGCTTAATTTAGAAAGGCATGGTTCTAGTGTAAAGGAACCGGAGGAAATAGAACTTCCTTTAGATACTTTAGTTACTAATGATTTTGAAGAAATTGAAAGTGATATTAAGGAAAGAGAAGAGTATGAGAAAACAAAGGAAGAGTTAATGCCTGAGATGTGGCCTGTGGGTCTTGTTCATGGAACTTATATTGTTGCTCAAAATGAAAAAGGAATGTATTTAATTGATGAGCATGCAGCTAAGGAAAGGTGTAATTATGAACGTTTTATGAAACAGATGGGTAGTCCAACTTTAGCAAGTACGGCACTTTTATTTCCAATAATGATTGAGCTTTCAAATGAAGAATTTATTATTTTAAAGGAAAATTTGGATATTTTAAGAAATCTTAAATTTAAGATAGAGGAGTTTGGGATAAATTCGGTTATAGTTAAAGAACATCCTGCTTGGATTCCATCTTCAAATGTTGACTGGGATATTAGAAAAATAATAGAAACTGTAATTAATACACAAAAAGAATTTAGCATTGAAAAATTTAATGAGAAGGTTGCAACTATGATGAGCTGTAAACATGCGATTAGAGCTAATACAAACATTACTTTAGATGATATGGAAGCGTTAATTGAGGATTTAAGGAAGTGTAAAAATCCGTTTAATTGTCCTCATGGTAGGCCGACTACTATATTTTATTCAAATTATGATTTGGAAAAATTATTTAAGCGTACGGGATTTGATTTAAAGAAGTAATAGTATAAGTTTGACACAAATTAAAAAACATGTTAGAATATCTGACTATTAGGAGGGGTTGTATGTTAAATTCTGATGAGTATTTAAGTATATTAACAAGAAAAAGGGTTTCGCCTATAATTATTGAAAGAGAGCTTAGTAAAAAAAATATAACACTTTATTCAAGAGGTGTGAAAGCTAAGATAGAAAAGATAATAGATATTTTTAGGCAGTATGGTTTTTCTGATGAGGAGATTTTTAGTACAACTAGTGTTTTAGTTAGAGGTATTCCTTCAGAGATTGAAGGTATATTTGATATTTTTGATAAAAAAATTAAAGAGGGAAGAGTTAAAGAAGAAGTATTACATAAGTGTATGTATATATTTGTTCAGGGAAAGGCTCATGAGATTGAGAAAATATTTGACGTTTTGGATGAATTTTCAATTAGTAGTGAAGCAATTAATGTATGTCCTTATATTTTCGCTTCTGGTAAAGCTGATCAAATGAGGGAAATATTTATTAGATTAACTGATTTTAAGATTAGTCAGGAGTCTATTGAAAAGTGTTTGAGTGTTGTGGCTTTAGGTAAAATTAAAAAAATAGAAAAGATTATTGATATATTTTATGGACTTAATGTTACCCCTTCAATGGCGGAGAAATGTTTAAGTGTATTTGTATCTAGTAATCCAAAAGAGATAGAGCTTATTATAAATTATTTAATTGAAAATGGTATAAGTTTAAATTCTATAGGTAATTGTTTAAGTTTATTTGCGAAGGGTAATTTAGCGGAAATTATGGTTAGATTTGATACTTTAACTGGTGAACCTTTTTTAATTAGTACTTCTTCTATAGATAAATGTTTATCAGTTTTATTTAAGGGATCATTTAGTGATATTGAAAAGAATTATCAAAGACTTTTGGATAGTGGTGTAAGTAAAGATTTTATTGAAAGTCATTTAGGAGCTTTAGTTAATGATGAGTTTTTAAATAAAACTATAAGTATGATAAATGACGTTAAATATGATGATGGTATGCAGAAAATAGAAGAATATACAGATAGAGTATATGAAGCTAAATGTATAATACCTATTTTGAAAATATATGGATTTTCAGCTAATTATGTTTTTCAAAATCTTGATTCAATTATTGATTTGGGTGTTGATTCTATAATTTCTTATTTTGATCAGGCTAATGGTCTTGGTCTTCCTTGGGAGGAAGTTATTAATGGGTTTGAAGAGTTAATTGGTGATCATAATTCTCCTTCTTCTAAAAGTAAAAAGCTTTAGTATTCATTAAAGCTTTTATTTTTTTTTAATGAATGATATAATTTTTAAGGAAGTGATATAATGGTTTATTTAGATTATAGTGCGACAACCCCTTTAGATGATGAGGTTGTTAAGAGTTTTGTTTCTGCAAGTAAATTTATTGGTAATCCTAATTCTTTACATAAACTTGGGGTTTTATCAAAGAAGTTAATCGATGCTTCAACAAAGCAAATTGCTAGTCTTTTAAATGTTTTACCTGAAGAGGTTATTTATACATCAGGGGCAAGTGAGAGTAATAATATGGCTATTAAAGGCATTGAGGTTTTTTCTAGGGGAAGGGAGATAATTACAACTGAACTTGAACATTCTTCTATATATGGCCCTTTAAAATATATGGAGGGTAAGGGTTATAAGGTTTCATATGTTCCTTTGAAAGATGGAATAGTTGATATTTCTAAATTAGAAGAGATGATTAATGATGATACGTTATTTGTTTCAATAGGTATGGTTAATAGTGAAACCGGGATAAGACAACCGATTGAAAAGATAGGTAAGGTTTTAAAAAAATATCCAAAGGTTATATTTCATAGTGATATTACCCAGGCTATTGGTAAAATTCCTTTTAGTTTGGAAGATGTGGATATGGCATCGTTTTCTTCTCATAAGTTTTTTGGATTTAAAGGTATTGGTGGACTTATTAAGAAGAAAAATATTAATATAGAGCCTTTAATTCATGGGGGAAAAAGCACAACTGCATATAGAAGTGGAACTCCGGCAACCCAGCTTATAGTTAGTATGGCAAAAGCACTTAGGCTTTCTTATGAAAATATGGAAGAGGATAATAAAAGAATTTTAAAATTAAATGAGAAAATTAAAGATAAAATTAGTTCATATGACAATGTTTTTATTAATAGTACTAAAGATTCGATTCCTCATATATTAAACTTTAGTGTTTTGAATGTTAAACCTGAGGTATTTATGCATACGCTTGAGGAAGATGAAGTTTATATTTCTACTAAGAGTGCTTGCTCAAGTAATGATATATCTAAAGCAGTTAAGGCGATTACTTTATCTGATGATAGGGCGCGCCATAGTTTAAGAGTAAGCATATCAAGAAAAACTACTGAAGAGGAAATTGATATATTTTTAAATTCGTTTGATAAAAGTTATAGAAAGATGGTTTTAAAATGAAAAAATTTTTATTACTTGTTTTACTTTTAATTTTACCTTTTACTGTTTCAGCAAAAGAAGTTAATATTGATGTTTTTTATGGTGAAACATGTCCTTATTGTCATAATGAACTTAATTATTTGGATACTTTAAAAAGACAATTAGGAGATAATATTAATATAAAAAAATATGAAGTTTGGAATAATAAGGATAATAGTAAGCTTATGTTAGATGTTCAAAAACGTTTAAATGATGATGCTTCTGGTGTTCCTTATACAGTTATTGGTGATAAAACTTTTGTTGGATATAGTGAAGATATAGGCAGAGAGATCCATAAAGAAGTTATTAGTAATTTAACTTGTGGAAGTGGGGATAAGACTCATGAAAAATCAGGTAATACATTAGTTTTACCATTACTTGGCAGGACTGATGTAGAATCTAAAAATACAATATTTTATTCATTTATTTTAGGGGCTTTAGATGTATTTAATCCTTGTTCAATTTGGATTATATTAATCTTAATGGCAATCTTAATAGCGATTTATAATGAGAAGAAAAGATTTAAAATTGGAATTTCTTTTGTATGTGGTTATGTGCTTACTTATTTGATTTTTATTATGACATCTTTATCCTTATCTATTGGTAATATATATTTATCTATTTTAAGGATAATTGTTAGTATATTAGTTTTAGTAATTGGCTGTTTAATATTAGATTCATTTATGAGACTTAAAGATGAAAAGGAAAGTTATTTAGCTAAAGCTTCGAACACTTTTGGTAAAAAACAAATGGGTGTATTTATGATTGGAACATTCGCATCTTCACTTATTATAAGTTTGGTTCAAATATCATCATCTTCATCTTTACCAGTTATATATGAAGCAATACTTAATATTAATAATGTTACAGGTTTTGCATATGGATTAAATATATTTATTTATATATTAAGTTTTTTAATTGTTAGTTTACTTATTTTATTTATTATAGTTAAGTTTATTAATTTAGTAATTATGAATACTTCACTTAAACCTTATGCGAGATTAATAAGTGGAATTATGTTATTACTTTTATCTGGATTTTTAATATTTTTCCCAGAATTACTTTTATTTACAGTTTAAAGGATTTATATCCTTTTTTTATTAATATTTACTTATTAAAAAAAATAAAAAATGATAGCTTTTTTAATTTTTGTTAAAATGGGGTATAGTAAAATAGAAAATGTGTTTATGGAAAAGGGTAACATGAAAAACTGATGAATTAATTAATTTTTTTAATAATATATTTTTCTTTTAAATATTTTTAATGTATAATAAGAATTGGTGATTAAAATGTTTGAAAATTTAGGAGATAGATTACAAAATGCTCTTAATAAAATAAAAGGGTATGGAAAAATAAATGAGGATAATATAAGTGAAGTTACTAGGGAAATAAGACTTGCTTTACTTGAAGCTGATGTTAACTACAAAGTTGTTAAAGAGTTTATAAATAATGTTAAAGAAAAAGCTTTAGGTGAGGAAGTTAAGAAAAGTTTAAAACCAGGTGAGGTTTTTGTTAAAATAGTTAAGGATGAACTTGTAGATTTACTTGGTAAAGATGATGAACCTTTAATAGTAGTAAAACCTATGACTATTTTAATGATGACAGGTCTTCAAGGTAGTGGTAAGACAACTACAACTGGTAAACTTGCTTTACTTTTAAGAAAAAAATATGGTTTAAAACCATTAATGGTTGCTTGTGATGTTTATCGTCCAGCCGCTATTGATCAGTTAAAACAATTAGGTAAAGAACTAAATATAGAGGTTTATAGTGAAGGAAAAGGTGATCCAGTTGAGATTGCTAAGAATGCGGTTGAATATGCTAAGGAAAATGGTTTTAATTATGTTTTGATTGATACTGCAGGTCGTTTACATATTGATGATGAGTTAATGGATGAACTTGAAAATATTAACGATGCGGTAGAGCCTAATGAAGTATTACTTGTTGTTGATAGTATGATGGGTCAAGATGCTGTTAATGTTATTACAGGATTTAATGATAGGCTTCCTTTAACTGGTGCTGTTTTAACTAAGCTTGATGGCGATACTAAAGGTGGAGCAGCATTATCAATAAGACATTTAACTAATATTCCAATTAAATTTGTTGGTGTATCAGAGAAAATGGATGGACTTGAAGCTTTTTATCCAGAGAGAATGGCTAATCGTATTTTAGATATGGGCGATTTGATGGGAATGATTGAAAAAGCTGAGGGTGTATTTGATGAAGAAGAAGCAATGAAAACTGCTAAAAAACTTCAAAAGGGTAAATTTGATTTAGAGGACTTTTTAAATCAATTAAATCAAATTAAAAAGCTTGGGCCACTTGAGAATTTAATTAAATTAATTCCAGGAGCTAAAAAAATGGGTCTTAATAACGTAAATATAGATCCTAAACAAATGGCTCATATAGAGGCAATTATTTTATCAATGACACCTAGTGAAAGAAGAAATCCTGATATACTTAAGGCTTCAAGAAAAAGAAGGATCGCTTCTGGAAGTGGAACAAGTGTTGAGGAAGTTAATAGGCTTTTGAAACAATTTGAACAAATGAAAGTTATGATTAAACAAATGAAGAATGGTAATTTAAAAATGCCTTTTTAAGGAGGGTTTATGAACAATAAAATTTTTGATAAAAAACAATTAGAAGAACTTGCGAAAGATGGATGTGCGAATGGTCGTAGGTTTTCGATGCTTGTATCAAGTGAAGATTTAACTGGTATGGTTTATGGTGAAATTAAGGTTGGTGATGCGATTTATATAATGCAGTATAATCAGCCAATAATGGTTTCAGTTGTAAAGGAAATAATTAAAGATGGTAAATCTGTTGATATGGCATCTGATTGTAATATTAAAGTTATACTTGATATAAATGGTGAAGTTAAAAAAGATAAATTTACTGTTTTAACTAGTATTAGACCAGATACTGATGAATATATTCAAAATGCTTTTTTACTTGGTCTTTCTTATGGCTTTTATAAATATAATGGGGATATGGATTATTTAGGTTTACTTATTAATCAAATTTCTAAGGCTAAATATTTACTTCCAATAAGTTTAATTAAAGCTAATGATGATAATTTGAAAGAGGGTAGTGTATTTTCAATTCCTTCTTTAGTTAATCCATCTAATAAAGAAGAAACTGTTTTACCAATTTATACAGATTATATTGAACTTTCTAATTATAAAAGTGAAATGTGGCAAAAAGCTAAGGTAATGCTTGTTACTTTTGAAGATGCGGTTACATTTTCTAAAAAGCATGATAGGGGTATAGTTATTAATCCATTTGGTGATGCACCTATTATGTTACCTGAAGATTTACTTAATACAATTATTAGTAATATGAAAAAATAATGGTTTAAAAGCCATTATTTTTATTGTTCTATACAGGCACTTATCAATGTTATTGTGCTTAATAGGTCATTGTCGCTTGCTTTTTCAACAAATGTTACTTTTTTTCTTCGTAATCAATACTTCTTATGTGTTCACATAAAACAGAACCTTTAATTTTTTTTGTATCTTCCAGTAAATAATGAGTAGGGAAATTTTTTGTATTTGATGTTATTGGACAAACGATTACCATTTGGGTATGTTTATTGAAGATGCTATTACTTATTACAATCGCTGGCCTTTTACCAAATTGTTCATGGCCTTTTGTAGGATTTAAATCTAGATATATAATATTTCCTTGGTTTGGAATATATTTATTTACCATATTTCATTTCCTTTTGGCTGATCCCATTTAAAGTCTTTAGCTTGATTTTTATCTTTATAGTTTTTGAATCTTTCTTCTAGGGATATTTTCTTTTTAGGAATACTTATGATTATTTTGTCTTCTACTTTTTCAATATTTAATATATCGTTATTTTTAATGTTTAAAGATTTTAAAATATTACTTGGTATTCTAATTCCTGATGAATTTCCCCATTTTATCAGTTTTATTTCCATGTTATCACTTCTATTTAAAGTAGATACTTTGTATATACTTTTGTCAATAAAAAATAATGGTTTAGAAACCATTATTCATGAATTTACTACAACAACCAGGGTCATTATTAATGACTTGGTTTTCTTCTGTGCAAGTGTATGATGGTGTATATGTGTGATTGTAGATATGTTTATTAATTACATGTGTGTTAATTGGACAAATGTGTTTTACTTCATGACAAAACTGTCTTTCAACGCATTGGTTAATAGCTGGTTCAATTATTGGACATTCTTGATCGCAGTTACAGTTATTCATTGGGCCTGTCATACCAAATCTTCTTGTGAACATGTAAATTCCTCCTTATCTAATTTATGATATGCACATATTTATTTGGTAGTTATGGCAAATGCATAGATAATAAAAAAATGACTTATTGTCATTCTTTTATTATGTTATATATTTCTTCTGGTTTTAGTATTCTTTGTTTTTCTTTATATTGTGGTTTTAAATGTAAGTGGAAGTGTTTTACTTCTTGAAGTAAACCATTATTTTGAACTAAGGTTAAGCCTTCTGTATTTAATTTTTCTTTAAGTATTGGATTTATTTTTTTTGCTGTTTCAAATATATGCATTAATGTTTTTTCATCAATATCAAATAAATCTTTATAATGCTTTTTAGGTATTATTAATAAGTGACCATTAACGTCTGGGTTTACATCTAAGAAAGCTTTTACTAAATCATCTTCATAAATGGTATAAGATGGGATATCTCCATTTACAATTTTACAAAATATACAATCCATATTTATTCACCTCTTTTAAATTATAACACAAAAAGAAAGGATTAAGTCCTTTCCTGGGTGAATATCTGCGAATATTCTAATAATATAGTGGTAGTCTTTTAATATTTTTAATCATTTATATATGAAAAAAGGGCAAAAAATGTTAAAATATATACGGAAGGTGAAGAATTATATGCAAAATTGTTTAAAAATAGATAATCTAACTGTTAAAGTTGGACATAAGACGATTTTAAAGGATTTTAATTTAGAAATCAAATCCGGAGAAATCCATGTTATTATGGGACCTAATGGTACTGGTAAGTCTACCTTATCAAAAGTTATTATGGGTGACCCTGCTTATAAGATTGTAAGTGGAAGTATTTATTATAATGATACTTTACTTAATGATTTAAAGGTTAATGAAAGAGCAAACTTAGGTATTTTCTTAGGTATGCAGATGCCTCTTGCGATAGAGGGGGTTAGTAATGCTGATTTTTTAAGAAGTGCTCTTCATACAAAAATTGGCAATGAATTTAAGTTAATGCCTTTTATTAAAGAGATAGATAAAATGGTTGATAAACTTCATATGGATCCTGAAATGATTCATAGGGGAGTTAATGATGGTTTTTCTGGTGGAGAAAGAAAGAAAAACGAAATTTTACAAATGGCTATTTTAAAACCAGATGTTGTTTTACTTGATGAAATTGATTCTGGTTTAGATGTTGATAGTTTAAAATTAGTTGGTGAAAATGTTATGGATTATTATAATGAAAGAAAACCAGCTATGCTTTTAGTTACTCATTATCATAGATTACTTGATTATATTAAGCCAGATTTTGTTCATATAGTTAGAGATGGTCATATTGTTAAAAGTGGTGATGCTTCTTTAGCTTATAGAGTTGAAAAAGAAGGATACGATAAAGTAATTGGTGAGGATAATGAATAAGATTATTTTAGATGGTAAAAATACTAGACTTATAGAAAGTGATGGATTTTTAAAACTTGATGTTTTAGACCATGAAAAATCTTTAGAAGTTACTGATATTAAAATAGATATTGAAAAGGATACTGACTTATATATTGAAACTAGTGGTAAGGATGAGAAGGATAATATTATTATTAATGTTTATCCTAAGGCTAAAGTTAATTTATATGAGTTTAAAACTTTAGGAACACATAAATTTCAATATACGTATAATATGGATAAGGAATCAGAAATTCATGTGGAAAAAGTTTATGATATAAATAGTAATAATGAAATGACAATAATGAATTTAAATGGTGAAAAATCAAAGATTGATTACGTTTTAAAAACTGTTAGTGAAAGTAATGAAAAATATAATTTTTTAGTTTATCATAATGGTAAAAATTCTATTAGTAACATAATAAATAATGGTGTTAATATTTTAGATGGAACTTTAGAGTTTAATGTATCTGGATTTGTTAACCGTGGTGTTACTGGATGTGATGTTAATCAAGATAATAGAATACTTAATTTAACGCGTAATTTTTGTGTGATTGAACCTAATTTATTTATTGATGAATATGATGTTGTAGCTAATCATGCCGCACATATTGGAACGTTTTCAGAAGATTCAATTTTCTATTTAATGAGTAGAGGAATTGATCAAAAAACTGCTGAAAACTTACTTACAAAAGGTTTCTTACTTAAAGGAATTACTAAGTATACAGATGAACTTAGTGAAATTATAAATAAGTACTGGAGGTGATATTATGCACCGTGAAGATTTTAATATTTTAGATAGCGGAATTATTTATTTTGATAATGGAGCAACAACTTTAAAACCTAAAATATTAGCTGAAGCGGTTAGTGATTATTATAATAATTATAGTAGTAATGCACACCGTGGAGATTATGGGATAAGTATTAAAGCTAGTGGTATGTATGAAGAAACTAGAAAACTTGTTTGTAATCTTATTAATGCCGAAAAGGCTAGTAATATAGGTTTTACAGCGGGGGCTACTGATTCGATTAATAAGATAGTTTTTGGATATTTTAGGAATCATTTAAAAAAAGGTGATGAGGTTTTACTTACAATGAGTGAACACGCATCTAATTTACTTCCTTGGTTTGAACTTGCTGATGAGATTGGAATTGTATTTAAATATATTAGACTTGATGATGATCATAAGGTTACTATTGAAAATGTGAAGAAAGCAATTACTCCTAATACTAAGGTTATATCTTTAGCTCATGTAACTAATGTGGTTGGTGATATTAGACCAATTAAGGAAATTACTAAACTTGCTCATGAAAATGGTATTTTAGTTTTAGTTGATGGAGCTCAAAGTGTTCCACATATGAAGATTGATGTTCAAGATTTAGATATTGATTTTCTTGCTTTTTCAGCTCATAAGATGGCAGGTCCGACTGGAGTTGGTGTTTTATATGGAAAAACTGAATTATTAAATGAACTTAAACCAATTATTTTTGGTGGGGGTATGAATGCGACTTTTGCTCATGATGGTAGAAGGCAGTATAATACGATGCCTGATATGTTAGATGCTGGAACACCAAATGTAGCTGGGGTTATTGGCTTTGGTGCGGTTATTAAATATTTAGAAAATATTGGTTTTGATAATATTTATAAGAAGGAAAAGGAATTACGTGATTACGCTATTTCTAAATTAAAGGAAAATCCAAATATTATTATTTATAATGAAAATAGTGAGGCGGGTATAATTGCTTTTAATTATAAGGGTGTTTTTCCTCAAGATTTAGCTATTTATTTAGATAAATATAATATTTGTATTAGAGCTGGTAATCATTGTGCTAAAATATTAAAAGAAGAAATACCTGTTAAGAATACATGTAGAGTTAGTTTTTATTTTTATAATACTAAAGAGGAAATTGATAAGTTAATTGAAGCTTTAAATAATCCAAATATAAAAAACGAAATTATTTAGTTTCGTTTTTTTGTATTGTTAAATAATGTCTGAAATGCTTAATTTTATGTCTAAACGTATTTTATGTGTTACTAATAGTGGTAGTTTTGAACGTTTAGACAATAAACTAAAGCATTCAGACATGGTTTCACATTTTTTTCATAGCTTATGTTAATATTAGGTTAAGAATAGCAACTTTGTTTTTTACATCTTAGAAGGAGGTATTAGATTATTATGTAGGATAGATGTTTGTTTTAGGCTTTATGAAGGAGGATTTTTGTGTATGTTTTGGAGAAATATTCAAAAGGCTATTTCAATTTTGGTAATTTTTTGTTTAATGATTCAACAAGTACCTGTATATGCTTTGGACTTTAGTGTTTTTTCTAATGGTTTAGATGAAGAAAAAATAAAAAAAGATGACATAAAAACTCTTTATGAAATTACATCAAAAAGGGAAGAAGATAAAAAATACTTTAAGATGAGTGATGGTAGTGAAAAAGTTAATCTATATGCTGCGCCTGTTCATTTTAAGGAAAATGGTAAGTATGTTGATGTTGATAATGAACTTATTAAGATAAAAGATACTTATGAAAATAAAAAGGCTTCTTATAAAGTTCGTTATCAAGCAGAGAGCAATAATAATTTGTTGAAATTGGAAAAAGATGGTTATTCTTTATCTATGTCTTTGCTTGAAGGTGAGAAGGTAAAGGCTATCGTCTCTAAAGATAATAGTGATAATGTTGATGATCTTTCTAAGATTTCATCGCAGATAGAGTATAACAATATAAAAGAAAAGGTAGATATTAATTATGTTACTTTGCCTAATAAAATAAAGGAAAGTATTATTTTAAAAGATAAAGATGCTTCAAAGGAATTTAAATATAAAATAAATTTAAATAAGAATTTGAATGCGATAGTTAAGGAACATAATATTATTGAATTTTATGATGGTGAAAATATAGTTTATAGTGTTGAAACACCATATATGTACGATAATGAGTTTAATTTGAGTAGTGATATTGAAACTATCTTAGATAAAGTAGATGATGGTTATATTTTAACTATTAAGCCTGATGAAAAATGGCTTAATGATAAAAATAGAAAGTATCCGGTTACAATTGATCCAACTGTTAATACATCACAAATTAGAAATCAAATAGATGATTTATTTATATATGAAGGTGATGATAATGTTGATACATATGCGAAAGCTAATCAACATATCTTAAGAGTTGGTAGTAATAATTTTTCTGGTACTGGGCAGCATCCAACGAGGTCATTAATAAGGTTTAATTTACCTAATTTAAATACTGGTGATCAAGTGATTGATGCTAAACTTGGTATTTATAGCTATGCTTGTGGTCTTGAGGGTGTTAGGTGTCCAAATGGAAAGCCTATAGAAATTAATGCACACAAGGTTTTGAAATCTTGGAATGATGATAATGCAAGATGGAATTATTTGGGCTCTGATGATAGTTATGATCATAAAGTTATTGATTATCAGGTATTTAATTATGATGAGAATGATCAAGTTAAATTATATCAATTTGATATAACTAGTATTGCTAAAGATTGGTATTTATCTGGTGAAAATAATGGTTTAATGCTTAAGGAAAATAATGAGATAAATGGATTAAATAGAGAAGATGCGTATTTCTTTTCATCAGATATTAGCGATAAATATTCAAATGGTAGACCGATAGTTTCAATAACTTATAGGAATCAAACGGGAACTGAGAATTATCAGACTTTCTCTTCACACAGTGTTTCTGATTTTAATGTTAATGTTAATAATTATAATGGTAATTTAGTTTTACAGCATGAGGATGTATCTACTCCTGGTGGAAGATTGCCTGCTTTAATTAAACATGTTTATAATACTAATGATAAGGATATAAATATCGGTTATGGTAATGGATTTAGATTAAATTTAAATCAAACAATTACGACTGATTCAGACTATTTAAGATATATTGATGAGGATGGGACAAGACATTTCTTTAAAAAGGAAGGAAACAATTATAAGGATGAAGATGGTCTAAATTTAATGATTTATTCTGATGGTAATGATTACCGAATGGAAGATAAGGGTGGTAATAAATCATACTTTAGTAAGAAAGATAATACATGGTATTTGTATAAAATTGTAGATACTAATGGTAATCAAATGGTTATTGATTTAGACTCTAATAATTTTAATAGAATAAATAAGGTTACAGATGGTGCTTCTGATTGTTTAACGTTTGTATATTCTAATGATAAATTAAGTAAAATTTTAGATACTGCAGGAAGAGAGGTTAAGTTTAATTATAGCGATAATAATTTAATTTCTATTGTTAACAAAAATAATGATATAGAAAAAATAAATTATAATAATAATTTGATAACTAAATTAACTTCTTTTGATAATAGTTATAATACATATGAGTATTATGAAAAATCACCATACAGACTTAAAAAAATAAGTGAATATGGAAGTAATGGTTCACTTGGAAGTTCACTTGATTTTGTTTATGGTGAAAATGTTACTTCTATTACAGATAAAACGGGTAAGAAAACAAATTATGTATTTAATAATTTGGGCCAGACGACTTCTATTACGGATTTAGGTAGTGGTAGTTCTGTAGAGGAGGCTTATGGTCAGTCGTTTGAGTTTGATACTAGTGAAGGTGATAGTAAGAATAAAATTAAAAGTGAAGGTAAGATTATTAGTTATGCTTCTAATTCTATACCTAATGTGGTTGTTAATGGTGATGCAGAGGAAGATAATTATTATTGGGACTTTGTGGGTAATGGAGTATCGTTTGATACTTCAGAAAAATATCAGGGTTTAAAATCTTTTAAATTTTCTGCAGGGTATATGACTCAACCAGTTACAGTTGAACCTGGGAAAACTTATAAACTATCTGCATATATTAAAAGTAATTCAAGTAATAATGGTAAAGCTTATATGTCTTTTTCACATGATGATTCAATGAATTTGGAAACTTTTGATAAGACTTTTAATGTTACTAATGAATGGAGGGAGTATAGTTTTAATTTTACTGTACCAAATGGTGTGCTTGGGAAAAATAAATTAACTATTAGTTCGTCTAGTGATAATATTATATATTTTGATGATATTAAAATTGAAGATGAGAGTTCTAATTTATATAATCCCAATAACCTAATTAATAATGGTAATTTTGATAAAGGACTTGATGATTGGACAGTACAACATTTTCCTGGTATTGATGATGGTATAGTTGAGAATCAGGGTAATAAGGTTTTGAAAATTGCTGGTGAGATTAATAGTGTAAAGGCTTATAATCAAATTATTAATAAAAGTGGGACTAAGGGGTCTACTTTAAATGTTAGTTTTTGGGCTCTTAATACTGGAGTTTCTATTGATAATTTAAGGGAAGCTAAGGTGCAGGTAGAACTTCTTGATTCTAATGGAGCTATTTTACAAAGTGAGAATTTGAATGTTTCTAATGATAGTTCATCTTGGCAATTTATAAATAAGTATATTGTCGCAAAGAGTAATTTTTCTAAGGTTAAGATAACTCCAAGTTTCTTTAGACAAAGGGGATATATTTTATTTGATAATATTAGTTTTTATATTGACGCTGAAAATGGCAGTTTTACCTATGATAGTAAGGGTAATGTTGTAAGTAGTAAAAATGCTGCTTTAGAGAAAAATGATTATTCATATGATAGTTTAAATCAGCAAATTTCTTTACTAAATAATCGTGGAAGGACTACTTTATATTCTTATGATTATAATCATCGAAATAGGCTTTTATCTATGAGAAGTCCTGATGGTATGGATAGTGAATATACTTATGATAATTTTGGTAATAAAACAAGTGTAAAAACTTATTCAAAGAGGGATATTAGTAAAGAAAATATTGATCAAAGTGAAATTTATTATATTAAATCTTATACTAATGATTTATATGTTACGGCTAATGGTTCAGTTGAAAATAGTGGGACTAAATTAAATTTAAGTCCACTTAAGGATGATGGAACCAATGAGTGGAATATTGTTAGAACAACTAATGGTAAATATGTTGTTAAAGCTGCACGCTCTAGAAATGAGACTGTTTGGGATGTAGATGGTGAACCTAATTATAGAAAATTATTAAGGCAACAGAAAAGTTGGCCTGATAATGTTCAAGTTTTATCTGAGGACAATAATGAATATATTGAAATGGGATTTTTAACAAGCTCCGGAGATACAATTACAGTTATTTGTAAGAAAATAATTATATAATATGGGTGGAAAAATGAATATAAAAAATGGTAAAAATATGTTTTCAAAGTTAGATAGTGACTTTATTAAATTATGGAAGCAAGGTAAAACTGTAGATGATTGTGATATAAAAGAACTTCAGGTTTTGGGGTGTGATTGGAAGACTAACGATATTTATGCTTATCAATTAAAAAGTGAAGCTTCCAAAAAGTATAATTTATTTAATCACTGGTTATTGTTTATAGTATGTGAAGTTTATATACCGTTTGATAATTATACTGTACCAATTGTTGGAGTTAAGATAACTGATGACTGTAATATTCCAAAAAATTCTTTTGAGATTAATAAACTTAAGTATATAAAAATAGACGGTAAAAATTATGATTCAATATTTACATTTCCTAAAGGAAGAATAAAAGATGATAAAAAATACAGGAAAGTTATCGAAAAAATTGTTTTTAAAGGAGAACTTCCAATATATTATTTTGGATTATATAATTTGTATAATCGTGATATACCATATTTTTTACATTATATTGGTAATTTTAAAGATGTAGATACTTTGAAATTAGATTATATTTTGGAAATAGGATATGTTTCTGAGCTTGAGTATATTGCTGAGGATATTGGCTCGATGAGTGGATATATATGGGATCTTAGGGAAAAGAATATAATCGAAAATATGTTTAATAATTTTTAAAATATAATTATATTAAACGGTAATAACTTGTACATTAATGTTACTAAAAAAGGCTTGGTATTATTAAATTCAGTAACTTTATATGGTGAAGATGATGGTGAGACATTTTTGCAAATTAATACTTAAGACATTATCATAAATTAATCATAGTGATATTGTTTATTTATATGAATGATTTGTATATTTTCTTTTTTTAATATATAATTATTGTGGTGAGGCGAATGAAAAAGTGTGCATTAATATGTAATCCAAGTAGTGGACATGGGAAGAAAAAACCAATTGTTTCTAAGATGATTGTGATTTTAAAAGAATATGGATATGATACAGATGTTTATTATACAAAGTATTCTGGTCATGCGAAAAAAATAATTTTAAGCATTGATAGTGCTGATTTAGTTGTTTCTTTAGGTGGAGATGGAACTTTTAATGAGGTTGTTACTGGTAATTTACAAAGGCCAGTAAGGTTACTTCTTTCACATATTCCACTTGGAACAACAAATGATTTAGGAGCTATATTTGGACTTGGTAAAAATCCGATTAATAATTTAAGACTTATATTGGATGGAACTGTTAAGAAAATTGATATATGCAAGATAAATGATCAACCATTTGTTTATGTGGCAGGTCTTGGTAAATTTACAGATGTTGCATATGATACTCCAAGAAAACTTAAAAAAACGATGGGATATTTGGCATATTTAATAAATGCTTTTACTAAGTTTCGTCAAAAAACACATTTGTTTGAGATGACTTATGAGGTAGATGGTAAAGCTTATACTGGACTTTATTCATTTGCTTTGATTTGTAATGCAAGTCGTATGGCTGGTATTAATGTTTTTCAAGATGTTAAGATGGATGATGGAAAATTTGAGGTATTATTTAGTAATATAACTTCAAGAGCGGATATTATAAAAAGTTTATATTATTTTAAGACAAATGGTATTGAGAATGTTCCGGGATTTTATTTTTTTAGAACAGATAATTTAAAAATAAAATTAAAAAGTTATCCTAAGAACAATTGGTGTATAGATGGTGAAAAATTAAGGGATAGAAGTTTAACTTTTGATATAGGAATAATTAAAGGATTAGAAATGCTTTTACCTGAGAAAGAGCTTGATAAGATATTTATAAACAAATAATTGCTTTTTAGCTATATTTTTGGTATAATTGGGAGGCTTTACCCGTTTAAAAAGAAAGGAGAAGAAAATGAGTAAAATTAAAATATTTAGTCTTGGCGGATTAAATGAGGATGGAAAAAATATGTATGTCGTTGAAGTTGATAAAGATATATTTGTTTTCGATGCTGGTTTAAAATACGCGGACGATAAAATGCTTGGAGTAGATTATATTATTCCAAATTATGATTACATTAAAGATAATATAAAAAGAGTTAAGGGTGTTTTTGTAACTCATGGTCAAGATAATTACATGGGTGCGATATGTGATATGGTGAAGGAAATGCCTGAGCTTAAAATTTATGGTACTAAGTTTACATTAGAGATAATTAAAGAAGAGTTAGAAAATGATGGGATAAAGAGTTCTAATTTAATTGAGGTTACTCCTCATAAGAAAATTGATTTTGGAAAAAATAGTATATTTCCAATTTCTGTAACTTATATGATTCCAGATGCGGTTGGTTATGTTTTATATACTCCTGATGGTGCAATATTCTATACTGGAAATTTTGTTTTTGATCCAACTATGCTAGGTCCATATAAAATGGATATTGGTAAACTTGCATATGTTGGAAAACAAGGTGTTCTTTGCTTACTTTCTGAATCACTATATGCTGATAAGAAAGGATTTACTTCACCTAATCATAGAGCGTCTGATTTATTTAGTGAAATTATAAATAGTCATGAAGGAAGAATTTTATTTAATATAGATCAAACACAATTTTATAGAGTTCAAGAACTTTTTAATGAACTGGCTCATACAAAACGTAATGTTGTTATTTTAGGTAAGAGAATGGAGCAAAGTATATTAAAAGGTATTAATATGAATTATATTAACTTTGATCCTAAGAGAATTGTATCTATTAAACATGTAAATGATGAAGGTATAATTGTTATTGTATCTGATGAAAGAGAAAGACCTTTTTCTAATTTAAAGAGAATTGTTAGAGGATACGATAAATTTATAACAGTTAATGATAAAGATACATTAGTTTTAGTTACACCAATTGATGATGGTATGGAAGGTACTGCTACAAAGGTTTTAGATACATTAGCTAAAATTGGTGTAGATACAATTGTACTTGATAAACGTAAATATTTATCACATCATGCTTCATCTGAAGATTTAATGTTGATGCTTGATTTAATGAAACCAAAATATTATATGCCAGTTATTGGTGAATACCGTCAACAAGTTGCTAATGCAAATGTTGCTAAACAAATTGGAATGGATTATACTAATATATTACTTAAACTTAATGGTGATGTTGCTTATTTTGAAAATGGTGAACTTGTAGATAACAATATGAAAGTTCCTGTTGATGATATATTAATAGATGGTCTTTCTGCAGGAGATGTTGGAGACTTAGTTATTAAAGATAGAGAGCTTTTAAGTGATAATGGTATTGTTATTATTACAGCTACTTTAGATAAGAAAACAAAAAGTATTTTAGCTGGACCAGAAGTTTTAACTAAGGGATTTATTTATGTTAAAGATAGTATTGATTTAATTAAAGAAGTAGAAAAAATATCTACAGATGTTATTAAAAACAATGTTAAGGGTAATTATATAGATTTCGCTAAAGTTAAATCTGGAATTAGAGATAAAGTTGGTAAATATTTATATGAACAAACAGAATGTAAACCAATGGTAATTATTGTAATCGGAGAAGTTTAATACTTCTTTTTTTTATAATTTTTAGTATTGATATATCAAAAACATCAACTTATTTTTTAATTTGCTTTTTGCTAAAATGTGTATAGTAAAATAGGAGGAATAGAAATGAAAAAGTTATTTTTGGTGTTAACGTTAATTATTTTAAGTATATCTTTTTATCCGGTAAAAGCAATGGAGAGGGCATGTGATATACTAAAGAAAAATGTGGTAACATCAGGTGACGGTTTATATGTAGATTCAACTATAGACGGAAGATATATTTATAAGGGTGCAAATCCAAATAACTATATTAAATTAGGTGATGATTTATATAGAATAATATCGTTAGAAAAGGATGGTACTATAAAAGTTATTAGAATTGAAAAAGCTACAGGATTTTCTAATGTCTTTGATGGATATGATAGAAAGTCAACAGGTAGTAGTGATTATTGTACTGGTTCATATGGCTGTAATGCGTGGGGAAGTAATACAACTACACTTGATTCAAATGGTAATAAAGTAACGCAGATGTCCAAAGAATTAGGAGGCAGTTTATATAATTTACCGGATAAAGAAGCTAGTTTGAATACATATTTAAATAATGATTTTTATAATGGTTTAAGTGATGAAGTAAAGAACTTTATTGTTACAAAAGAATGGAATATTGGACCAACTATAGTTTGGCAAAGTAATTTATTAGATAGTATAAAAGAGGAGTCATCATATAAATGGAAAGGTAAGGTTGCTTTAATGAATGTAACAGATTATGTTAAGGCTAGTAATAATCCTGAATGCACAACTGTAAAAGATTATTCTTATTATGGAACTTCATCATGTTATAATAATGCTTCAAAATATACTTATTTATCTTTGGGATCATGGATTATTACATTATCTCCATTAAGTTCTTATCCTGGTGATGTTATTTATATTCCAAGTTGGATTCAAGATCAGAGAGCAACTACTGGTGGTTCTGTTTACCCAGCATTCTTTTTATCCTCTGAAACTACATTAAATGGTGAAGGTACACAGACTAATCCATATACAGTTTCAAAATATGTAGAAGAAGTAAAAAGTGAAGAAAATAATGACAATAATGAAGAAAATAATCAAAATGTAAATAATGGTCAAATAGTAGAAGTACCGTCAACATCAGCTCAAATGTCAATCATAATCGCAAGTATTGGAATCATATTTGTATCTTTGGCTTTAATAATTACAAAGAAGATGGCTATAACTCATAAATAAATTTTATTATATATACTTTAAAAAATTTTTAGTATTTTTCTAAAAATTTTTTAGTATATTTTATTATAGTTTTAAAAAGTATTATAACTATTTTATTGACAAATTATATTATAGATGTAAAATATATTGTCCGAGGTGATTATATGAATATTTCAAAAATTATTAATTTTATGAACGAAGGTGCTTTAAGAGGTGATTATATTATTAGAGGTTTGGATTTTATTAAACCAACTCTTACTTTACAATGGATAAATTTAGTTGATTATTTAATGTCACAAGATAATTATAAGATGCTTGATAATATAATAAGCGGATTAGAAAAATATAATAATGGTGAGAATATTGATTATATTAAGAATAATTTTGTTAAAAATATTGTTTTAAATTATGGGATTGGGTATGATATTTATATAACAGATAAGAAGAAGGTATTAAAGTAATACCTTGATAAAATAAGGTAAATATGTTATCATCATTAAGAGAAATGAGTGATAAAATGTTGGTACCTGATTCTACATTAGAAAGAAAAAGAACAAGAAATTTAGTTAATATTAGAAAATATAATATTGATGATGAATATAAGAATATTGGAAAAGGTAAGAGTTATTTTGTTAAAACTTATGGTTGTCAAATGAATGTTCATGATTCTGAAAATATTAAGGCTATACTAGAAGAAATGGGATTTAATGAAGCTTCAGATATGGAAAAAGCTGATTTGATTTTGCTTAATACGTGTGCGATTAGGGAAAATGCTCATAATAAAGTGTTTGGTATGCTTGGCAGAATAAAACATATGAAAGCATCAAGACCTGATATTAAGGTTGGTATATGTGGGTGTATGGCTCAAGAAGAGGGTGTTGTTTCTGAAATTTTGAGTCATTATAGATGGCTTGATTTAGTTTTTGGGACACATAATATTGATAGACTTCCCGCAGTTTTATATAAAGCTTTAAATAATAAAAAATTAGAAGTTGAAGTTTATAGCTGTGAAGGTGATTTAATTGAGGATATGCCGGTTAAAAGGGATAGTAAATATAAAGCCTGGGTTAATATTATGTATGGATGTGATAAGTTTTGTACTTACTGTATTGTTCCTTTTACTCGCGGTAAACAAAGAAGTAGAAGACCACATGATATTTTAAGTGAGGTTAAAAAGTTAAAAGAAGATGGGTATCAGGAAGTTACTTTACTTGGTCAAAATGTTAATGCTTATGGTAAGGATTTAGGTAATTATGATATGAGTAATTTACTTGAAGATGTTGCTAAAATAGGTATTCCAAGAGTTAGATTTGTCACATCACATCCTTGGGATTTTACAGATGAAATGGTTGATATTATTGCTAAATATGATAATATTATGCCTTATATTCATCTTCCGTTACAGTCTGGGTCTGATAGAGTTTTAAAATTAATGGGAAGACGTTATACTAAGGAAAGTTATTTAAAATTATTTGATAGAATAAAAAATACTGTACCAAATGTTTCAATAACTACTGATATAATTGTTGGTTTTCCTGGTGAGACTTTAGAAGACTTTGAAGATACTTTAGATGTTGTTAGACACTGTGAATATGATAGTGCGTTTACATTTATCTTTTCTCCAAGAGAGGGAACTCCAGCGGCTAAAATGAAAGATGAAATTTCGCTTAAGGAAAAAGAAGATAGACTCCATAGACTTAATGATTTAATTAACAAGTATTCAAATAAGTCAAATCAAAAATATTTAAATAAGGTAGTTCCAGTATTACTTGAGGAAGTTAGTTTAAAAAATGATGATATGGTTATGGGATATACTGAAACGATGAAGCTTGTTAATGTTAAGGCATCTAAGGATTTAATCGGTAAAATTGTAAATGTTAAAATAACTGATGTTAAGACTTGGAGTATGGATGGAGCTATATGTGAATAATCAAGAATTTTTTCTTGATTTTTTTTATAAATCAAATGTTATTTTTTTATAATACATAGTGACCCCCGGTTATTATGTATTTTTTATGAAATGATATATAATAACGAGACAAGAAAGGAGGTGAAGAAA
>CACZST010000015.1 GCA_902783895.1 uncultured Erysipelotrichaceae bacterium
CAGGTGCGTTATCTTATTTTTCTCTTCTTCTTGTTGTCTTTCCCATTATCACAGCAGACCCTGTTACACAAGCTATTCCAAGCCCAACTATTATTATCGAACCAAAAGCAGATGTTGATGGTACTTCCACTATTTGTCCATTATCTACTTTTACTTCATTATTTGTATTATTATTTTCTTCATCTTTTGGTTCTTCTTTTACTTCTTCAATATATTTTGATACTTTATATGGGTCAGCTTCACTTCCTTCTCCGCTTAATGTAGTTTTAGCTGACAGATATAGCGCAGGACGGACGCCGCACGCATAGTACGCGAGGTCGTGGCGCAAATCACCACCACTGCGGGCATTGAACACGATATCCGCTCGAAAGGCGTAAGGCGAAACTGTCCATGGATCATTATTTGAATACAAATAATTATGTGTTTTACTATTATTATAACATGATGAATTTTTTTGATATGCATATACACTTTTACATTCACTATTTGTTGATGACTTAACATAATCTGTCGCATTCATTAAGGCTACTTTGCCTTTCCACTTATATGCGGATTCTTCTTTTATACTTTCTGATAAGTTTGTTTGATTATATGCAGTTGGTCCAACATTCCATGTTCTCTCTACAACCAAACTTTTCACATCATCACTTAATCCATTATAAAAGTCATTATTTAAATATGTATTTAAGCTTGCTTCTTTTTCTGGTAAGTTTTTAAGTGTTCCATTTACCTCTAATGGCATTTGAATTACATTGTTACCATTTGTATCTAAAGTTGTTGTATTACTTCCCCATGATTTACAGCCAGATGCGCTTGTACAAAAATCATCACTATTTGTGGAATATCTCGCTCCTGCCTCATCCCAAGGCAACATTCTTATGCTATCCTGTTTAATAACCTTTATAGTTCCATCTTTTTCTAATGATATTATTCTATATAGATCGTCACCTAATCTAATATAGTTATTAGGGTTGCCTCCCCTATAAATATATCTTCCATCTATAGTTGAGTCTACATATAAACCATCTCCAGATGTTACTACATTTTTCTTTAGTATATCTGCGGTTTTTTCCATGGCTTTTACTGGATAAAAAGATATACTTAAAATAAATATTGTTAATGTTAAAAATAATTTCTTCATATTAATCCTCCCATATCTTACTATACCAATAATATCAAATATGCATTAAGAGTGCAAGATACTTATATTTATTATTCTAAAAAACATTACCCATTAACATTCAATTACATAAAAAATAAAACAATTTCATAAATTTTTAATATGAAAAAAAATATATTTATCAAATCAGTATTATTATTAATGATTGGTGGTCTACTTACAAAAATAATCAGTATGTTTATTAAAATAGTATTAGCTAGATTAATTGGTCCAGAAGGAATGGGAATATATATGCTTATATCTCCAACCTTCACCTTATTAATGGCTTTAGCAAGTCTTGGGTTTCCAGTCGCAATCAGTAAATTAGTTGCGGAAGAAAAGAAAAATAGTAAAAATTTAGTATTCTCAGTTATTCCAATATCCTTAATTTTAAATATTATAATAATTATAATAATGATTTTATCCGCAAATTTTATCAGTAACAATTTACTTAATGAACCACGCGCATATTATTCTTTAATTTGTATTGGTCTTGTTTTACCATTTATATCAATATCAAGTATTTTAAGAGGATATTTTTTTGGTAAACAAAAAATGTTTCCTCATGTTTTATCAAATGTTACAGAAGATATTGCTAGACTAATAGCTTTAATAATTGGAATACCTATATTTTTAAAATTTGGTTTAAGTTATGCGGTTGCTTTTGTTGTTTTAGCCAACATAATTAGTGAGCTAACCTCAATTTTAATTTTATTTTTTTTCTTACCTAAAAACTTCAAAATATCCAAAGAAGATTTAAAACCAAACAAAAAAAACATAAAAGATGTATTTTCAATTGGTATTCCTACAACCGCAAGTCGAATAATTGGATCAATTGGTTTCTTTTTTGAACCAATAATTTTAACATATGTTTTAATCAAAATTGGCTATACAAATGATTTTATTGTTACAGAGTATGGTATCTTAAATGGTTATATAATGCCTTTAGTATTACTTCCATCTTTTTTTACACAAGCTATTTCACAAGCTTTAATTCCAAGTATAAGTAAAGCTCATAGTAAAAAAAACTATGACTATATAAATAAAAGAGTAAAATTAGCAATTTTTCTATCTTTATTAATTGGTATTCCAGCTACTATAATATTTGAACTATGGCCAGAAATACCTTTAAATTTTATTTATAATACAAACATAGGTATAAACTATTTAAAAGTTTTAGCTCCTATTTGTCTTATTCATTATATTCAAGCACCACTAACTGCCTGCCTGCAAGCTATGGGTAAAGCCAAGGAAGCAATGAATGGTACCTTAGCTGGAACTATAATTAGAATAATATCATTATATATATTCTCATATATGAAAATAGGACTTTGGGGATTAATAATATCAAGTGCTTTAAATATGTTTTATGTAACTATCCATCAATATTTATGTATAAAAAAAGCTTTAAAATAAAATTATTTTATAAGCTTACTATCACCAGTCGCATAATCAATTGAAATACCATCTTGAACATTATAAACAAATACGTTAAATTTAATTGCCTCCCCATTGTCCTCAACGGATTTTGCCTCCATCTGAACTCCAGTCGCAACTAAATTATCACCTTCAAAAACTGGCGTTACTCTATAAAGAACATGCCCACCTGTTTTTTTAACATAATCAGCTACCTTATTTTCAAATTCTAACATTGTATCAGCGTTCATTTGTCTTGTGCAAGTAATTAAATTTTCAGGATTCGCATTTTCACCAGTAAGTTGATAGCCAATTAAATGACACCTATTATATAAATATTTACCACTAATATTATCATACTTAACAGTATGCCACCCAGAAGGTTTAATCATACCAATTGAACCTCTTTTTTCAGTTGGCATTGTATCTAAAGAAACGTTCGCAATCGCTACTCCACATCTTCCTAAAGAATCTAATGTACTATACTCTTCAGTTAAATTACTATAGTCATCATTAAATTCTGGTTCATTATTATTTAAAATAATATATGATTGTCCATCATATTTTGGTATATCGCTTACCGCATATGAAACCTCATCTATATCATTATTATTTGAATAATTTTCTGAGTAATAAGTTCCAAATGCTGCTACCACTAAAAATAACAATGTAAATACTAAATATATAATCTTTTTATTCTTCATATCATCATCCTCTATAACAGTATAGCATATTTTCTGCAAAAATAACATAAATTTTAAATAGGTGATTTAGATGAAATATATTATAAATATCGGTAAAAGTATCTTAAACATATGTCTATGTTTTACCTTGCTTTCATTAATTTTAACTTCATTTAATTATTTCAATATTTTAAATAATCAAGTAATAACAATAATTAAAATAATTATTCCATTTTCATCAATGGCAATTGGTGGATTTTTAATCGGTAAATTATCAGAAAAAAATGGCTGGATTCAGGGATTATTTCTTGGAATATCTATAAGTATAATAATATTTATATTAAACCTTATATTTAAAGACTTTGAATTTAAAAACTTCATATATTATATAATTTTAATCATCTCATCAATATTTGGAAGTATCATCGGAATAAATAAAAAAGACTAAAGCTTTGCTTTGTCCTCATAATTACTTAAAAACTCATTTTTATATTCTAAGAATCTATCTTCTTTAATCGCCTGTCTAATCTCTTCCATCATCTTTACTAAAAATCTAATATTATGAATGGAAAGAAGACGGCCACCAAGACCTTCCTTAGCTACAAATAAATGTCTTATATAAGCTTTTGTGTAATTTTTACAAGTATAACAATCACACTTTTCATCAATAGATGTAAAATCATCTTTAAATTTGGAATTTTTCAAATTAATTTTACCTTTATAAGTAAATGCATTCGCATGTCTCGCAAGTCTTGTCGGTAAAACACAATCAAACATATCAATTCCTCTTTGAACACCCTCAAGTAAATCAAAAGGTTCACCAACACCCATTAAATACCTTGGCTTATCTTCTGGTAAATATTTAATCGCATAATCAACCATCTTATACATAGTTTCTTTACCTTCACCAACAGATGTCCCACCTATCGAATAACCATCAAATCCCATTTTAACTGTTTCAACCGCACTATATTTTCTTAAATCTTCATATTCTCCGCCTTGTACAATTCCAAATAATGATTGATTTTCATTATCAAAAGCGTCTTTCCCTCTTTTTGCCCATCTTAAAGTTCTTTCTGTGCTTTGTTTAACATAATCATATGTAGCAGGATAAGGAATACATTCATCAAAACTCATCGCAATATCGCTATCCAATTTATTTTGAATTTCCATCGAAAGTTCAGGTGTTAAAAATAAACTTTTACCATCAATATGACTCTTAAAATGAACTCCTTCTTCTGTTATATCTTTAGCTTTATTCTTAGCCAAAGAGAAAACTTGAAATCCACCACTATCAGTAAGTATTGGTCCATCATAATTCATAAACTTATGAAGCCCACCAGCTTTTTTTATAGTATCAGCCCCTGGCCTAAGCCATAAATGATATGTATTAGATAAAATAACCGCACATTTCGCATCCACAAGTTCTTCTTTAGTAAGCATTTTAACATTTGCTAAAGTTCCAACTGGCATAAATATTGGTGTATCATAAGTTCCATGATTAGTAATCAATTTACCAAGCCTTGCATTACCATCTTTTTTTATTAACTCGTATTTTATTTTCACGTATTTCACCATCCCTAAAATGTTTCTTTTTTTCCAAAGAAATAACACTAACAAGAACCATTGCCTTTTCGTTACCCTTTCGGGCAAGATAATTAATAATATCAGAATAATTAAGTAAAAATGCATTAACAAAAAAACCATCATCAAATTGAGAACCTATATTAATTTTTTCATCATTATATAGCTTAAAAGCATAATCAATTCTCTCATCAAAAGTCATATCACTATGACAAAAATGATTAAAAATAAACTGAGCCCTATAATCCCCAAATTTACCTAAATTTACAATTTTATCTATATTACTCTTCATAAAACCTAAAACTGTATCATCGTTAAGTTTCATATCTAAAGGTAATTCATTATTTTGAATTAAATACCCATACATAATATCTATTTTTTCTATAATCTCTAAAATGTCTAATTCCATAAAATCATCGCCTTCGCTTATTTTAACATTTTATAAACCATAAAATCAACATTTTAATAAAAAAGAAATCAATTACATATATTTTTGCATTGATTTCATCATTTGATTAACTTGTTTTTGGCTAGGTGTTCTACCCATACCACTCATCATCGCTTTAATCATTTTTTCATTAATTGGTGGATTTTCCTTTAATTGTTTTTGCATCATCTTTTTAGCTATTAAAAAGCCTGCAATTCCACCAACTATAAGTCCAAAAAGAACCTTTAGTAAATCTAATAAGAATGCGCCCATTGCTTCATCCCTCCTAACACTATTAATTTTACTAGAAAAACGAAGTAATTACAATAATTTAGTTATCTTATCCTTAATTTTTTCTAAACTAAAATCCATATAATCTAAAACATCATCAGTTTTTCCAGAAGCTCCAAACCTATCAAGAGCAATAACATAATCCACATATTTATCTAAACCATAACTACTACCAGCTTCAACAAAGAATATTTTTACATCAGGTAAAACTTCTTTTTTATATAAAGGATCTTGTCTTTCAAAAACATCCATCGAAGGCATACTTACAACACGTATATTATAATCTTTAAGTTCCTTAGCTATTTTAACACATATACCCACTTCATATCCGCTAGCAATAATAACCGCATCTAATTTACCTCTCTCTTTTAAAACAGTATATGCTCCTTTTTTAACCTTAGTGTAATCAGTTTCTTTTAAATTAATATTATTTGCTCTAGATAAAACAATTGTACTAGGCTTTTTATTATCCAAAACACATTCCCATGTTCCAACAACTTCATTTAAATCACACGGTCTATAAACATCCATATTAGGCATACTTCTAAGTGCCGCAAGCTGTTCAATTGGTTGATGTGTCGGACCATCCATACCTATATTAATAGAATCATGTGTAAAAATATAAGTAACTGGCAAATTCATAAATGCTGAAAGTCTCATAGCTGGTTTAAGATAATCAGAAAATGCAAAGAAAGTAGAACCATAAGACCTAAATCCACTTAAAGCAAGACCATTTAAAATACTTCCCATCGCATGCTCTCTTACTCCAAACCAAATATTACGGCCTAAATAATCATTACTACTAAAATCACCCAAACCTTTTAAGTAAGTTTTTGCAGAACTAGATAAATCAGCACTTCCACCAAATAAACTAGGAATTTGCGAAGCTAAATAATTCATAACCATATTATTACTATCTCTCGTACTTAAAAGTTCCTTAAATTCAAAATCTGAAGGAGATATATTATAGCTTACTCTACCTGATAAAAAATATTCCAAATCTTTATCAGCACATTTTTTATATTTATCTTGCCATAATCATATTTTGAAAGACTTCTTTTATTTATTTTATCCCTAAAAACTTCTATAGCCTTTTCATCAACATAAAAATCTTCTAAAGGCATATTAAGTTTTTCCTTTAACTGTTTAACATCATCATTACTTAAACAACCACCATGAACCTTATGATCACCTTCAAGAACTGTTCCATTACCAATTATTGTATTAACTTTTATTAAAGAAGGTTTATCACTTTCCTTAGCTTTTGAAATAGCTTCATTAATTAAAGAAATATCAGTTCCATCATTAACTTCAAATGTATCCCATCCTAAAGCATTAAATCTTTTTATAACATCATCATTAAATGTTTTATCTAAATTTCCATCTAAACAAACTTTATTTGAATCATATAAAACAATTAAATTATTAAGTTTCAAATTACCCGCAAGTGATGATGCTTCATAACTAACACCTTCCATCAAATCACCATCACCACATATAACATAAACTTTATAATCAAATAGCTCAGGATATTTTGCTTCTAAATGTTTTTCAGCCATTGCCATACCAACTGCCGAAGCAAAACCTTGACCAAGAGGACCAGTACTCATTTCAACCCCTGGAGTCAAACCATATTCAGGATGACCAGAAGTAATACTTCCAATCTGCCTAAATTTTTTTAAATCATCAATACTAATAAGTCCGCACATATATAAACAAGAATATAAAAGTGCAGACCCATGACCCGCAGAAAGTACAAATCTATCCCTATTAGGCCAATTAGGATCCTCTACATTATAATTTAAATTATCCGCATAAACTGCATACATCAAAGGTGCCGCTGATAAAACGATTCCCGGATGCCCACTTAAAGCACGCTGAATCATATCTATTCCTAATGTTTTCATATTATTTACTAATCTTTCATCCATATTATCACTCTTTTCCAACAACTATTATACCACGTATAATAAATTAATATAATGAAATGTAAATAAAATATTAAAGCTTATCCATCACAAGTTTAATACTACCTTTCTTATCTAAATTAACAATAAGCATCATTATTTTATTTAAAAAATCATCAGATATCCTCCCTAATATTTTAAAATCAGTAATATCTTTATTAATATAAAATAATTTATTTAAATGATAATAAGGTACTCCTTTTATATAACCAGGATTATCATCAACCACAATAAATGATTCATCCGCTAAATTATTAATTGTAATCACATCGCCAACTTTGCACATATTAAATACCCCTTTCATTTTCTATAATAGTTTCATTCATTCTAACATTATCAACTGCCGCTAAATAACTCACCCCCAAAACCATAATAATGAAAATAATAATTGGTTTACTTTTAAGCATTTCCATAACATCGTCCCTCCTTCTGTATTTTAATTATATTACGAATATATGTTCGTGTCAATTATTTTTTAAAACATTTGTTTGTGTTTTACACAACCAGTAAAAAAACATTAATTTATCAGTTTTTACAAACAAATGTTTGACAGTATAAATAAAATATGATAAAATGTGTACATAGTACTTAAAGGAGGAAATCATTATGGAAAAATTAACCAAACGCCAAAGTGATGTTTTAAATTATGTAAAAACTTATATCGTCTCACATGGTTATCCACCTACAGTTAGAGAAATTGGTAAAGCCCTAGATATATCTTCACCCGCAACTATTCACGCTCATTTAGAAAACCTAGAATCAAAAGGATTCATAAAAAAAGATGGTTCTAAAAATAGAGCTATTGAATTACTTGTTAAAAACGAATTTGATAAAGAAAATGAATTAGTAGCTGAAGTACCCTTACTTGGAAAAACAGCCGCTGGATCACCAATTGAAGCTATTGAAACTCCTGATGAATACTTCCCACTTCCAACATACCTACTTCCAAAAGGAAAAGAAGTATTTACCTTAAAAGTTGATGGAACAAGCATGATAAATGCCGGTATATTTGACGGTGATATTGTTATCGTTGAAAGAAGAAATACAGCTAGAAACGGTGAAATTGTTGTCGCTATGACTGAAGAAAACGCTGTTACTTTAAAAACATTTTATAAAGAAAAAGACCACATTCGTCTTCAGCCCGAAAACGACACTATGGAACCTATTATCTTAAATAATGTAACTATTTTAGGAAAAGCTATTGGATTATATAGAAAAATATAACGTATCAAAATGATACGTTTTTATTTTACAAAATAACTTTGAGAATATAAATAAACTCCATTTTCAAAAACAGCCGCAATAACATTACCCTTTATATCTAATTTAATTTTCTGGTCGCAGTCATTCCAAGTAATTCCATCTAAACTATATTTATAAGTATAATTACCCTTAGGAAAAATAATTTCTAAATCCTTATCATACTTAAAATTAATCACATCACTAACCTCAATTATTCTATTTCGTGATCTTTTATTTCCAAATAAATCGTAAGCTGTCAATTTAACTTTGTAAGTACCAGGGATACTTGATAAACTACTTATAGAATCTAAAGATACATCGCCAAAATTATCACTAACTTTAACTGAATCAGTCACATCAAAATATAAAGCATCTAAACTATTAATTTTAGTTTTAATAGGAAATGTCAATTCAGGCTTAATATTATCACTTACAATGACCAGCCTTTCTAAAGAAGAAAGATTATCGCCATCCCTAACTTCATAACGAACCACATATTCTGAAGGAATATCAGTATCTACCTTACTAACCTGCTGACCGTCTTTATAATAAGATACCACTACTTTATCTGAAATATCATTATCACCCTTATAAGAAATAGCTTTTACATCATTAAATTTACCACCAATTTCAATATAACTAACTAAATCACAGTTAACCAATAACCTAACATCATCAGAAGCAGTATTTTCAAACAAAGATTTTTCTTCTTGAGGTTTTTTAAAAAATAACAAACTAAAACAGATAATAAGCACTAAAATAACTACCACCGTGATAAATCCAATTAACTTATACTTATTATTCACTTTATCACACCCTATTTATATTTGAAATTGTACATAAACTTTTAGAAGTAATCGCTTCATTTATTCTTACCTCTTTCGCATTCTTAGATTTAACCACACATACCTTAAGTTTTTCATTCCATAAAGCAAGCTCTACCTTACCATTTTCATCTATATTAAGCTCACCACCATCTGGTAAATCTCCTTTAATAGTTAGTACATTCCTATCAGCTGAATTACTAAAATCTAAATTAAGAGTACTATTTTCATTTTCTTCTTGTTTTGACATTTGGTAATTTAAAGAAGCTTTAACCAGCGAATAACCCGTATCTTTAAAAGCATTTTTTTGAGAATTAGATATTAAATTAAAAACTATTGGTACTGTAATAAGTGCTAAAACTCCTAATATTACAATAACTGCTAAAAGTTCAATTAACGTAAATCCTTTTTTCATATATACTCACTCCACACTATAAGTGTAATTATTATCCTTACTTTTAACCACACATACCTCTAGTGTCAAAGAATAATCACTACCATCCTTAGGATTTTTTAAATTTTCAGGTAAATACCCTAAAGATTGAAGTTCACCTATATTCCTGCAATATTTATCACCTATATTATCAGGCATATCACTAGGATGTTCAGCTAAATAATCTCTAATTCCCTTTGTAAGCTGGGCTTTTTGAGTATCTTCTAGTTCACTTTTACCTTTATTAAGTGATCTATCAACAGCCGGTACAGTAATCATTGCAATTATACCAAGAAGTGCAACCACACCAATAAGTTCAGCTAAAGTAAAACCATTCTTCATTATCATCACCTACTATTTTACTAAATATATTATACCAATATCACAAAAGAAAAGTCAAAGAATTACTCTTCAACTTCAAAATCTTCTAAATCACCATTCTCAGTGACAATTTTATTAACCTTTTCTTCAATGTTTTTAAGTTCATCATCACATTCTTTAACAAGTTTCATTGCTTCAGTATACTTCTTAATAGACTCATCTAAAGAAGCATCACCATTTTCTAACATAGAAACTATTTTTTCAAGTTCTTGTACCTTATCTTCAAATTTTTTCTTTTCCATAATTATTCCACCTTTTCTACAATTGTATCTATAGTTCCATCAGTAAGTTTAATCTTAAGTTTATCACCTTTTTTTACTTTTGAAACACTTTTTAAAACTTTATCATTAATATATGTAATACTATAACCCCTAGCTAAAACATTTAAAGGATTAAGTAATGAAAGTTTATCAATAATATTTTTTAATTCATTTTTCTTATCTTTATAAATATTAGAAGGATTAGTTAAAATATAACTATTTTTCAAATTATTTATTTTATCTTTACTTGCAGTAATATTTCTTAAAATAAGTTCATTTAATTTTTGATTAAGTAAATCTAATTTTTGTTTCTTATTTTCAAACATTATCATCGGACTTTTAATAACATATGAATTTTTAATTGAATCCAAATAAAGTCTTTGATATTTTATTTTCTTATTCATACCTTCATTAAGTCTAATAGAAAGCTGATTAATATGTTTAATTAAATCACTCATATTAGGAACTGCAAGCTCAGCTGCCGCTGTTGGAGTTGGAGCTCTTAAATCAGCGACAAAATCGGCAATCGTAAAGTCAACCTCATGACCAACCGCACTAATAATTGGAATATCAGATTCATATATTGCTCTTGCAACAATCTCTTCATTAAATGGCCACAAGTCTTCTATTGAACCGCCGCCACGGCCAACTATCAATACATCTAAATTATAATCCTTAGCCTTTTTAATATTAGCTGCAATATCAAATTTAGCATTATCACCTTGAACTAAAGTTGGAAATAAAATAGTTTCACATATTGGAAATCTTCTAGCAATAGTTGTCATAATATCACGTATTGCCGCTCCAGTAGAAGCCGTTATAACACCAACTCTTCGAGGAATTTTTGGAATTGGTTTCTTATGACTTTCATCAAATAACCCCTCTTTCGCAAGCTCTTTTTTTAATTTCTCATAAGCTACATATAAATTTCCTACTCCATCTTCAAGCATATCATCAACATAAATTTGATAACTTCCAGTAGCCTCATATACACTAATACGTCCAACCATTAAAACTTTAGACCCATCTGCCGGAGTAAAGTTTAATTTACTCGCATTACCCCTAAACATAATCGCATTTATTTTACTACCTTCATCTTTTACTGAAAAATATAAATGCCCAGTTGTATGCGCCTTAAAATTAGAAATCTCACCTTTTAAAAACACTTGTCTTAAATTAGTATCACTATCAAATTTAGCTTTTAAATACCTTGTCAAAGCCGAAACAGTTAAATACTTATCTTCCATTATTCACTCTCCTGTTTGTCATGATAAACCTTATCTAAAACACCATTTATCATTTTTCTAACACTATCATCACTATAATCTTTCGCAAGTTCAACAGCTTCATTTATAGAAACAATATTAGGAGTATCCATATAAAGAAGTTCATAAATACCCATCCTTAAAATAGCAATATCAGTATTTCCAAGTCTATCAATAGTCCATCCATCCAAATACTTATTAGCAATTGCATCAATCTCTTTTTTATAAGTAACAACACCATAAACCATATCTTTAACATATTCACTTGAAACATCAACTGACTCTTCGATAACATCTTCTAAATTATAATCAATACCATTTTTATCATAAATACTAATTTGATATAAAATAGTCATTATCTTTTTTCTAAGTTCTGTCCTATTTTCCATTTTTACCACCAAAACTTTCTAAACTAAATTATATCATATTTATTAAATATAAAAAAGATTAATTAACAAAGTCTTAAACTTCATTTATTAATCTTTTAAACCATAACCTTCTTTTAATTTAAATACATAAAATAAATTAACATAAATATACATTAAAATAAAAAGAATCCATCCTAAAACCGGAATAATTATACATAATATCCATGTATAAGGAAGACCATAAATATTCATACCATATAAATTAAGTTTTTTACTAACTGAAACTGCTGTTTGAATTTCAAAAATTAAAAACATTATCAAAAATGGTATAACAAATAATATACCAAGTGCCCAATAATACCATTTCTGATACCATGCATTTTTATCATAAACCTTTAATTTATATCCAATATACAAAGTAAACAATCCTAAAGTTAAAATGTTTAAAATTAAAACTATCCACCAATTCTTTCTATCCAAAAGTTCCATTAAAAACCCCCTATTTACAAGTTCCTTGACCAGGTTTTGCACCTTCAACGTATTCTTTATCAACTAGCTTACATGAGGATTTGGTCATTGAATCTTGAAGATATCCTCCAAATAATTTAACAACACTTACCACAACAACACTGATAACCGCAATAATTAATAAATATTCTACTAAGGCTTGTCCCTTTTTATTTAATTTCATAAACATCCTCCCATTTTTGTCGTTAACTTAATTATAATTTCTTTTTAATTAAAAATCAATAGTAAACAATTAGAAAATAATACTAGATTTAATTATATCTATATTATATAATTAAAATGGTGATAAAAATGAAACTAAAAGAAGCTAAAACTTTTTATCAAAAACTAAAAGGATTAATGTTTATTAAAAATTTTGATTATGCATTAAAATTTAAAACAAATGGTATACATACTTTTTTTATGAAAACCAATATTGACGTTTTCTTAACTGATAAAGATGGAAAAATTTTATATATATATAGAAATTTGAAACCAAATAAAATAATATTACCAAAGAAAAATGTAAAATTTACTTATGAAACCCCTACTAAATTTATCAAAAATATTCAAATTAATGACAATATAAAAAAGCTTTTTTAAAGCTTTTTTATATAATGTCTTCTAGACTTTTTTTCTTTACCCTTATGACGTTCATTATATTCTACCATAAGTTCATCATGATCTGGAAGCATCGTCTCGCAGTCATCAAGAATCCTAATATCTAAAATTTCACCATCTTTATCTAAAAATATTCCCATTCTTGGATCAACTGAATCTTTTCTAAGTTCTTCACTAAGTTTAGCTAAATTACTATACATTGACTTAAGACTTGAAAAATTTTCCTCAAGCGTACTATATCTAATATCAAGTCCAACAAAAAATCTTTGTTTTTTAGCCCTTATAAATTTAGAACCTACATGTACCCATTCAGTAAATTCAAATCCATTTGCATCTTTTGGATTAATAAGATTATTATCTCCATTAATTGGATAACCGCTTACAGCAGGTTTTCTTGTCGAATCAATAAAAATACTATAAAGAGTCATATCTTCATTCATTTAATTATCCCCCTTTGTCTTTTCCTTAACTTTTTTATTTGGTCCATATAAAACTTTAAATTCATCATAAATTTGCATAAGTTCATCACGACTTGAAACCATATTTTCATTGTCTCCAAGTACGCGCATACAAACCATCTCATCAGTATCTCCATCAAAGAAAATACCAATTCTAGGATCTGAAGATAATTTTTTATCTTCCCTATCCCCTAAACGTTTAAAAGATTTAAGAAAATTATTTCTTCTTTTTCCCTCAATCTCACTAAATCTAAATTCATAGCCAATATAATATCTTAAAGTTGAACCTTTTTTAATACCACTTTCACCACGGTACCAAAAAGTAAATCCCATACCGTTAGCTCTATCTAAACAAACTAAATTATCATCCTCACCTAAAGGATATCCGCAAACTGCTGGCCTATCTACTGAATTTGTATAAATACTATAAAAAACAATTTCTTTATCTTCCATATTAATCTCCCTTTAAAATACTAATGACGTCTCTTCTTTAATTTTTCTATGACTTTTGCTCTATTCTTACTTATACGTACATTTTCATCATAAACTTTCATAAGTTCATCATGATCTAAAACCATGCTTTCATTTTCCCCAAGACTTCTAATATCTATAATATTTTCATCTTCATCAAGGAAAATTCCTACTCTAGGATTTCTATAATCTTCACTTTGTCTATGATGTCTTCTTGTAAAATAGCTTAATGAAGGTATTTGCATTTCCTTACCATCATATCCACGTTTAAATTCCACACCTATAAAATAATTATATTCACTTTTATCATAAGTACCATCTTCATTACGATGCCAAAAAGTAAATCCTAATCCTCTAGCATCCTCTAAACCAACCATATTTTCATTTTCTAAAGAATAACCACTTGCAACTGGTTCATCCATAGAATCAGTATAAATAGAATATAAAATCAAGTTTCTCATAAAATAAACTCCCCTTTCATAAGTGTTTATTATACTCAAATTTAACCTTGTGTCAAATCTAACAAAAAAAAGAGAATTAATCTCTTATTCTGGATAAACACTCACTTGTTTTCTATCGCGTCCAAGTCTTTCAAATTTAACTTTACCAGCAATTTTAGCAAATAATGTATCATCCTTACCAATACCAACATTTACACCTGGATAAATTTTTGTACCTCTTTGACGGTATAAAATAGAACCACCAGTTACAACCTGTCCATCAGCAGCTTTGGCTCCTAATCTTTTAGATTCAGAATCACGACCGTTTTTAGTTGAACCTTGTCCTTTTTTGTGGGCAAATAATTGAATATTTAATTTTAACATTGGCATTATCTACACCTCCTCATATATTTGAATATTTTTTTTATATTGATTACTAAGTTCTTTAAGTAAATTAATCATATTTAAAATTAATTTATTATAAATTTCATCATCCTTTAAAATATCTACTTTTAAACCATCATCATTCAAAGTATATTTCAAAGAATTTTTATCTAAACTTAAAATCCCATTAACCGTAGTTATAACAATACTACTTGCAGCTGCACAAACAATATCATTTCCATAATCTGCAAACATAGCATGTCCACTTATTTCGATTTGTTTTGGTTTAATTACTACTTTAATCATTATTTAGTAATTTTAACAATTTCAACCTTTGTATATGGTTGACGATGACCTTGAGTCTTACGGTTTTTATTATTTTTTTGAACATATTTAAATATTCTAATCTTACGATTTTTTCCTTGTTTAATTACTTTACCTTCGACTTTTGCACCTTTAACTACCGGATTACCATCAACTAGTAAAACGTTGTCAAAAACTACTTTGTCACCTTCGTTATTATCAAGTTTTTCAACATAAACAATACTTCCTTCTTCAACATAGTATTGTTTTCCACCTGTTTCAATAACTGCTTTCATTCTTCTAACCTCCTATCATCCAAGACTCGCCATGAAGGTATGATATAGATCATTTAAAACCTTTTTTGTGCGGTTGTAGAGAAAGGCTCTACACAGTTATAAATATTACCATAATTTCCTATTAAAGTCAAACCTTTCCTTTAAAATTTCCCTTTCAGTTTTATATATTTTATCATAAAAAATATGTTTATAATCTCTCCTCATAAGAAAAACATTTTTTCCTTTAATAATTTTCGTTTTTTTAAACCCATAATTATTATTTAACCTCTCATATAAAAACTTATTAAATAAACACCTATGATTCAAATATTCATCTAATGTTTTCAAAAAAATAAATAGCATTACAAAAACACAAAAAATATTAAACCTAAAAAAAGATAATATAACAAAAATACAAATAAAAGAAATAATTAATGAAAGTAAATGGCTTTTCTTAAAACTTATAAATAAATTTAAAAATAGATTCAAAAATTTAGATCCATCTAATGGAAATATTGGAAGTAAATTAAAAATAAGTAAAAATAAACTATATTCTAAAATATTGGGATTTAAAAAAGTATAAATAATTTGAAATAAAGGTCCAAAAAAAGCAATTAAAAATTCTTCTTTAATTGGTTTATTAATATCCTCATTAAAAATCGTAACCGCTCCAAACGGTAAAATAATAACTTTATCAATTTTCCATTTTAATAAAAGTGCCATAAACAAATGACCCATCTCATGAATAAAAATAATGAAAAATATAGAAGTAAATAATTTAAAATGACCTGTAACTGCCATAAAAAAAGCTGTAATATAAAAAAGTATATGAACCTTAAATATATTTTTTATAATTCAAAACCTTCCCATCTTTCATAAACGCCATATATAAATCATCATCACAACTTCCAATAACTTCTCCACTTTTTAGATAATCATACATTGAAACTTTTATTTCTTTAAGCCCACCATACCACACTTCTAAATCATCAGCTTCCTGAACAATAACTGTTTTACCATACCCTTCTTTTTCTCCAGCAAATATAACAATACCACTTTTCCTACTTACAGTAACATAATCTTTGCCAACCGAAAGTTTTGCGCCATCTTTATATTCTTCATTTTTTAAATAATTAAAATTAGAAGAAACTGTTTGAACACTTTCTTTAAAAGGAAACTTTCCAATATATTTTTCATAAATTTGCTGAAACTTTCCAAAACTAATATTACTATTAAAAACGTACTGATAAACATCCTTCTTCAAAGAAGGTGATGACTTAAGTATAATCAAACATCCTAAAATAAAAATAATACAAACTAAAAACCTACTAAATAGTTTCGAAAGAAAACTTCTTTTTTTCTTCTTTTTAGCCATATTATCCCATATAATTAGTCATACTTCCACTAATCCCTTCCTATTTTATACACCTATTTTAATTTATTTAAAAATAAACATTTTAGAACTAAATAATAAAAAAACTAGATAAGTCTTCTAGACCTTCTAGTCTTTCTCTTATTAGTAAGTTTAACTATCATACTAATAATTAAAGCATAAATAATATTTAAAATTAATGACCTATAAATACTAGCAAAATAATTTTCAATATTAAATGATATATTACCTGTTAAAACAAGTGAAAAAAACCATAAAGAACGATAAATAATCACACATATTATAGCTGTAATAATAACTGTCATATAATTATCTGATAACGTTTTCCCAAGTTTAGTAGTAAGATAAGCCATAAACAAAAATACTACCGCTTGGAATATAACAGTATCTGTATAAATCAAATCATAAGCAAGACCTAAACAAAAAGCCGAAATATAATAACTTTTTTTATCACCCTTAAAAAGTGGATATACAAATACAATTGCCATCAAACTAAAACAAGCTAAAAATAAACTATTAATTGGAAAAAAGTTAGAAACAATACTGTCTAAAATAAATGAAACAATTAAAATTAATATTCTCATTCTGTTTTCCTCTTAAGTACAGTAACATAATCTAAATCATCAAAATCAACAGAAGCCTTAACTAAAACAACCTTAGATAAATCAAAATTATCTGTTGTTACTTTTTGTACTGTTCCAACTTGAAGTCCACTAGGAAATAAGTCACCCATTCCAGTTGTAACAACGTCCGCATTTTTTGGAATATCAATGTTTTGACTAATTCCCTCAACTGTATAAGTATTTGTCTTAGAATCATATTTTGATATAAGACCAAATACATAAGTTTCATCATTAACTCTTATTTTAACGCTTATCTTATCACTCATATTGTCATTAGATAAAAGTTTAACTGTACTTGTATTTTTACTAACTTTTGAAACACTACCAATCAAACCTTTAGGAACAACAACTGCCATATTTTTTTCAATTCCATCATTACTACCTTTATCAATTGTAATTTCATCATACCAATAACTAATATTACGATTAATAACTGTCGCATTCAAAAGTACCTTATCACTTAAAATACTATTTAAATCCAAATTGTCTTTTAACTTTTGAACTTCACTTTTTAAATTATCATTTTCAGCCATAACGCTTTTTACTTGGTCTTCATTATTTTTAAGTTCCTTATACTTTTCATATAAATTATCCTTCTCATGCCACTCATTTAACTGATTACGAATAAATTGAAAAGGTGTATACGTAACTTTTAAAACAATCATTCCAGTATCTTTCGCAAATTTTTCGAAAAAATTCAAATTACGATTTTTCTTCAAAGTAACTGAAAGAACAACTAACATAAGTGAAATTATTATAATTATAAAAATAAATAAATATCTCTTATCAAACGATTTTTTTCTATTATACATTTAAAATCACCTATATAAAATTATAATATATTTTTTAAATAAAAGAAACCTAAATTTTTCCATTTTCTAAAAAACTATAATAATTATTTTTTCCAATAATAATATGATCTAAAAATTTAATTCCCATTAAAACACTAATTTGCCTCATTCTTAAAGTTACTTCCTCATCTTCTCTACTTGGCCTAACATCACCAGACGGATGATTATGAATACAAATAATTGACGAAGCATTAACCTCAAAAGCCTCTTTGAAAATATCTCTGGGATGAACCATACTTCTATTAACTGTTCCTAAAAAAAGCATTTTTTCTTTAATAATTGTACTGTTAGCCGCTAAATAAATACAGTGAAACTCCTCCTGATTAAGATTTATTTTATTTTTAAAATAATCATATATAAGTTTAGGTGTCGTATATTTAACCTTACTAATGTCTAAAACGTCACTATTAATTCTTTTAGAAAGTTCAGCCAAAGCTAAAAGTTCACAAGCTTTAACAGGACCAATTCCCTCATATTTTATAAGCTCATGATAACTTATATCTTTAAGTTTACTAATTGAACCAAGTTTACTTATTATTAATGATGAAAGTTCTTTAACCGAACATTTCTTAGTTCCAGTTTTTAAAATAATCGATAAAAGTTCATCATCAGTTAAATTACTTGACCCAAACTTTAAAAGACGTTCCCTCGGTCTATCATACTCTGGCATTTTTTTAATATCAATTTTTATTATTCACCATCTCCTCATACCTATTAATCACTTGATTACAAATTGTTTTAATAGAATCATTATCATTAGTTCCTTTTAAAATTTCATCATATTTTGAAAGCAAAGAAACAAAATTCTGATTATCTGTTATCTTCTGTTTTATATAAGTATCATAGCCTAAAGATTTATAATAATTTTGTATTTTTAAAGCATTATCCTTATCTTGAGTAATTCCAATATAAGTATAAAACATATTATCTTCAGTATTATAAATGTAATACTCAAAATCTTTCATATTATTTTTCATATTTTCTAAATCCGAATATACACCCCTTTGAATATAATATAGTTCTTTCGCATTAGAAGAAACTGCAAGACCATCTAAATTTTCATATTGTTTAATCACAAAAAAGGCTAAAAATAAACCAATAAATAATGATGAAATCATAGGAAATAAATATTTTCTCATTCTACCACCACAAGTATTATAATTTAAATATCTTGCTTATTTTGTCGAAATATTACTTCCTATAAATAATTATATAAAATTAAATCATAATTTCCTTTAAAAATTAAAAAGACACGTAAATTTACGCATCATAATTATTTCTTTTACGAAGGAACGCAGGAATAACTGTATCATCATCATCTAAACCAACAATTTTTCTAATACTTTCTTTATCCTTATCCTCTTCTTCTTTTCTCTTATCAAAACCAGTAGCAATAACTGTTACAATTATTTCATCAGTAAAGTTTTCATTAATAACTGCACCAAATATAGTATTAATATCCGTATTAGCAGATTTTCTAATAGTTTCAACAGCTTCTTCAACTTCAAATAAAGTTAAATTAGGACCACCTGTAACATTAATGATTGCATCTGTTGCTCCATCAATACTAGTTTCTAAAAGTGGACTTAATACAGCTTGATTAGCCGCTTCAACAGCTCTATCTTCACCAACACCGGCACCAATTCCGATTAAAGCGTTTCCTCTTTTTTCCATTACTGCTTTAACATCAGCAAAGTCTAAGTTTATAAGTCCAGGACAAGCGATTAAATCTGAAACAGATTGAACACCTCTTCTTAAAACATTATCAACTTCTTTAAATGAATCTAAAAGTGGGGTTGATTTATCAATAATCTCTCTTAAACGATCATTTGGAACGATAATTAAAGTATCCACATGCTTCTTTAATTCTTCAATACCAGCTATTGCTTGAGTCATTCTTCTTTTACCTTCAAAAGAGAAAGGTTTTGTAACAATTCCTATTGTTAAAGCACCTAAATTTTGTGCAATATCAGCGATTACTGGAGCAGCACCTGTTCCAGTTCCACCACCCATTCCACAAGTGATAAATACCATATCTGCACCTTTTAATGCTTCCTCTAATTCTGTTTTAGATTCTAAAGCAGCTTCCTTACCTATTTGAGGATTTGCTCCTGCACCTAAACCATGAGTTAATTCTTCACCTATTTGAATTTTGTTTTCTGCTAAAGAATTATTTAAAACTTGAGAATCAGTATTAGCAACAATAAATTCAACACCTTCTACTGATTCAATCATTCGGTTAACAGCGTTACACCCACCGCCACCGACACCTATTACTTTTATTTTGGCTAATTGATCCATTTCTACTCCAATCATTCGTTATCCTCCTCTTCCCCAAAAAAGTAACCAAATACTTTTCCTAACATTGTACCATTAAGACTAGATAAACTATCTGTTTCTGGTGATGAAACAAGGTCCATTTCATCATCATCAATCATTGTATAATTTATGCCTTTTAACTTTAACGTGTTAAGAAAATAAATGATATTACCAATAACAGTACTGTATTTATTATTTCTAGCCCCTATTAATTTAACACTACCTTTATTAGCAATACTTCCAAAATTATCACGAAGTGAGTACTTAATATCCATCATATTACTCACTCCTCCAGTAAGTATTATATACTGGATCGGCTTATTTGTTAAGCTATTTATTTCATTTTTTACAAGTTCAAAAATTTCATTTAACCGCATTTGAACAATTTTTGATGCCTCAAGTTGACTAATTACAATTTTCTTACCATTTAATTCAAGTGTTTCATAAACATCTAAATTACCAGCATTAGTAGTATGAGCCAAAGCAAAAGTTTCCTTTAACTTTCTAGCAACATCTAAACTTATATTATAATTTTGTGCCAAATCCTGATCAATATCCTTACCACCACAACCAATTATTTTTGTTTTAACTGGAATGCATTTACTATAAAGATTAACAGTTGTTGTCTCATATCCAATATTTATTAAAGCACCAACACTTTTTTCAAGTTCTTCATTTCTAAAACAATTTATATCAGCAACAGCTTCAGTTGAAATATCAACTATTTCAATTCCTAAACCTTCTAAAACACTTGCTACTGAATAAACATTTTTCTTTGGAGTTGTTACCATCATAGCTCTTCCTTGTAATTTTTCACCAGGAAAACCTTTAGGATCCTCCATAATAGTTTTATCATTAATTTTAAAATCAATTGGTACAACTGTTACAAACTCTTCATTCGGTAATAACTGCGATTTCATCCCGAGTTTATAAGTTTCCATCATATCCTTAATAGTGATTAAATCCCCTGTAGGTTTTACCTCACCCTTTATAATCTTATATTCTGCGTGATGACCTGGGACCGTAGCTAATACTTTAGTAATAGGTACACCAAGCATGTCTGAAGCATCCTTAAGTGCCTTAGAAATCGATTTAGATACCGCTTCAGGGTCAGTAATTAAACCTCTTTTTATACCAGCAGACGGAGTGTTAATTGCCGCAAGCAAATTCAAATGACCAAGATATAATTCACATATAGCAACTTTAATACTATCGCTACCAAGGTCAATACTTGCATAAACACGCTTCATACCATCATCCTCCTACAGTCTATAAGTAATTATACTATATTTTTTTTAAAATGAAAAGAGAGTGTCAAGAAAAAATATTTTTCGTAAAATGAAAAAGTAAATTCCAGTTTCAATATATTTGATAAGAATTTAGTCTTACACAAAATTCCAGTTAAGTATTTGTAAGA
>CACZST010000016.1 GCA_902783895.1 uncultured Erysipelotrichaceae bacterium
AAGACAGGAGAAGATTGAAATGAAGAGATTATTTTTAACACTAACAATATTTATTTTAAGTATATCTTTTTATCCAGTAAGTGCCATGGAGAAAACTGCAGATATATTAAAGAAAAATGTAGTAACATTTGGAGATGGTTTATATGTAGATCCCACTGTAGATGGAAGATATATTTATAGAGGAGGAAATCCAAATAATTATATTAAACTAGGTGATGACCTTTATAGGATAATATCAGTAGAAAAAGATGGAACTATAAAGGTTATTAAACAGGAAAGTATTGGTAGTATGGCATGGGATGAGGGAAATGCTAGAAAATCTACAAATAGTGAAGATTTCTGTACAAGCACATCTGGTTGTAAATCATGGGGAAATAATACAACAACACTTGATGCAAATGGTAATAAGGTAACTCAAATGCCATGGACAATAGGCGACACACTTAGAAATTTACCAGATGAAGAAGCAAGTTTAAATACATATTTAAATAATGACTTTTATAATGGATTAAGTGATGATGTGAAAAGTTTGATAGTAGAAAAAACATGGAATGTTGGGCCAACAGATATGTCTCAAACAAATTTATTAGAAAGTATAAAAGAAGAGTCTGCATATAAATGGAAAGGAAAAGTAGCCTTAATCAATGTAACAGACTATGTTAAGTCATCAACAAATAGTGACTGTAAAAGCGTACAAGACTATCAATTAAATTTTAATCATGGTAAGGGATTATGTAATAATAGTATTTCATATAACTATTTATTCGATGGAACACAATGCTGGACAATATCGCCAATTTCTTATAATTATGATGGATATGTATTACAGGTTAACGGGATTGATGGCAGTATTATAAACCAATACACAAGTTGGAATTACGGTGTCCGTCCTGTATTCTACCTTTCTTCAGAAATCACATTAACTGGCAAAGGTACAGAGATTAATCCATACACACTACCTAAAAGAAATGACGTAACAGAAGAACCAAAAGATGAAGAAAATAAAGATAAAAATGAGGTAAATGTTGATAATGGACAAGTAGTAGAGGTACCATCAACATCTGCTTTTGGTTCAATAATAATCGCAGGTCTTGGACTTGTATGTGTTACTGGATCAGCAATCATAATGAGAAAAACTACTGGAAAAAATACTAAATAATGAAATTAAAGTATTAATTTAATATAGTTAATATTTATTAAAAAGAAAGTTTAAACTTTCTTTTATTTTTTAAATATATTATAATGTTATAAGAAAGTAGGGAAAATAAATGAAAAAAGGATTTACTTTAGTTGAACTTTTAGCAGTAATTGTTGTTTTAGGAATAGTCGCAGTAATTACCACTCCATTAATCCAAAATGTTATTGAATCATCAAAAATGAATGCTTTTAAAAGTAGTATAAATTCTATAGTAAATATTATTGAAACCGATTATAATGAAAATACAAGACCAAAAATAACTACATATGAAATTTCTAATAATAAATTAATATGTAAGTCATGTGATAATGGATTAGATATTGAAGTAGAATATAATGGTGAACTTAAAAATACAACTGGAACAATTACTGATAATAATGGTAAAATAAACTCCTCAAATATTATCAGTGATAAATATAAAGCAAATATTTCAAATGGTAAAGTAACAGTTTCTAAAAAATAATCATAAAAAAATTACCTCTTAATATAATTAAGTATAATTATTAGGAGGAATAAAATGATCAATAAACGAAGCTTATGGTTTCTAACCTTATTTAGTTTAATATTAGTTTTAAGTGTTTACTATGTCACCATGCCTAGTGAACTACTCATAGACACTGATGATATTAAAAATAAAACTGAAACCGTATCTACCAAAGAAGAAACAAATGAAAGTGCTGAATTAGTTGCTTTAAGAGTAGAATCAGAAGAAAAAATGCTTGATGAAATAACTGAATTAAAAACTGTACTTACTGATTCTAAATCAACTACCAAACAAAAAAACGAAGCTTTTGAGAAAATGCAAAATTTAAATAGAAATAAAGGACTAGAAGAAAACATTGAAAACAAGATTAAAAAAGAGTTTTCCTTAAATACTTTTGTAAATATCGAAGAGACAAAAATTTCAGTTACTGTCCAAAGTAATAAACATGATGTTAAACTTGCTAATCAAATAATGAGATCCATCCAAAAGGAATTTGAAAAGCCAATGTCAATCTCCGTTAAATTTCAAAAATAATGTAGGCTTTTATTTTCACAAATAAATAATATCCGCATACAATAATATGAAAATACACCACCTTATTAGGAAGTGAGGATATTATGAAAAAAGGTATATTAACACACCGAGAAAGAGAAATCTTCGAACTTTTAATAAATAATTATAGTACGGGTGAAATAGCAGATTACTTAAAAATAAGTGATAAAACCGTAAGAAATCATATATCAAACGCTATGCAAAAACTTGGTGTTAAAGGAAGAGCCGGAGCTGTTATCGAACTTTTAAAACTTGGTGAACTTTCATTATAAAAAGGTTATAAAAAACCTTTTTTTTCATAAACTTATTTAGGTGATGTAAATGCTTAAAAGATTATCAATAAGAAAATTTCTTTTAGCCTCAGCTGCATTATTCGCAATGACATTAATATATATAATGCCAAGTAATAATAAATTAGATGTTCAAACTGAACTTCAATATGTTGATAGTTCAGTAACAGAAAGCCCAATATATTTACTGGATAAAAACAATTATATTGCTTTAACAAATGTTCCGACAACTACTAATGATCCACTAAATAAAGCAAGAGAACTTTTAAAAATACTAATAGAAGGTTCCTCTAAAGTTCCAAGTGGATTTAAAGGAATAATCCCATCTGATACTGAAATATTAAACATAAATTACGAAGAAGGTATAATTAAAGTAGATTTTTCTAAAGAAATTTTAAATATAAAAAAAGATTTAGAAGAAAAATTAATTGAATCAATAGTTTATACCATAACGTCAATCGAAGATGTAAGTAAAGTTATAATATATGTTGAAGGTGATATTCTAACAAAACTTCCGCAAACCAAAATAAATCTTCCAAGTACATTAGATCGTAGTTTTGGAATAAATAAAGAATTTGATCTAACAAGCACTAAAGATATAACTGATGTAACTATATATTATATAAACCAAATAAATGAAAATTATTATTATGTACCTGTAACTAAATATTTAAATGACAGTAGAGACAAAATAAGTATTGTAATAGATGAACTTTCAAAAAAATTTGATCCAAGCACAAGTTTAAAAAGTTTTTTAAATAGTGAAACAAAATTAGTATCCAGTAATCTAGATGGTAAAGTATTAAGTCTAGACTTTAACAATTATTTATTTGATGATGTTACTCAAAAAGATGTTTTAGAAGAAGTTATTTATACCATAAGTTTATCAGCCAAAGATAACTATGATATTGATGAAGTTGTATTTAACGTTGAAAATGAAGAAATATACAAAATGGATGTCAAAAAAGTCCCATCAAATTAATATGTAAAATAATTCCCTTGAAGGTTGCATAAAAAAAAGATATAATAATATAAGAATAGGAAGGGAATAATATGAACATAGAAACAATTGATAAATATTTTAATGCCGCTAATTACTTATCTGCCTGCCAGCTTTATTTATTAGATAATCCACTTTTGAAAAGAGAGTTAACAAAAAAAGATTTAAAAAAGAAAATTGTTGGTCACTGGGGAACTGTCCCAGCTCAAAACTTTGTTTATGCCCATTTAAATAGAGTAATCAAAGAATTTGATCTAAATATGATTTATATATCAGGCCCAGGACATGGTGGTAATAGTCCAGTAGCTAACACATATCTAGAAGGAACATATAGTGAAATATATCCAAACATTACACAAGATGAAGAAGGATTAAAAAAACTATTTAAACAATTTTCCTTTCCTGGAGGAATTCCATCACATGCTGCACCTGAAACCCCAGGTTCAATTAATGAAGGAGGGGAGTTAGGTTACTCACTTGCTCATGCTTTTGGAGCTGTATTAGATAATCCTGATTTAATTGCCGCCGTTGTTGTCGGAGATGGAGAAGCCGAAACCGGTCCTCTTGCCACTTCATGGCACGCTAATAAATTCTTAAATCCTAAAACAGATGGTGTAGTTTTACCAATATTAAACTTAAATGGTTATAAAATAAGTAACCCAACAGTTTTATCGAGAATCAGTAATTCAGAGCTTGGAAGTCTATTTTATGGCTACGGCTATAAACCATACCTTGTCGAAGGTGAGGATCCAGAAATATTACATCAAAAAATGTATAATACATTAAATAAAGTAATAAAAGATATTAAAGAAATAAAAGAAGAAAAAACCGATAAAAGACCATTATGGCCAATGATTATCCTAAAAACACCTAAAGGATGGACAGGACCAAAAATAGTTGATGGAAAGCAAATAGAAGGTTCATTTAGAGCGCATCAAGTACCAATTCAAGTTGATACTGATGAGCACATCAAACAGTTAGAAACATGGCTAAAAAGCTATCATCCAGAAAAATTATTTGATGAAAATGGTCGTATAATTAAAGAAATAGAAGATTTTATTCCAAAAGGAAATAGGAGAATGGGTTCAAATCCTCACGCAAATGGTGGAATATTAAGAAAAGATTTAATTTTACCTGACTTTAGAAATTATGCCGTTGAAATCAAAGGACATGGAGAAACAAAAGCCCAAGACATGCTTAAATTAAGCGCATATATCAAAGATATATATCTAAAAAACCCAAACAATTTTAGACTATTTTCACCAGATGAAGCAATGGCTAATAGATTATATGATGTTTTTGAAGCAGAAAACCGTAATTGGCAAGCTTCAATAAAACCAGAAGACGAAGGACTTTCTAAAAATGGAAGAATTATGGATTCATACCTTTCCGAGCATTTATGCGAAGGTATGCTTGAAGGTTACTTACTTACAGGAAGACATGGCTTTTTCGCTAGTTACGAAGCTTTTATTAGAGTAATTGACTCAATGACTTCCCAGCACGCTAAATGGTTAAAAATATGTAATGAATTATCATGGAGAAGAGATATATCATCTTTAAATTATATTCTAACATCAAACGTTTGGCAGCAAGATCACAATGGATATACTCATCAAGATCCAGGTTTCTTAGATCATCTTGCTAATAAAAAAGCTGGTATAGTAAGACTTTATCTACCACCAGACGCTAACTGTTTAATTTCATGTTTTGATCACTGCATTAAAACAAAAAATTATATCAACACTATAATAGCTTCTAAACATCCAAGTTACCAATGGCTATCAATGGAAGAAGCTATCACACACTGTACAAAAGGACTTGGAATATGGGATTGGGCTTCAAATGATGATAACGACCCAGATATTGTCATGGCTTGTGCTGGTGATACACCAACAATCGAAGTTTTAGGCGCTATTTCTATTTTAAATAAAGAACTTCCAAATATTAAAATAAGGTGTATTAATATTGTTGATCTAATGAAATTGAAAGCAAATCATCCTCACGGAATAACTGATGAAGATTATGATAACTTATTTACTAAAGATAAACCAATAATATTTAATTTCCATGGTTATCCTTCACTAATCCATGAACTTACATATTTAAGACATAATAAAAACATATCCGTTCATGGATATGAGGAAGAAGGAACAATCACTACACCATTTGATATGCGTGTTAAAAATAAAATAGATAGATTTAATTTAGTAATCGATGCTGTAAATCATCTAGAAGGTTTAGGTAGTAAAAAAACATATATAATTGAAAAAATGAAAGATAACCTTATTAAACATAATACTTATATCAAAGATAGTGGTGAAGATCTACCTGAAATTCAAAATTGGAAATGGGAAAATATAAAATAACTTATGCAAAAACATAAGTTATTTTCATGTATTTAGATGAATATAATATCATGTATGAAAAAAACCTATAAAAATAGGTTTTAATTTACAAAATGGCGTCCCCGATAGGATTCGAACCTATGACCCACGCCTTAGAAGGGCGTTGCTCTATCCAGCTGAGCTACGGAGACAACTGACAACATATTAAATATACCATATATTTTAAAAAAATTCAACAATTTAATAAAAAAATTGATATTTTTTAAAATAAAGCGTATAATGAAAAGTCCAGAAAGGAAAGATTATTAAATGACAGACGAAGAAATACGTAGTAGACAAGACTTTCAAAAAACTTTAAATGAAATAAAACAAATATTATTAGAAAATCCCCATACAGCAATTTTTGGGACAATAGAAAGAATAAACGTAAGATTTCCAGCTGACTGTATTGCCAGTAAAGATGCAATCGTTCAGGGAGACATATTAGCACATCAAAATTTATTTAACCAAGAAAAAGGGGTAAATTTATATGTTACAAGTTCTGTACGTGCATGTAATATCCGTTTATCAAACGGTAACTTATATATTGAAAAAGATATGAAAATATCCAACAATATAAATATAGAAGGTAGTGTATGGGTAAACGGAAATCTAATTGCTGGAAATGATTTAATAATAAATGGAGATGTATTAGTAAACGGGGATATAATTGCTAAAAATAATATCGATATAAAAGGTAATGTTAATATTACTGGAAAAATAATTTCTGAAAATGGTAATATCATAATAAGAGGCGACGTAAACGCTGGAAAATCTATAGAATCCGCAAACGATATTATTATATTAGACTATGATGAAATAACAATCGGAGATGGAAAAATAATAAATAATAATATCGATGCTAAACATATATATGGCGAAGAAAACATTACATTTGAAGAAAATGGTTACATAAATGCCGGAGAAAATGTAAACATATTTCCAGATAAACAAACTGCCCGTAAAAAAGCTTTAGTCAAAAAATATAAGTTTTAATACTTATTTTTTTTATAAATATAAAAATATATTTACTAAGTTTTTAGAAAACAATAATGAATCATTGTAAAAATACCTTAATAAATGTTATAATTTATAGGAAAGGTAGGAAACTAATATGACAAAAATAAAAGACATAAAAGCTCGTGAAATACTAGATTCAAGAGGCAACCCAACCGTTGAAGTTGATGTAATTTTAGAAAATAATATAATTGGCCGTGCCGAAGTTCCATCAGGAGCCTCAACCGGTGAAAGAGAAGCTTTAGAATTAAGAGATAATGATCCAAAAAGATATCTAGGTAAAGGAGTAATGACTGCCGTAAATAATGTAAACAATATTCTTAAAAATCACATTATTGGAATGGATGTAAGTAATCAAGAAGAAATTGATAAAACATTAATTAATTTAGATGGTACCGAAAATAAAAATAAATATGGTGCTAACGCTATTTTAGGAATATCAATGGCCTGTCTAAAAGCTTCTGCTTTAGATAAAAATATTCCTCTTTATAAATATTTTAATAAAGAAGGCCATTTGCCAAGTCCGATGATGAATATTTTAAATGGTGGAATGCATGCTGATAATAATATAGATTTCCAAGAATTTATGATTATCACAAATGCTGAAACATTTAAGAAAAAAATCCAAATTGCCAGTGAAGTATTCCATACTTTAAAAAAAGTTCTTAAAGAAAAAGGTTACCAAACTGGTGTAGGGGATGAAGGTGGATTTGCTCCTAATTTTAAAAAAGATTCAAGTATCTTTAATTCAGGTAATATGGAAGATGTAAACCCTAATGAAAAAGCCTTAGATATGCTTATGATGGCGGTAAAAGAAGCTGGATATATTCCTGGAAAAGATGTTAATTTTGCTTTAGATGTAGCCGCATCTGAATTTTATGAAAACGGAATATATAATTTAGAAGGTGCTGGTAAAAAGTTTAATACCGATCAGTTTATAGACTATTATCAAACACTACTAGATAAATATCCAATTGTTTCCATCGAAGATCCTGTTGATGAAAATGATTGGGAAGGATTTAAAAAAATGACCGAAAGATATGGAGATAAAATTCAACTTGTTGGCGATGATTTATTTGTAACAAATAAAAAATACCTTCAAAAAGGTATTGATATGAAGGCTGGTAATGCAATTTTACTTAAAGTAAATCAAATTGGTACAATTACAGAAACCTTAGAAACAATTAAACTAGCTAAAGAAAATAACTACAAAACAATAATATCTCACCGTAGTGGAGAAACCGAAGATGTAATTATAGCTGATTTAGCTGTTGCTTTAGAACTTGGCCAAATAAAAACAGGTTCACTTTCTAGAACTGATAGAGTAGCTAAATATAATGAACTTTTAAGAATAGAGGAAAACATAAATGAATAAAGGATTTACCTTAGTTGAATTAATTGGGGTTGTTGTCATCTTATCAGCTATTTTATTAATCATAATTCCAAATGTTACATCAGGCACAAAAAAAGGAATCAAAAATGCTGATGAACAAACCAAACAAAATATAATATTAGCTGCCCAAAATTGGGCTTCAGACAATAAAAGTCTTATGCCGCAAACAAACGGTAATATATATAAAGTAAAAGTATCTGTTTTAACAGAAGAAGGATACATAAATGATAAAGTAGTAAATCCTTCAAATGGTGCCGATTTATCAAATTCATGTGTTAAAATAACAAATACATCTCAAGCATCATCAATTAAAAAAACATATAGTTATGAATTTCAAGAAACTGGGTGCTAAAAAAGCGTTAAATTTTAACGCTTTTTTTGATATCCATAATTACCGGTAAAACAATAGGTCTTCTTCCAGTATGAGTATTAATATAATTAGATATTGTATTGATAATCTCGCCCTTTATATCACTATAACTGGCATCAGTTTTAAGTTTATCATTAATAACCCATCTAGCCATACCTTCAAGTTTTTTAAGTAATTGAATATTATCATTAACTAAAACAAATCCTCTTGTAATTACATTAGGCGTTCCAATTAAATTTCTATTTTTTACATCAATATTACAAATGACAACAACAATACCATCATTTGCCATTACATATCTTTCTTTCATAACTGAGTTAGAAACATCTCCAACTCTATTACCATCAACGTAACAATTTCCAGCATTGATATGTCCAGCTTTGTGAATAACTTGATTCTTCATTGCAAGGACATCACCATTTGCTAAAACGAAAGCATTTTCTCTTGGCATTCCACATTTAACAGCAATATCAGCGCTAGCTTTAAGCATACGATATTCACCATGGAATGGCATTAAGTATTTTGGATTAGCAAGTCTAAATAACCATTTAAGTTCTTCTTCATTTGCATGTCCAGAAGCATGAATTTCATTTAAAGATGCATTAGTATATACAGTAACACCTTTTAAATATAACTTATTAATAGTTCTCCCAATGCTTAAAGCATTTCCTGGAATAGCTGAAGATGAGAATATTACAATATCTTCTTGTGTTAACTTAATATGTCTAAATGTCCCATTCGCAATTCTACTTAAAGCTGCAAGTGGTTCACCTTGTGTACCAGTACATAAAATACATATTTTCTCCGGTGGTAATTTCTTAGCTTCTTCAGGAGTAACAAATACTTCCTTATGTTTAATATAACCACCTTCAATAGAAATCTCAATATTATTTTCCATACTTCTACCAAAAGTAACAATTTTTCTACCATGTCTTTTACATGTATCAACTATATGTTTAAGTCTATAAATATTTGAGGCAAATGTTGCAATTATAAGTCTTCTATCTGGATGCTTTGTAAATATTTGATCTAAAGCATTATTAACTAAAGACTCACTATTACTTGTTCCCTTATTCATCGCATTAGTACTATCATTTAAAAGAAGGGTAACACCTTCCTCACCAAGCTCAGTTATTTTCGCAAGTTGTGGAAGTGGTCCAATTGGAGTCAAATCAAATTTGAAATCTCCTGTAGTAACAACTGTACCATCTTTAGTTTTAATAATAATACCATGTGAATCTGGAATAGAGTGGGTAACTCTCCAGAAACTTACCTCAATTTCTTTAAATTTATATACACTGTCATCATCGTAAGCATAAACATTATTATACTTAATTCCTCTATCTTCTAATTTTTTTCTAATCAATGCAGCTGCCTGATGAGGCGCATATATAGCTGGAATATTCACCGCTTGAATTAAAAATGGAATAGATCCAATATGGTCTTCATGACCATGTGTAATAAATAAACCTTTTATTTTGCTTTCGTTCTCTTTTAAAAATGTAAAATCAGGAATAACATAATTAATTCCCATAAGCTCATTACCTGGGAAAAAGACTCCCGCATCAGTAATTACAAGCTCATCATTACGCATAACGCAATACATATTCTTACCAATTTCACCAAGTCCACCCATGGCGAAAATGTAAGTTTCATCTTTATTAAATTTCATTTATAACTCCTTTCTTAAATTAAAAGTTTAAAACTGACTATATAATTATATACTTTTTCCATTAAAATAGCAAGTTATCAAGCTGTATGACCAAATTATTTGAAAGCAAATTCAAAATTATTAAATCAAAAAAATGAAATATATGTGAAAAACATGTTAAATAAAAATGATATTATCTAATTAAAATAAAAGTAAATCTGATATCTTTGTGAACTTCCTAAAATACATTGAATTATAAAAAATAGGGTGCTATAATGAAGCCGTATTGAAAGATATTAACCATATTTTTGAATATATATTTATGGTATGCAAATACTATAAAAAAAGGAGGAAAGAATATATGTGTACAGCTGCTACTTATGTAACCAAAGACCATTATTTTGGTCGTAACTTAGATTTGGAGTTTCAATTTAACACAACTATAACTGTAACCCCACGAAACTTTGTATTTAATTTTAGAAAGGCAAATGCAATAAAAAACCATTATGCTATAAATGGTATGGCCTATGTTGTAAATGATTATCCATTATATTATGATGCGATAAATGAAAAAGGTTTGGGAATGGCTGGTCTTAATTTTGCCGGTTTCGCTGATTATAAAGAATATGATGAAAATAAAGATAACATTTCACCATTTGAATTTATCCCATGGATTTTATCACAATGTGCAACCGTTGATGAAGCGAAAAAACTATTAGATAAAATTAACCTTGTTAAAATAAACTTTAGTGAAGAATTAAAACTCTCACCACTTCACTGGATGATTTCCGATAAAGAAAAATCAATCACTGTTGAATGTACTAAAGATGGATTAAAAGTTTATGACAACCCAGTTGGCGTACTTACAAATAACCCATCATTTGATATTCAACTGTTTAACTTAAATAATTATATAGCTTGCTCCACAAAACAACCTATAAATAATTTTTCAGACAAAATAAATCTAGATTTATATAGTAGAGGAATGGGTGGAATTGGCATCCCAGGTGATTTATCATCATCTTCAAGATTTGTCAAAGTAGCTTGGACTAAACTTAACTCCGTTTCAGGTGACTCAGAATCTGAAAGTATTAGCCAGTTCTTCCATATATTAGGATCAGTATCTCAGCAAAAAGGTCTAACTAATGTTGGTGATGATAAATTCGAATACACAATTTACTCATCTTGTTGTAACCAAGACAAAGGTATTTATTACTATACCACATATGATAACAGTCAAATAACAGGCGTTGATATGAATAAAGAAAACTTAGACTCTGATAAATTAATTAGTTATAACTTAGTTACAGATGAACAAATTAATATGCAAAATTAAGGGATTATAAAAAGTGGTTAAAACTACATGATATTAAATGAAATGCACCCCCTAGGGTAGACATTTAATAAAAAACTAATTTGTGTTAAGATACACTTCCGAAAGGAGGTGTTTTCTTATGGCTTCAAAAGGGCAAAA